>JAKFVC010000060.1 GCA_021732415.1 Planctomycetaceae bacterium
CATGTGGCGATCTGTGCTCGGAATGCCGAGAAGCTGGCCAGTACGGTCGCCGAATTGACCGCGGCGGGTGCCGATGTCTTCGCCACGGACTTGGATGTCACCGACGAAGCGGCCGTTAAGGCGTGGGTCGATGCGGCACATGCGCGGTTCGGACGCGTGGATATCCTGGTCAACAATGCGGGAGCGTTTGACGGCGGGCGGCTGGATAACATCTCCCTGGCCGCGTGGAACAACGTCATCGGAGCCTGCATGACGGGCACGTTTCTCTGCAGCCGGGCGGTCTTCCCCTTGATGAAACAACAGGGGGGCGGACGCATCATCAATATCGGTTCGATCTCGGCCCAGCGACCACGCGAAGGTGGCGTGCCCTACGCGGCAGCCAAGTTCGGGGTCTGGGGTATGACCCAGGCGATCGCCCTGGATGGCCGCCCGTTCGGCATCAGTTGCAGTTGCCTGCACCCGGGAAATGTCCTGGTTGAACGTCGGGCAGAGACTGAGCTCAAATCTGATGCTGAGCCCATGATGAGTGTCGAGACGATCTCCGAAGTAGCGGTCACGATGGCCTCATTGCCGGCGCATGTGAATATGCTGGAGGCGATCGTGTTGCCGGTGGAACAGGACTATCTCGGACGTGGCTGATTCACCAATTTGGACTACGGTGATTCATCACCGCCTTCCAATGCAAATCAATGAACCGAATTGCCTTCAAGGTCGATTGCTAAACTTGGCTCGCCAGTAGGTAGACGCCTGAATTGAATGGAAAGCGGTGATGAATCACCGCAGTCCAAATCTGTCCGAGCCACACCCGGAAAGTTGCCCGTAATGAGTGTCGACGCCCAGGGAAATCAGCTCCGGATTGAAATCGTTGTCTCCAAGCCGTTCATGGAAAACACCCTGGTCGTGTCATTGGCCAATCGATCAGACTGCATCATCGTTGACCCGGGACTCGAGCCGGGGAAGATCATTCGGCTGGTAGAAAGTTTGGGCATCGAGCCCGCCTTGATCCTGCTGACTCACGGCCATGCCGACCATATTGGAGGTAACTCGGCCCTCAAGAAACGTTGGCCGAGTGTCCCGTTGATCATTGGCGAAGGCGACGCAACCATGTTGACCGATGCACTCGCGAATCTGAGCGGTCTGGCGGGGGCTCCCATCATTAGCCCACCGGCTGATCGTACCGTCCGTGATAGCGAGGAATTCGCCGCCGCCGGGATGCAGTTTCTCGTGCGAGAAATCTCCGGCCACAGTCCGGGGCATGTGGTCTTCATCATCCAGAACGTCTCGCCCATCGTGGTGTTGGGAGGAGACGTGCTGTTCGAAGGGAGCATCGGCCGCACCGATTTCCCGGGCGGCAGTTTGTCCGAGCTCCTGCGCGGCATTCGAGAAAAGCTGTTCTGCCTCCCGGATGACACGGTGGTCTATCCGGGCCACGGCGCCCACACCACGATTGGCGAAGAGCGACGGACGAATCCGTATTGCGGCGAACGTGCCGGACTGCACGACATTAATTAATTAGAACAATTCATTCCATTACGGCAGTCGGTTTGGATTGTTCGTCCGGAACCGGTACCGATTGCTGGATTGTTATGACAGGACGCGCATCTGTATTCGGACGACCACTTAAGTCAGTACGAACGCGTTCACGCTCACGATCGATTTGTTCCGGCGTCGCCCCGAGTTCTCGCAGGACCTCTTCCGTGAAAGCGAGTGCGACCTCACCTTCCCCGGAAAAGACTGCCTCAGCACCTGCGGTTTGCAGTGCCGGCAACTCCCTGACGAAGGCCGCCCGCGCCAGCACACGAATTCCAGGATTGAGCTCCTTCGCCATGCGAATCGTATCCTCACTGCATTGCGTACCGGCCGAACTGAGAATGAACCCCGCAGCCTGCCGCACACCGGCCGCGTCAAGAATATCGCGGTGCGTGGCGTCTCCATAGACCGCTGCAATCCCCTGTTCACGCAGCCGACGAACGGTCTCGAGATTGAGTTCAATGACGGTCGGATCGATCTGGTTCTCACGGAGCAATCGGCAAACAATCTGCCCGACAGGACCATACCCCACCACGACCGCCCGATAGCGCGACGCGGTCGTTTCCGCTGGGCCGCCATGCACCCTGCTGGCATTGCTCGCCGCCAGCCCGCCCGGCGCCGGTAACCAGCCTTTGAAGCGAGGGGAATTTGACAGCCACGACTCGACTCGCTGCACCATCCCATAGAGCAAGGGATTCAAACTGATCGACACTATCGCCGCCGCCACCAGAGTGCTGGTCGCGGCTGGATCCAGGATCTTTAACTCAGTCCCTAGTGCGGCAAGGATGAAAGAGAACTCTCCAATCTGGGCCAGTGCTACTGCGACCGTGAGCGCGACGCGCAGGGGGTAGCCTAGCCACAGCACAATCACGATGGCCGTCAACGGCTTACCGAGCAAAATGACAGCCAGCGTCGCAGTGACCAGCCATGGCGACTGCAGCAGGAATTGAGGGTCGAACAACATCCCCACTGACACGAAGAACAACACGGCAAACGCATCACGCATCGGCAACGCTTCTGAAGCGGCTCGCAGGCTGAAGTCAGATCTGCCGACCACCATGCCCGCCAGAAATGCCCCCAGCGGCATCGAGACACCGAACAGCTTGGCCGAACCGACTGCGATCCCCAAGGCAATGACCAGGATCGTCAGGGTAAATAATTCCCGCGATTTGGACTCGACGACACGATCCAATATCCACGGAATGGCCTTGCCTCCGACCGCCAGGGTAAACACGGCGAGCACAGCGATTTTGACGACAGCAATCGCCAGCGCAAATACGACTCCCAGTGCCCCCGCCTGATGCGGCCCGAACAACTCGGGCAGCAACACCAGCACGAGCACCGTAAAGAGATCCTCCACAACCAGCCAGCCGACCGCGATGTGTCCGGTTAGAGTATGCAGATCACGATGATCCGCGAGGACGCGCAAGAGGACGACGGTACTCGCGACGGAAATCGCCAGACCAAACACCAACCCTGCTGACCAGTCCCATCCGAACGCCCTGGCCAGCAGAGCTCCCAGGATCGTGGCCACGATACTTTGCCCAATCGCCCCCGGTATCGCCACGCGCCGGACTGCGAGCAGTTCCTTCAGATGAAAATGGAGCCCAACCCCAAACATCAGCAGGATAATGCCGATTTCGGCAAGCTGCTGGGCAAAGTTCTGATCGGCGACATAGCCCGGAGTGTGCGGCCCCACGGCAATTCCCGCTAGCAAATAGCCCACCATCGGCGACAGACCAATGCGCTGGGCGATGTAACCCATCAACAGGGCCGCGGCCAGTCCGCCGGTCACTGTCAGGATGAGGTCGAGATTATGCATGTCTGGCCTGGCTGATTTCTAAAGGACACGACGAATTGGTTGGAGGAATACGCCGGTCAGACCCGCATATTCCGGTTCAGTTCTTCGGGAGCCAGAGCACAGACCCGGAAGAACATGGCCTCGGAGAGATTATAGCGCGTGAACGGAATAGATTCGTCTAATTGCAATTTCAGACTGAGCGGCGGACGAGGCTCGGCAGAACAATGAGCCGTTCAACGATTTTCTGGTATTTGAGCTGCCCAGAAAGATTCGTCGACGAGAAGCGAGACACATTGAACTCGTGACAGCGATCGGAATCGTCGTAATCATAACGGCTCAATGGCCCGTTTGGATCACGGGGGAGCGTCCAAATTCACTGTTGGCAAGTGACTGCCCAGACGCTCTCATTCCGTCTGACGCCGTTGCTCTGGCGGCTGATCCGGTTTGCGGCCAGGCATCGGTCGCGGATTGCGATTTCCCTCACCATTTTTATAGGGAGGAGGATAATCGCCACGGCCGCGCGGTTTGCCGTCTCCGGGGGGACGTTGGAATTTCAAATCACCGGCCTTGGTGAAGGCGTGCCAGATCTCTTCCAGATGATTCCGCATCAGAAAAATCTCACGCTGAGCGGGCGGTGCTTGCGAGAAGCGCGCCTGTTGCTCTGCCGGCCACGAATTGAAAATCGCTTCCTTCAACTGGTTACCCGCGGGCCCGTTAAACTCCCGCCGTGCTTCTTCTGCGGTATTCCTGGCCAGCATTCCGAAGATGAGGGGCTGCGATCGCTGACGATCCACATTCCGTCCAGTTTCAATGATCTTCTTTCCCAGCTCTCCGTCCTTAACCAGCTGACCTAAAACCGTCCGAACCTCTTGGGGAATCGCGAACTCACGCTGTGGCCCCTTTTCGGGATGGCGGTAGTCTGCGATCGCTTGCATCAACTGCTTGTAGTGTTGGGTCCCTGATGTTTTCGCCAATTCCGCTTGGATTTTCGCGTCCAGCATACCCGATTTGACCAACTCGGTTTCCAGAGCGGTCATGACGCTTTTTAATTCGTCACCAGACAGCAAGGGCATTGGATGAATCGCGGGCTGTGGAGGAGTCACCTCGCGCAAGGCGTCTTCCTTCCTGTCCACCTGGGCTTGATGGAATTTGACGACCAGATTCCGTTTCTGTTCCGGCGTCTTGGCTTGTCGCAACTGTTCGCGCTGCGTCAGATCCAGGTTTTTCAGCCACTCGCAGTAATTTTCCATGACCTGCTTGAGGTCCGGCTCGGCTTCCATGACGTCGTGCAAGTCTTGTAGCTTGATCCGCTCGTCCGCGGTCAGCTTTTGGTATTGGTCATATTTCCGCGCCAATTCCTGGCGCTGGGGATCCGGCAGTGCAGCGATCGACTTTCGTCGCTGAGTCAGTGTCTCTGCAGTGACTGGCGGAGCCCCATACGCGGTGGAGCCCAGTTGGAGTACCAGGCACCCAGCGAGGGTCAGGCATCCGGCGCGAGTTCTAGCGAGGAGGGACATTCGACGCCTCCTTCTGAAAGACGCGACTACTCCGCAATTGCCGCAGGAACTCCACGTCGCCGATTTCACGGTAGTTGTCCAGATTTTCGATGATCGGCAACTCTTCCACCAACATCCGCGATTTGTCAGGGATCAAGCGATTGGTAATCTGGTAACCCATCGACGCGGCCAGGCAGAGGGCCATGCCCCAACCCGACAGGCAGGCGACTCGCCGACCCCAGCGTATCGCATCCTTCGACTTGTCATAAAACTGCGGCTCTTCCGCCTGCCGGGCGATGGCCATCGTCTTGCGGCTGAACTCGCCGGACACGTTAGGCTGCGGTAACAATCCCAGCATGTCCCACGTGCGAGACAGAATCTCGACCTCGCGGCGGGCGTACTCGCTGCGCGTCAATTTCAATTCGATTTCGGCCGCGCGCTTCTCGTCTAACTCGCCGTCCAGGTAGGCGGCCAGATCTTCGCGTTCTTCAGACGTAAATCGAGTTATCTTTTCCATCAGTCCAACATCGTGTAGCCAAGTTCGCCAGAACGTGGGCCTTTTTACGGGTGTTTCTCCACACTCTGGCGAGCGTGGCTATTATCTTGTTTCTTCTCGCCTCTCTGTGTTCTCCGTGTCTCCGTGTCTCCGTGGCGAATCATCTGCTTCATTTCACCACGGAGACACGGAGAACACGGAGAAGAAATTTGGGCTGACTGCTTTTATGTGGACTTCTAAGATTGAACGGGCATGGCGCCGCTCCAGACATCACCTTGCTTGATGTAGTTCTCCAGTTTCAGTCGCAGCGCTTCCCGGGCTCGCGAAAGAAGTGATTTCACCGCCGCTTCGGTCAGATCCATCGTCGCACCGATATCGGCGTAGCTCATCTCCTCAAACTTATGCAGGAGCACAGCCAGCCGTTGCCGGTCGCTGAGGCTGCTCATGGCCGCTTGAACCACCTGGGCCATTTCCTTCTTGTCCAACTGCCGAGTCGGCATCATGGCCGACTTCTCCGCTACAAGTTCCTCTTCCGCCCTGGCTCCGGTACCACCCTCCGACGCGTTGATATCGACTTCCTTCCGGCGCCCTTTGGAGCGCCGCGAATTGCTGGCCAGATTATTCGCAATCTTGAACAGCCAGGTCGAAAACTTAGCCGTCGGGACGTATCCGTGACGTGACCGGTAGACTCGCAGAAACGTTTCCTGCGCCAGATCCTCGGCGGTCTCTTGATTCCCGATCAAATGGACGAAGATATGGACCAGCCGGTCCTGGTAATTGATGACGAGTTCCTCGAACGCCGCCGCGTCACCTTCCTTAGCGCGCAGCATCAACCGCACATCGGGGTCACGAAGACTCAGTTGCGTGCCGGATTCTGTCGTGGTGACTTCGGTCATTGCGGGAATATTACACGTGTCCCAAGGATCCTTGCCAATCGAACGCTGATCCTTACCAATCGAACACCTCTGCCGGGATAAAGTTTCGTTCCGGCGCTGGGTAGACATGATGATTGTACCCCAAACCGATCTGTTTCGGGTATGCTAGACGGGTTCGAAATCGCGAAGCATCTGTCCTCCGTAACGGGGGAACTGCCGAGGCCCACTGGTAAGTAGAACGGATTCGGCGAGCGACTCTAGACAAATCAACCACTGATTCGAAAACCACGCGTAAAGCGTCTCGCCACGTGCCAGGAGACCGTCAATGGCCCTTTCCCACCTGCCGCTCAGTTATTGCACCAACGTTCATCCAGGCCGGACTGTTGGAGAAGTCTTGCGCGGACTGCAGGATTTCACTGTTCCGGCACAGAAGGAATTCGGTGCCCAAGTGGCAGCCGGATTGTGGCTGGCTCAGCCAGTGACGCAAGAATTGCAGTCGACACCCGACGGGATTCGCCGCTTCGCCCACGATTTGGGAGAACTGGCGCTGTGTTGTTACACACTGAACGCGTTCCCCTACGGTGATTTTCACAGCGCACGGGTGAAAGAGCAGGTTTATCTCCCCGATTGGACGCAGCCCAATCGCCGAAAATATACCGAGGACTGTGCCCGGATCCTCGCCGCGTTACTGCCTCCAGGCATTGAAGGCAGCATCTCGACGGTGCCGCTCGGCTTCAAGGGATTTTCTCATCCGCTCGATTTCCAAACCCGCTGTGCGCACGAATTGCTCGAACTGACTCGATTTCTGAAGCGACTCCGCTCAGAGACCGGCAAGACCATCCGCCTGGCGATCGAGCCCGAACCGTTCTGCGTCCTGGAAACGATCCCCGAAACCCGCCAGTTCTTCTCTCTGTTGCGACAGCAGGCGGAGATGGCAGGCATGCGGGACGATGTGGATGAGTTCATCGGGGTCTGTTTCGATGTCTGCCATCAAGCGGTCGAGTACGAAGACATTTCGGATTGCTTCCGGCAATTGGCAGCAGATCGGATCCGCATCAACAAGCTCCATATCACGTGTGCGTTGCAGCTCGACAATCCCGCCCAGAATATAGAAGGCCGCGAAACATTGGCCTGCTACGCCGAGCCCCGTTATCTGCACCAGACAATAGCTCCGTCCAAAAGCGGTGGACAACTACGCTGGATCGATCTCACTCCCGAGATGGCCTTGAATCCCCCGCAGGATTTTCTCCAGGCCGAGAGCTGGCGAATTCACTTTCACGTTCCCGTCAATGCGGAACGTGTCGGCGCATTGAGCACCACTCGCCCACAACTACAGCAAGCACTGCGAGAAATTCCCGGCCTCTCATATGCACCCCATCTCGAGGTCGAAACCTACACTTGGGAAGTTCTCCCGGATACTCCGCAGGTGCAGTCGTCAGAGCGTCTCATACACGGCCTAGCCCAGGAGCTACGAGCCACAAATCAACTGCTGGTTGAACTCATTGCGAAAAACGGTGTCTGATCTTTCAGGGCGCGCAATAAAAAGCGCGCTGTGCAATCTGTAGGATGGCCGCCCCGGCCGTCGCATGTTCGAACTGCCCGGTTATTCGAATAGTCATCAACATTTGGGTGATATTGGTGAGCCGGGCGGTGTAAGCCCCCGGATTCCTTTCGATATTGATTTGGAAACACAGAGGCACAGAGAACACAGAGGAGTTGTCGTATCTCTGTGTTCTCAGTGCCTCTGTGTTTCAGAAATGGCCCTAAAGAATCCGGGGGCTTACGCCGCCGGCTCACCTACTCAATTTATTTGGCGGTGATAACAGAAAGCGTGCCCATGAACGACGCCCTCAATCCACCGTTCGTTCTCTCTGTGGGCACGCAAGTCGTAACGCTCGTCGACCTGCAGGCCTCCAACGGCAAGATCGCCTATCCGCGAGGGGCGGTCGGCGTGATCCTAATTCAACCGGTAGATGCCGAACACGCCTATCGCGTCCGCTTTCCAGATGGCTTCGAGACGTCTCTGAATCGCCCCGAGATCATCCCGCTGGCCACGTATAAACAAGGCTGGCTGAATGAGACCGACACCATCCTATCGCAATACAACCTTTTCGATCGCGTCATCTATCGCTGCGTCGTGGGTTCGCGAGCCTATGGCTTAGATCACGAAGGCTCGGACCTCGACCTGCGCGGAATTTATCTTCCTCCTGCGGATCTCCATTGGTCCCTGTACGGCGTGCCCGAGCAACTGGAAATGAAGTCCAGCGATGAAGCGTACTGGGAATTGCAGAAATTCATCACGCTGGCCCTGAAGGCGAACCCCAACATCATCGAATGTCTTTATACTCCGCTGGTCGAATTCGCCTCGCCCTTAGCTCAAGAACTACTTAACATTCGTGACTGTTTTCTGTCACGATTGGTTTATCAGACTTTTAATGGATACGTGTTATCCCAGTTCAAAAAGATTCAAACCGACATCCGTAACCAGGGCCGCATCAAGTGGAAGCATGTGATGCATCTGATTCGGCTCTTGCTGACAGGTATCGTTACCCTCAAGGAACACCGAGTCCCAGTCCGAGTCGAGCAGTACCGCGATCAGCTGCTGGAAATCAAGGCGGGCAAATTGCCCTGGGATGAGATTGATCGCTGGCGACTCCAATTGCACCGTGAATTTGAACACGCTGCCGAGACGACCAGTTTACCTGACCACCCTGACTACGAAGCGGCCAATCGCTATCTGGTGATGGCCCGCCGTCGCGCCCTGGAGGACGCGTTACCATGACCTGGGATCCACGTATCACTCAGATGGTTTCGGACCAGCCCTATCCGCTGTTGTTTATGACAATCAGCGGCGCGCATTTGTACGGCTTTCCTTCGCCCGATTCTGATTATGATCTGCGCGGCATTCATCTGCTGCCGCTGGAAAAAGTGCTTGGCTTGCAGGTGCATCATGAAACGATCGAGCGAACTCAAATCGTCGAGGGATTAGAGCTCGATCTCGTCACGCACGACGCGAAGTCCGCCTGCAACATGTTGCTCAAGAAGAGCGGCAATGTCTTGGAGTCGCTCTTTTCACCGCTGGTCGTGACAACATCGCCCGCCCACGAAGAGCTGAAAGCGATTGCTCCCGGGTGCATCACGCGCCACTACGCCCATCACTATCTGGGATTCGCCGACAATCAGTGGAAGCTGTTCGAAAAGGAAAACCCGCGACGAGTGAAGCCGTTGCTTTACACATTCCGCGTTCTGATGACGGGGATCACGTTGATGCGCACCGGCAAGGTCGAAGCGAACATCATGCGCTTGAACCAGTCGTTCCACCTGCCGTACGTGGAGAATCTTGTCGTCCGCAAGCTGGCCGGACCCGAGCAGTCGACGTTAAAGGAGGCGGACGTCGAATTCTATCGCGATGAATATCATCGTTTGCAGTACGAACTCGAAACAGCCTACGCTGAAACGACTCTGCCTGATAACCCCACGAATGCCGAAGCTCTCAACGATTTTCTCGTGAGATTACGGATGCAGAAATAGTCGCCGAACGGCGACTAACCGCCGAACATCCGTTTCAACCGTTCGCGATGATAAGCCAGCTTTTCAGCCGAAGTCATCTTGGCGAAGTTCGGAGCCGCTAGCGTGGAATGGGCGACGACAGGGGCCGTCTCTTGAGCAGCCGGCGATTCGGCCGCCTTGGCTGCTGGAGGACTAGGTGTTGCTTCAGGAGTTGGCTTTGGTTGTTCCGGCGGTGGTGCGCTAATTGTCTTACCGCTGCCACCGTAGCTCATCACCCCAGTCTTCAATGTCAGATCTTCATCGAGCGTCCGATGCGGACGAATTCCCAGTTTTTCCAACACCGCGTGATAAGCTCGCACTGCTTCATCGGGCGAGATGACGCCGTCCGTGATCAGCCGCAAGAACTCAATAAAGGCAAGTTGATTCTCAGCCTGATTAATCTTCCGCCCAAACAGAGCCACGCGGGCGCCGTACTTCTGAGCTTGGTGAATGAGTTGAAAGGCGTCGAGCGTCGTCCCGGCCGAACCACCCAAGACACCCACCACCAGATGCGGATCGTACCGGACCAGCTCTTCCATAGCCTTCGGACCGTGATACACGATCTTCAGAAAGGCAGGACGACCAGCTCGGGCCACACCGGCGAGCGACCTGGCCACAAGATCATTAATGAAGGCCCCGAGCAATTCCGGATCGACGGAATTCGCGACGTTCGGATCGAAGACTTCGAGGAAATAGCGGAACTTCTTACGCTCAGCCTCTTCACGGAAGAGCTTGAACTGTTGCAGGACTTCCAGGTCTCGTTCCGGGTCATTGTTGAAGGTGACCGAATAGAGCCCCAGGTTGGCCCCCAGATGGCGTTCGCCGGTCTCACAGTCGAGATGACCACATTGAATGTGATCGAGTGCCGCCGAACGGAAAGGCATGGCCGGCGCTTGATAGGTCCGGCCGCCACGGGCAATGTGGACATCGGTGGTATCATTGGCTCGCGCGGCGGGGGTGACATGCGAGTTATCGAAGATCCGCTCTTGAATCGTCAACAGATCGTTCGTGTGGGTCGACATCAGCATGATGTCGACGACACCCTGCTGCACGATCTCGCGCATCTGTTGCCGGTAGTCGGCCAATGTCTTAAAGCGGACTTCACCATCATGTCGCTCGGGCGAAACGCCAGCGGACCCCATGCCGAACGCCATATCGGCATCCTTGGCGTCCGCAATGATGAACGCTTTGGACCCGCTGGGGTCGGCATGAATCTCAGCCAGTTTCACATCGAGCGACTTCTGCACGGCTTGCTCCAGCGGCCTCGAAAATTATTCAACTCGCGAGCCTATCGACCAATCAGCCGCTGGGCGCTAGCCCACGGTTTGGTCAACATTCGACTCAATTCTCCAGATAAACCGGACGCTAGCGCGTGCCGGCTGATTTGGTCGGTTCCTGATTGCTTGCTTTAGAGAACTTTTTCAATCGTCTCTCGCAGAACGCGTGCCGAGTTTGTGAGCCCCGTCTTCTCCTTGGGCCACAAATCAATCTCAATCTGACTCAACACACCAGCCCGCCCAACAACCGTCGGCACCGAGATGGCAACATCACGAATGCCATAGAGACCATTGACCAGGGACGAGACCGGCAGGATACGTCGTTGATCGAGAGCGATGCTGTTAATGACATCGGTAATAGACAGTCCAACAGCAAACCCGGCTCCGCCCTTCTTCTTGATGACTTCAGCACCGCTGCCGCGAGTTCGCTTTTCGACTTCCTGAATCAGCGTCGTCGAATATCCCGGCCACTTCTCCAGCGGCAAGCCGGCAATCTGCGCCGCAGACCAAATCGGAACCATGCTGTCGCCATGTTCGCCCAGGATCAATGTCGAGACCTGGCTAGGCGGTACCTGCAGCTTCTCGGCCATCAGGCTTCGCAAGCGGCTCGTATCGAGAACCGTTCCGAGGCCGATCACTTGGGCAGGCGGCAGTCCAAGTTCCTTGATCGCCAGATACGTCAGGACATCGACCGGATTCGAGACGACGAAGACAATCGCACCCGGCTTGGTGCCAACTTTTTTGATGTCAGCCAGGATCCCGCGAAACAACTGGACGTTGCGATTGATGAGGTCCAGGCGGCTTTCATCTGGCTTGCGTCGCAATCCAGCCGTAATCACGATGATGTCGCTCTGCTTGACCAGCGACGTGTCACCCGACCGAATCTGTTGATCGGCAGTCAGGCAACTTCCATGCAACAGGTCGAGAGCCTGGCCACCGACGAGCTCGGCGTTGACGTCGATCAGATCGATCCCGCGGACGATCTTGCCGCACTGCAACGCAAAGGCCGCACACGACCCGACGAGACCACCACCACCGATAATGCTGACTTGCATAATGTCATCCGTATTTACAACGACTAATTTCCGTAGCCCGACTCTCTGAGTCGGGTGCTTGTTCCGAGGAGGTACCCCGACTCGGACAGTCAGGCGACACTTCCCGTTATTTTTGTCCCAAAGCGGCCAGCACTTGCGCCGTAATCGCCTTTACCAATGCTTCCTGGTCGAGCGCGGCATTGGGAGCCGCGGTCGTTACTTTGCTCGAAGCACCGTAGGTCGGCGTTTGCAGGTAACCCGGATAGACCGGCGGCGCGTCAAATGCCCGCGGCTGCGGCAACTCTTCTTTGTAGCCGTCACGGAAAGCGCTGTTCCCGCACAGATCGCAGCTTTCCTCGTGGAAGCGGGGATCGTCAAAGCCCAATTTCTTCTTCAGGTCGAGCAACTCGCGGCTCTTGCGCTCATCAAGGTAAGTGATGCCACCAAGCTGGCGCGACAGGATCAGGATGCGGCAATAGGCATCGACGATTTCTGTCTTCCAGTAGGCTTGTTCCAAGTCGGGGCCGAAGCTCACCGTGCCATGATTCGTCAAGATCATGGCGTTGGTACCGGGCTTCAAGAACGGGAGCACCGTGTCGGCGAAGTCTTGTCCGCCTGGAGTTTCGTACGGAGCGAAGGGGATCTCACCCAGAAACACTTCGACTTCCGGCAGCACGCACTGGGGGATCGGTTCGCGAGCCACACCGAACGCGGTCGCGTGAGGAGGATGGCAATGGACGACCGCTTTGACTTCCGGTCGGGCACGCATAATGGCGAGATGCAGCAGCACTTCGCTCGTTCGCTTGCGAGTGCCGGCGATCTGGTTCCCATAGAGGTCAACCGCACAGATATCTTCGGGCTTCATGAAACCCTTGCAGATCATCGTGGGGCTGCACAGGACTTCGTTCTCGCCGACGCGGATCGAGATGTTGCCATCATTCGCCGCGGCGAAGCCCTTGTTATAAACGCGACGGCCGATCTCGCAGATTTGTTCTTTCAAGCGGCGGTCGTGAATTCCCGAGTTCCAAGTCGTCATGCTGTCATTACTCCTGCGTTGCGGGCCACCGTGATGTGAGCACTGCGGTCCGTGATGACCACGTCAACAAACGCGGTCGATATATTAAGATCTAAAGTTCAATCTTGACGGTATCCAATATTGCCGCGTTGTATCCATCAATCGGTTTTGAGTCAGGATAGAACGGATTCGACGCCTCCGCCCCTTCACTGACGGCAATCATCGAGCCGGGTGATGCGCCCATTTCATCGTAAATGACAAATGGTTCACCGCGCCCTGCGGCATCGCCTTGTATTCCTTCAGCGGTCAACGGAACGCCCAGCAACCATGTCGCACCACGCAAACTCGCGTGACACTGCGACAGGGTGACTCGGCCAATGACTTCCGCGATCCGCATGTTGCTTGAACTCGTCCTTGCTCGAGAGCGACACGGCGCTAGCCGCCGGTTTTTCACATTCGTTCGCCAGTAGAACCGGTGGCTAGCGCCATCCCGCTCACAAAATTAACTCCAGTCCGCCGGCACTTCGGGAGCCGGCGACGCCAACACCTTATTAATCACGTTCTGCAATTCCATAAATCCGCGGCCGTGTGGATTGATACAAACCACATTCGGCCGCAACTGCGGTTGCACTTGCTGCCATGTGGCCAGGTCGCTCACAACTGCGGCCCGAATCACGCTACTTCGATTCGCGCGGCACGCCACAACTTGCGGCGCTGTTGTGACGACAATGACTCCTGCTACTTCAGCTCGGCTCATTGCACTGACTGCGAAAACTGCAGCTTCGTTTGCAGTTCCACTGATTTCACGTTGTACGCTACTGCATGCCTGGCAGACCGCGTCGATCGCTCGGGCGGTGTGTTCGGCAACGCTACTTAGGATGATCTTCCAGCGAACGACCGCCACGCTATTGCCAGTTGGCGACGTATCGCTGCGTTCTAAACCAAGCTTGAAGTTACGGACATAATCCTGAGCCGCCGGGGTTAAAATTGCCTTCTTCGCAATGACAACTTTCGAGCCCGGCTTCGTTTGTTCCTTTAATACGTCAGCGGTGACGATTCGTTCGCGGATCACCACTGCCGCAGGTGCAACACTGGCCGGAGCCCATGGTGTTGCGGGGACCTTCAATAATGTATTTACCGGCGATGCGGGGCTCGTACGGACATTGTCGGGGCGCTGGACTTGTTCCAGCACCTCGCGCACCATCCGTTCGATTGTCACCGCATCGAAGTTCATGTATCTGCCAGACCGATCACTATCCAACGTGCAGGAGTCTTATCCGACCCGACGAGCTCGCGCACGATCGAGCCATCCGAAGTCAGGATGACTTTGTCACCTTGACCGCCACCGAGGTGATCCAGTGCCAACTGCGGCTCACCATCGGGTCCTCCTTGATTGCCGAGTGGTTGTACAACGAGCAACCGCCAGCCGCTCAAGCTGGCGTGTTTCATTGTTGCCGTCGCATAACCAATCACGCGTCCGAGCTGCATTGACTCATGTGCCTTGATTTGAAGTATTTAGTTCCGTGGCCGTTGCTGCTAGCTTCGGCACCGACGGCCACGGGGGCGTCTAAAGAATGTGCAAATCGCCGACTAATGTCGAACGGCGTTGACGAGTAAACGTCAACGGGCTCGTGACACCTTCGCCGGTCGGGGTCGCAATGCTGTATGACAAATATCCTTCTCCACCCAATCCCAGGCCCGACATACAAGCACCGTTCTGAATGAACAGCGTCGTGTCCATTTCGCGGCCCATGGTGGTGATGTTTCGGATGTTGCGGCTGTGAATCAGGCTGGTGTGGCGGTAGTTGTGTTCGCTGTCTTTCGCCAAGCGAATCGCCTCATGGACGTCTTTCACTCGCACGAACGGCACGAACGGCATCATCTGCTCTTCGGAGACGTATGGGTTCGATCTGTCCGCCTCACCGAAGAGGACCTGTGTGGACGGCGGCACGTTGACACCGATCAAACCAGCGAGCACCGAGGCGTCCCGTCCGATGAGATCGCGGTTGAGAATCCAGTGTCCGTCATCGGCCTTCTTGAAGGCGATAGCGGTAAGTTGATCGACCTCGCGACTGTTCAACTTATAGCCACCGTGCCGTCCCATTTGGCTCAGCAGGCCGTCGAAGATGCTCTCCACTGCGAAGACTTGCTTCTCGGCAATGCACAGGAGGTTGTTGTCGTATGCCGCACCTTTGACGATGCACTTCGCGGCGTTCTCGAGGCACGCCGATTCGTCAACCACGACCGGCGGATTGCCAGGTCCGGCGACGACGGCTCGTTTACGGCTCTCCAGTGCGGCCCGGGCCACGGCAGGACCACCGGTGACGCACAGCAGGCGGACGCCCTTGTGATTGAAGATTTCGGCGGCCGTGTCGAGAGTTGGTTGCTCAACGATCGTGACGATATTTTCGAGGCCTGTTGCTTCGAAGATCGCCTTGTTGAAACGGCGAACACCTTCCGCAGCGATACGGGCTCCACCGGGATGGGCATTGACGACCAGCGTGTTGCCACCAGCGACCATGCTCACCACATTGCCAGCAAGAGTCGGCAGCGAGTGAGTCACCGGGGTGATCGCGCCAATGACTCCAAACGGAGCGTGCTCGATCAACGTCACACCGTTGTCGCCCGAGAGGCAGTCGGTCTTGAGGAATTCAACACCGGGAACTAAGCGTACGATCTTCAGCTTCTCAATCTTATGATCGAGGCGGCCGATCTTAGTCTCTTCCATCTCGAGCAGGCCGAGTTCTTCGGCTTGTTCGTTGGTAATCTTCCGCACGCAATCGATGGCCCGCACGCGATCGGCGATCGACGCCTTTTGCAGTGCCCGGAAACCTTCGGTAGCAGCGTCCACGGCTTGATCAACCGTGGGGAAGACACCCCACGCGCCTTGCCGATTCTTGCCGGCGGTCGGCACATAGGGGGACTTGCCCAGTTGAGCGAGAACTTCCTGAATGACGGTCCGGATTGTCTGTTCTGTCGCTTGCATCCTAGTCGGACTCCCTGACTGTTGACTGAGCGTAGCCACCAGTGACTAATTCTGTTTTGTTTTTATATGACAGGTGTACGTTCTCGGCCGACACTGCCTTGACCATCTCATGATGGTTAGTTTTCGTTCTTAAAGACGATCTCGCCCTGCACCTGCACGGTATCGACAATTCCAATGATGGCCGCGTCGACTGGCAACGGCTTCGTTTCCGGTGTGAAGCGGGCACTCGACCCTTGCACGATTAGTACTACTTGACCTTCACCGGCTCCGACTGCATCCACCACCACGAACGTCCGACCTGTTGGTTTAAGCTTGCCGCCGTCCTTTTCATCCACGCGTAGCGGGTCGACGGTCAACAGCTTTTGACCGGTCATCGACGCGACCTTGTGCGTCGCCACCACACTCCCGGTTACTCGGGCCAGAAACATCGGCTACCTTCCTTATTGCTTACTGCCGACCAATTCGGCAGCCTGCCGTGCCACCACGATTTCTTCGTTTGTCTGCAAGACCCAAATCTGCGTGCGACTGTCATCGCTCGAGATCAGAGTCTCGCCGCTGATTTTTTGATTCTTCTGGGCGTCGAGTTTAATCCCGGCCCAATCGAGGTTCTCACACACCTTGGTACGGATCACCTGGCTGTTTTCACCAATGCCCCCAGTGAAGACAATCGCATCCGCTCCACCCAATACCGTGAGGTAGGCCCCGATGTATTGGCGAATCGATTGAGCGAACACATCCAGCGACAGCGCCGCCCGGGCGTGCCCCGTGGCCGCAGCCTGTTCGAGATCTCGAACATCACTACTCAGTCCACTGATCCCCAGCAAGCCACTCTTGTTCGCGAGGTCTTCCAGTAATTCAGCCAGCGATTTGCCAGTCGCTCGCATCAAGACGGGAAGAGCAAACGGATCAAAGTCACCCACGCGATTGTTGTGCGGCAGTCCCGATTGCGGGCTCATCCCCAGACTGTTGGCCTGTGATTCACCGTTCTTAATCGCACAGATCGAATTGCTGCCACCGAGATGACAGGAGATGACTTTCAAGTCCTTGCGGCCCAGGATCTCGGCGATGCGTCCCCCGATAAATCGATGGCTGGCACCGTGGTAACCCCAGCGTTTCACGTCGTACTGTTCGGTCCATTCGTAGGGAATGGCATACGTTCGGTTCGCCGCCGGAATCGTTTCGTGGAAACCGGTCTCCAACGCAGCCACCAGAGGGATCTCCGGAAAAGCTGTATTCAACTGCCGCATCGCTTTCGCATACGGCGGGTTGTGAGCTGGGGCCACGTCGAACAGACGCTCCATCGCGTCGAGCAACTCGGGCGTGACCAGGCGGACGCCGCTCAGCTTCCCCGCGAAGACCGCTTTAAAGCCGATCGCCGTCACTTCGGAGACCGATTTCAAGCAACCGAATTCGGGGTGCGTCAACTGCTCGAGGCAAATCCGCACAGCTGCGGCGTGATCGGGGATGCTTAAGGTTGCATCTTGCCGATGACTGCCGATCTGCACAAACGCCGCGCTTTGCGGCTGACCGATCCGGTCGATGCCTCCCCGTGCCAACTGCGTCTCCGAGGGGAGGTCATACAGCCGGTACTTGAAGCTGGTCGAACCGAGATTCGCCACAAGGATTTTCATGCCACACCCGTTGAGATCCGTCTTACACAGAGACCGTGTAGCCACGTTCGCCAGAACGTGGGCGTTCCTGTAGTTGACCACACTCTGGTAAGTGCGGCCACGAGCCGATGATTCTGATCGCACTACTAAATAAACTGATCCAACAGCGACGAATCGGGACGGGCGATAAAGTGCGAGCTGACCAGTTCGCCGATCTTCGAGGCAGCGGCGGCACCCGCATCGACAGCGGCGCGGACCGAGCCGACGTCACCGCGGACGATCGTCGTAATGTAAGCGCCACCGATCGAGACCTGCTTGACCAGGGTCACGTTGGCGGCTTTCAACATGGCGTCGGCCGCTTCGATTTGCGCAACCAAACCACGTGTTTCAATCATGCCAATGGCTTCACCGTTCATATCGTTCAAATTCCTATTCGCAACCGGCGGTTCGTCACGCGGGACGGGTGGCGGGCTGGAGACTGGGGGACTCTTTTTTCGAGGATTTCTTTGAGCGACCACGGATGCCTCACCTTCGGGAATTCGAACTCAAGCTCTGAATTCGCAACTATTCACATTGGCAGCGACAAACGAGGCCAGCGAAATCACGGTTCGGGGGACTCGTTAACTACAGAGCGGCTGAGCTGCCCGACTTGGGCTTCGGCAGTACGGCGGACAACTCTTCATGCGGGCGGGGAATGACCTGCACGCTGACGACTTCACCAATCTTGCTGGCGGCGCTCGCACCGGCATCGATCGCAGCCTTCACAGCGGCGACATCGCCACTGACGAACGCGGTGACCATACCACTGCCGACCTTTTCCCAGCCGATCATCTGCACGTTGGCAGATTTCAGCATCGCATCGACGCCTTCAATCAAACAGACGAGACCCTTGGTCTCGAGCATTCCCAGGGCTTCCATCGCTTTGGCCATGTTGGATGTTCTCCAGATTTCTTTGCTAAATACTTTTGGGGGAGGGAACTGTTAAGCAGCGACTCTCGGGGGAGAGTCGCCACGTATGCTAATGTTTGCAGGCACAACCTTCGGGCTTGATCAACTCCACTTTCGTGGCTTGATCGAGATTGCAGGCGTTGCCTTCGTCGGTATCGAGATGCACTTCTAGACGTACGTCTTTGTTGTAGCGCACCAGAAGATCTTCAAAAGTCGTGGTACACCCATTGGCGTGAATTCGCAGGTGCATCCGATCGCCGTCTTTGACTTTGAAATATTCAATATCGGCAGGTCCCATGTGGACATGCCGTTCAGCACGAATCACACCATGGTCAAGCTCCACAACTCCTGCCGGGCCGACCAGCACGCATCCAGGAGTGTTATCAATCTTGCCGCTGCATCGAACAGGCAGATCGATGCCGAGCGAGATCCCATCTGTGAAGGCCAGCTCAACCTGAGTCTCACCGCGACAGGGTCCCAGGACCCGCACGTCGGGCAGAATGCGGCGGCGAGGACCAACAACGGCGACCGTCTGCTTGGCGGCGAAGTAGCCCGGCTGGTAGAGATCCTTGATCGGCTCGAGCTTCGCACCTTTACCAAACAGCACTTCCAGGTGCTCTTCGGAAAGATGAGCATGCCGAGCCGAAATGTTGACCACCAGCGGATTGGGTTGTTGCTGGAGCGCCGTCGGACGCAAATGCTTCAACAGCACGTCCCGGACGATTTGTTCGACATCAGCCGGACTGATCTTAGCCACTGACGACATGCCTGTTCCTGACGTCTAAAAACGATGTGAGTGCGACATTGCTCGCCTTCTGAGGCGAGCGTCCGGCATAAGCCGGATGGTTTTTATACGGTTTCGATTATCTTGAAATGCGTAACCAAACTGTTTCCGCTACGCAAAAGATCTTGTCTTACTTTGTGTCCTTCGTGATCTTCTGTAAGAGAATTAGAACAGAAGGTCACGAAGAGCTTCGAATGGGACCTTTTGATTTCCCCGGTCCCCAACTCTGTCTGGTTTGTATCTCGCGTTAGGGTTGAAGTTGGTCGCTAACAACCATTGGGCTTACGCCCAACGCTCGCCTAGTCGCTTCTTACGAAGCCACCAGGACCTTGACTCCGGCGTCCTCGAGAATCTTTCGCCATTCGTCGGTGATTCCCTGATCGACCACCAACTGATGGACCTTCTGTAACGGACAGAGATGGGCCAGGGCCGAATGCCCCAGCTTGCTGCTGTCTGTCACGACCACCACTTCCTCTGCGGACAACATCATCTGCCGCTCGGTTTCCACCAGCAGCGTATTGGTGTTGAACAGGCCCTGTTCGGTGATTCCGCCGACACTCATAAACAGTCGTCGGACATGAATCTGCGATAAGGCCGAGACTGCTAACGGACCTAAGGCCACCCCCGTCTTCGGAAAGAGGTAGCCTCCAATTTGAATCAGTTCAATTTCTGGCTGATTGGCCAGCAAGTTCACAATGGGCAGCGAATTCGTGACAACGTGCAACGCTCTGCCAACCAGTTGCCGAGCCACTTCCAACGTTGTCGTTCCACCGTCCAGCAGCACCGCCTCGCCGGGCTGAATCAACCCCGCCGCCACCCGCGCCACCGCTTGCTTTTCGGCGGTGGCTTGTCCCCGTCGCTCATCAAACCCCGTCAGCGAATCGCCGGTAAAGGACGCCCCGCCACGCGTGCGACGGATCTGTCCAATTCGGTCAAGATATTCCAAGTCACGTCGAATCGTTGACTCGCTGGCACCGACCAGTTCGACAAGCGACTGCAGCGACACAAACCCCTGTGTTTCAATGGTTTGCAATATATTGTGGCGGCGTTCGTCCAGTATCATGACCCGTCAATCCTGCTGCGGATCCCCTATTTTCACTTCATCCTACTACCGAAACTCGCCACTTTCAATCAAAACCTGTCAAATATTTCTTTCACAGCAGCAAACTGTCGTGGTAATCGCGGTCTGATGGGCAAATTGTGTCATACGACTTCATAGCGTCCGTCGGGATAACGCCGCAGTCCCGGGGCCGCTTTGTTGGGAGGAACTGACCGCAGAGCGACCCGGACCGGCTGTTGCTCCCAGATACCTTCAATGAACAGTCCGGAAGCCTTCGCCTCGGCTCCGGTATCTAAAGAACTCGGCAATGCGAGCCAATCACAGCTTTCGACTTTGGTGAATAACGACAGGATCCGCGGAATGTCCGCCGTGAAGCTCACGTAATCGGAACATCCATCAAGGCTTCCGCCCACGATTTCGGTCCGCCCCAGGAAGAGATCAATTTCCCAGAGCGGATCATTAAAGTTCAGGTCATAGCCAACCCGGGCCTCACCGTGGACCGGTTCGATGTGATCGCACAGGCGGTCCAGCAACGTGGCCAACCAGGAAGGTTGTCGCATGGCCGGGGCGGGGCGATCTGCGGCTTGGAGTAACTTGATGAAATGGTGCGGTCTCAGGTGCGGTGTCGCCAAGGAATACTGCCTCATAGCTGAGCAACTGACGGTTTGAATCGATGCCAATGAGACTTCTACGGTTGGATTGCAGCGGTCACCGACTCCCGGGGCATTGACTGGGGAGTGGTGGATTGCTGCGGGAGTTATATCGAGCAATCCGGGTCAGCATTTGAGACGTTTGCAGCAACTCTGCAAAACGAGCAGGCAATCACCGGAAATGCGCTAGTTTGGCACCGTCCGTAGCGCGGATGACAGGCGGCGGATATTGACTTAAGCGTCGGCAGACTCATCCAGGTTTCCCCAGATTGCGCCAAACCGGCACCTGAGACGTGATTAGTGGTTTTGGCATGATAATTGAGCAATCGATTCAAGAATTCGCGATTCACCGCGAAACCTGATAAACTGGCTGAGGTATTTTATCTATACGGCCTCTGATGAATGGGGCGTTAAAAGTCTCCGCAGCAAGAGGTAAGATGACTCGATCGCACGACGTTCTGGAAGTTGGTCGGAAATCCGACTTGCCAATCACGAGTCGTGCGCGGTTGAGGGGTGCCTGGGTGCTAGTCTGGGTATTACCTGCCCTCGCAGCGCTCGCGCTGGCGACACTGTGGTTGGTCACTCCCAGTGCTCCGGAGATCGACACGCCCGCCGTCGAGGTGCGGCAGCCAGCGGTTCCGAAAATTGACGCGCCCAAAAAGCCTCCGCAGTTGGCGCCTGAGGTGCCTGCTGCTCCTGTCGCGAAAACGCCGGGGAACCGCGATGTTCTGCCCAAGAGTCCTGCGAATGATGGAGCAACGCCGCCATCTGCCTCGCCGCAGCCGAAATCGTTAGCCGAGACGCAACAAGCAGTGACGGGCGAATGGACTGGTTACTATCAAGGCCAGCGCCGGTTGACAGTGCGGGAAGGTGGCAAGGCCACAATGGTGGTCGAGCCAGAGGGTTTGGCAGCATACCTGCTCGCCCCCAAAGTCACCTTCGAGATCCTCTGGAAGGTCAACCAGGGCCAATTGGAATTCGAGATTATCGGCGGCGAACCCCTCGACAAGGTCAATGTCGTTACCAAGATGTATGGCAAGCTGCGCTCACACAAGATTCTCGAACTGAAACCTGAGCAGATCGTGCTGCTGGACGAAGACGGCGTCACGGAATACGTCTGGAATCGGGTTCTCGACGATTGTCGTTGATTGCTCTACAGGCAAGGCATCCTGTGTGAACTCCATCTGCTTGAAACAAAACAACCTCCAGGCTTCC
The DNA here is from genome assembly GCA_021732415.1 of Planctomycetaceae bacterium. GTDB lineage: Bacteria > Planctomycetota > Planctomycetia > Planctomycetales > Planctomycetaceae > JAKFVC01. The sequence continues at coordinate 22,327 of JAKFVC010000060.1, forward strand.
TGATGAAACCTGGAGGTCGCTGTATCAATGCCATCACTGTTACGTGAGGGGCGGTAAGATTACTCAGGCTTCTTCTCTTCAGCGGGCTTGGCTTCTTCAGCGGGCTTGGCTTCTTCGGCCGGCTTTTCACCTTCAGGCTTCGCTTCGGCTGCAGGCTTCTCACTGTCAGCCGGCTTGGCGTCAGCCGCGGGCTTTTCGGTTTCGGCGGGCTTCGCGTCAGCAGCGGGCTTGTCAGTGGCGTCGGGTTGCACCGGGGGGGGGACTTCTACACCACCAGCGAGGCCTGATCCCGAGGCCGGAGCAGCCGGGCCCGGGGCCGCAGTCTTCGCCGGGGCGAGTTCACCGCCGGTCATCGGCTTCGCTGCATCCTGGCAGCCGACGGAAATCGAAATCAAACCTACGACCAAAACGCTCATCGCAGTCCGCGTCCACATCCAAGTCTTCATCAACAATACCTTTCCGAACGAATTTCAAATACATCCCGCGGCAAGCACGGGGCAACACGCAGTTGTGTCAATGGGTTAGCCAGGCCCCCTGTAGGCTGTTCGCGATCTCATTAGAGACCACGGACGGAGGGATTTCAACTGCGAAGAAACGCACAACCGCCACGGACCGGCCAAAATCTGGCGCGCGACTGGCGTTCTAGTTGGGCATCATTTCCGGGAATGTCACCACTTTGGCGATCACCGTCAGGCCGGTTTCCGTCACGGTGTAGCCCTTGGCGATATCTGCCGCATGGTCAAAACCGATCATCTCACCGTCGGGGATCTGGACCCCTTTGTCGATTATCGTCTTGCGGATCTTCGCTCCACGCCCCACCGTGACGTAATCCAGCAGGATGGAATCATCGACTTCCGAGTATTCCTCGATCCGCACATTGCGAGACAGGATTGATCGCCGGACACGGCCCCCGGAGATGATGCACCCGCCGCTGATCAGGCTGTCGTAAGCCACACCGGTGCGGGGTGGGTTCCAGCTATGATCGGCGAATACGAATTTCGGAGGAGGATCGGCCGGCTGATAGGTGCGAATGGGCCAGGTGCTGTCGTACAGATTCAGTTCAGGCTTGACCGCAACCAGATCCATATTGGCTTCGTAGTAGGCTTCCAGCGTGCCGACGTCGCGCCAGTAGGATGTGCTGCCGGTATTCTTATCGCGGAACGGGAAGGCCCGCACGAAATGGGTGTCGATGACCCCAGGGATGATGTTGCGGCCGAAATCGTGGGCGCTTTGATGGTTTGTCGCGTCGCGGCAGAGTTGGTCGAACATGAAATTCGCGTTGAACACGTAAATTCCCATCGAGGCCAGGCAGTGTTCCGCATCGCCGGGCATGGGATCGGGGTCGGCGGGCTTTTCTCGAAACTGCACCACACGCTGATTGGCATCAATCTGCATGACACCGAACTGGGTCCCTTCGGCCAGGCTGACGGGCAGGCTGCCGATCGTGACGTCGGCCCCTGATTTCACGTGTTCATCGATCATCACCGAGTAATCCATCTTGTAGATGTGATCGCCGGCGAGGATCAAAATCAGGTCGGGACGAGTTTTTTCAATCGAATAGATATTCTGATAAACGGCGTCTGCCGTTCCACGATACCAGCCCTCGCCGATACGCTGTTGCGGGGGCAGGATATCGATGAATTCGTCGAGTTCTCGGCACAGAAACCTCCAACCGAGATTGATGTGCCGATCGAGGCTGGTTGCCTTGTACTGGGTCAGCACCAGGATTCGCCGCAAGCCGCTGTTGATGCAGTTCGAGAGCGGAAAATCAATAATTCGATAGGCCGCACCAAACGGAACTGCGGGCTTGGCCCGTTCCCGGGTGAGAGGTTCCAGACGTGTTCCTTTGCCCCCCGCCAGAATCAACGCCAGCACACGTTTCATTCCATTAGTCCCTGTGTTTGTATCGCACTCTTCGTGAAGTTCCGGCTTAGCGGGCTGCCCCCCGGTCACGGACCGCTGCCAGTATTCAATTTCAGCTGATTGCGAGGAGTAAGTGTGTGAGGGTGTCGGAGTGAGGGAGTATGAGAGTGATGACAGTTCCACTTTTTTGAGGCTGTCACCCGTTACTCTCACACGCTCATACTCTCACACTCTTTCGACCGCGCAAACATAAAGTAATACTGTTCTACTCAATGACACCCGAGCTGGCACCGCGCGCCTTCGGGCGGTTCTTGGCATCGACAAACACGACCAGCGGCTGATGTCCGTCAATTTGCGGTCCGTCGAACTGGGCATAACTGCAGATAATGATCATATCGCCGGGGCGTACCAGGTGGGCGGCGGCCCCGTTAATACAGATGATTCCCGAATCTGCTGCGCCCTCAATGGCATAAGTCGTCAATCGATTACCGTTCGTAACGTTATAAATCTGAACCTGTTCGTACTCAATGATGTCGGCCAGTTTCATCAACTGGGTGTCGATCGTCACGCTACCTTCATAATGCAGCTCCGCTTGAGTCACCGTGGCTCGATGGATCTTCGATTTCAGGAGAATTCGGTTCATGCGCTCATTTTCAACAACAATCTCGCGGCAGACTTCCCAGCGGGGAGTCTGAGTCAGGTCGATTTCGACAGTGGCATCATAACTACTGAGCCGCCATTGGGAAACCGGTTTTCGATTGAGAGATTGGTGCGTACCGTAGGATAGGCATCCTGCCTGCCACTCTCGTTCGAATGGCACAGGTATGGCGAAGAAGCAAGAGTGACCAGGCAGGATGCATATCCCACGGGGCCAAGAGCAAACGGGGTTCCCAAAGAAACGAATCCGCCTTGTTCCTGTGGTCAGTTTCCAGAAACAAGGCGGATTCTGCGACGATGTTTTTTTCCGCTGTCTGCGAACCCGATCGAGTTCAGGACAGGCGATTGTCCGTAGCTCAGTAGGACTGGCAACAAATAGTTCAGGCTGGCCGGCCGGCGATCAGTTGGGCAGGACCAATTCCTGTCCCTCGCGAAGTGCGTTGGGGCTGGCCAATTGAGCTCGGTTGGCGGCGAAGATGTCCGCCGCTCGCCGGGCATTGCCGTACGCTCGTTGTGCAATCTTTTCCAGCGAATCACCTTTACGGACCTGATACAGCCGAGGTTCACTGGAACCTTCGCGACCCGGGTCATTGACCGACATCACGGTCGAGGGGGTCACTGTCGGTGCGATGAAATTCTCGCCTTCCGGATCGAGTGGCTTCGGAGCACGTTTGGTCGGTGCGGTACGATTATTCGAGAATGGCAGCCGGCTCGGTGAGAACAGCTTGCGAGTTTCTCGAGTTTGCGTCGGAACGACAGGGGTCGGTGCCGCGGCTTGATCGGCCGGTTTGACCGGTTCTACGTCGCGTTCTGCCGAAGCCCCCGTGGTCGCCGGTGAAATTGGTTCGATGGTACTAACATCCGTAATGGTCCCGCGGACCTTTTCGGGATGCCCGACCAGCGATTTGGCCGTCAATGGTGCGTGGGCCGGTGCATGAGCTTTACTCGCCACCTTATTCTTCGGTGGGATCACAATCGTGGTCCCGAGAGGCAAGCGATTCGGGTCGGTCAACACATCCCGATTGGCATCGTAAAGTTCCTGAAAGCGTCCCTGGCTGCCCAGGTAATGTTCGGCGATGGTGGAGAGCGACTCCCCACTTTGAATGACGTGAGTCTGCAGCACGGCGGTCTCGGTCGTCTCGGTTTGCCGATTGGGTGATGCGGTGCGTGGCGGTACTTGAATGGCGTCGGAATTGGATTGCGGAGACCGGGCCACCTGGAACGGATCTTCTTCGTCATTCAGCCAATTCGGAGGCACAGCGTGGGCCGGGCGATCATTGCCGCTCAAGCCGTCCTGCCGATTGTTGGCATTCGGCGTTTCATCTTGATCAAACTCGACATCCCCCGTGACACCCGTCATATAAGGAGTGCGCGCCCGTTCGGCGATCCGCTCGTCGATCTTCCGCGCCGTCTTCAGCGTGGGCGTGCGGTTCTCGGGAGCTTGCTCCCTGCGGAACAAGAATGCTCCCACCACACCCAGTACCAGAACTGCCAGGGAGAGTCCGACCTTCAAATCGCGCTGCATGTTGAACACCCTCACTTGAGAAAATCATCTCTGCTAATGAGGTATGTGTCATAAATCAGTGGCGTGCGCGCGACTTTCTCCAAAAATCAACATTCCGATGGGATTTTGCCTCAAGCTGTATCGTTTGATGCAATCACGCAGGGCGTGACGCCACCCAACAAGGTGGTTCTTGAGCCCTTTTTGAAACTTCGCAAACATTTTTCGACGGGCGTGTTGACGGTGCGTGCGCCCTTTTGGAAATCGGAAAGAGTGGAGAAGTTTTGGTGAAGTCGAGCGATCGCAGTGCAGTTGCGGCCACAGTCGGCCGCGAGTGACTGACCAGCATCGACAGCAGCGTCGTCGGCATTACCGTCATATCCGTTGCGACCCCATCTCATCCAAATGTCATTTCCTGTTGCTGCGTGCTGGGTTCTGCGCGAGCCTCTCGCTACACTGCAGCGGCGCCTTTCGAATCAAATAAGTCTGTCGTACCCTCACCCCGCCGATCCGCCTGCCGCGATCGCCATCAGGAAAGGGCCGCCGGTGTCCGCCACTCTAGAATTCGCCAAGCCACGTCCGACATTCTGCCGCTGGTATCTAGTCGCTGTAGCGACCTTGATGTCGTCGTTGATGTACCTTGACCGCTTTTGCGTCTCCTTCGCCCAGTCATTCATTCAGGAAGACCTGGGGCTGACGACCGGTGAGGCCTCCTACATCATCAGCTTCTTCTTCTGGTCGTATGCGCTGGGGCAGATCCCGGCAGGCTGGCTGAGCGATCGTTGGGGCGGTCGCATCATGCTCACCTTGTATATCCTGTCGTGGTCGATGTTCATCTTGCTGGTCGGTTGGTCGAATTCGCTGTGGTTTCTGCTCGCCATGCAGTTGGGAAATGGGCTGAGTCAAGCCGGGGCCTACCCCACCAGTGCGAGTTTATTAAGTCGCTGGATGCCGCTGGGGTCGCGCGGAATCGCCAGTAGTCTGGTGGCATTTGGAGGCAGGTTTGGCGGGACATTAGCTCCGATCTTGACGGCATGGCTCATTGTGTTTTTTGTTCCGGTCGGGACCTCATCCTTGTTGACGCCACGGCAGGTGTTTGTCACGGAGATCGGGAAGATCAGCCAAAAGTTACGGCCCGGGTCGCCGGAAATGAGCGAGAAGACACCGTCTCCTCTCCTGAGTTCGATGTGGCGCGGTCTGCCGGCATCCACGTGCGCGCTGGTTGAAGAGATCGCCAGCCGACAGGACGCGATCGATCTCGAAAACGCCAAGGCGGATGCCAAACAACGGCCGATCGAAATCAGTACCACCGAAGTGACCGAATTAACGGACGGTCTGAATGCGATATTGAAGCAACCGCAACTGATTCCTGCGGAACAGATTCGGGGACTGAAGCTGACCGCGCAGGCCACGGGCCTGATGGCTCGTCGGGAACAGGGGGCCAGCCTGACGCAACCGGAGACAGAGCGCCTGAATCGGCTGATCCTGGAGTCCATATTCCCCAGTGGAATTGGGAAGGTCTACGTGCGGGGCTGGAGGTACGTGTTCACGGCATATGGATTTTTCGGCATCGGGGTGGCGCTGCTGTTTACCCTGATCGCACGGAATCGCCCTGCGGAACATCCGTGGTGCAACGCGGACGAACTCGCGCTGATCAACGCAGGACGGGTGCCTGCTGCTGCGAGCGTTGCTGCGCCCAAGCTGAATTGGAAACGTGTCTTGAAGAGTCGCAGCCTGTGGCTGTCGTCGATCTCGCAGTACTTTACGAATATTGGATGGTTGTTTGTTGTGACGCAGCTTCCGGTCTATCTGGAAAAGGTTCACAATGTCGAAATCATCCAGCGCGGCAACTGGACGAGCATGCCGATGACGGCCGGGATGGTGGGAATGCTGCTGGGAGGCCGCCTCACGGATTGGTTGGCGGTGAGGTTGGGGGTTCGGTGGGGCCGTGCCTTACCAATGGGATTGACGCGGTTCGGTGCCGCAGCGGCCTATATTGGCTGCATCTTCACGAATGATCCCTGGATCGCCACGCTGCTGTGTTGTGTGGTGGCCTTTTTTCAGGATCTGGGTGTGGCAGCGACGTGGGCTTTCGTGCAGGATGCCGGTGGCAGGTATGTCGCCGTGATGCTGGGATTTGGCAACATGTGGGGCAATATTGGCGCTGCGATGGCTCCGCAATTCTATGTACTGGCACTCAAGTGGGGTCGTGATGACTGGAATGTGTGCTTTCTGCTGTGCGCTACCGCGATGGTGATTTCTGGTGTCGCGGGATTGTTTATCGATGCGACTCAGCCGATTGTGCCCGAGGACGAGTAACGTCACGTTTTGAGGTGAACTGGAGGGTACAGCCGCTATTTGGTGGGGAAGTCCTCCGAAAGACTTCGGCTCCCCTCGCCCTGGTACTCCGGGGAGAGG
>JAKFVC010000021.1 GCA_021732415.1 Planctomycetaceae bacterium
GGGCACACGGACTGATCCGCAAAGTCAGGCAGAGTCACCGCTATCAGGTCTCCGCCACCGGACGAATTCAGATCACCGCCATCCTGGCCGCGCAACAAGCGACCACACTGCAACTTACGCAATTGGCTGTATAGAATCTTTGAGCCACACAAAGAAGTTCAATGTTTGTGATACAGAGTCACAGAGAACACAGAGGAATATAAGTCAACAGTTCTCTGTGTTCTCTGTGACTCTGTGTTTCAAAATGTGTGAATTCCCCCCAAAGTCACCATCGTCTGCGACTCGATTTTGAAGACCTCGACGCATATACCTGGAAGTCCAAATGTGACTCTCCGAATTACACACTTTACGAAGCAGAATTGATCCATCATGGAAGCGGGAATTGTCGGGTTGCCGAATGTGGGCAAATCGACGTTGTTCAATGCCTTGACGTCTCAGAAGATCCCCAGCGAAAACTATCCGTTCTGCACCATCGAGCCCAATGTGGGGGTCGTTACGGTGCCGGATTCGCGGTTGGAAATGATCTCGAAATACATCCCGCCGCAGAAGCTGGTGCCCGCTCTGTTGCAGTTGGTCGACATCGCCGGCATCGTCCGCGGAGCGTCCGAAGGGGAAGGACTGGGAAACAAGTTCCTGTCCCACATCCGGACTGTGGACGCCATCATCCATGTCGTGCGGTGCTTCGAGGATCCCGATGTGATTCACGTCGAAGGGGGAGTCGACCCCATTCGTGACATCGAGACCATCGAAACCGAGTTGATGCTGGCCGATCTGCAGACGGTACAGGGGTCGAAGGAAAAGGCAGCCAAGGCCGCGAAGGGTGGCGACAAAGACGCCAAGATCAAGCTCGAGATCCTGCTGCAGTGCGAAGCGCTGCTGAAGGATGTGCGGCCCGTGCGATCTCTGGAATACGACGTGCCCGATTACCAGAAGGCGTTCAAGGGGCTGTCGCTGCTGTCGTCGAAGAAAGTGCTGTACCTCGCGAATGTGCATGAGAACGATCTCCATGGTGAGAGCCCGCTCGTGCAGAAAGTGCGCGATCTGGCCGCGGCCGAGGGAAGCACCGTCGTTCCGGTCTGTGCGCGTCTGGAAGCGGAACTCTCGGAATTGGAGCCGGCCGACCGCACCGAACTGCTGGAAAGCGTCGGACTGCAGGAGCCCGCGTTGAATATCGTCACGCGTGCGGCCTACAAGACCCTGGGATTGCAGAGTTTCTTCACGGCGGGAGAAACCGAAGTCCGGGCTTGGACGATCCCCGTCGGAGCCACCGCGCCCCAAGCCGCGGGTGTGATTCACACCGACTTCGAGAAGGGTTTTATTCGGGCCCAGATTTATTCCGTGGAAGATCTGAAGCACTTCCACACGGAAAAAGCGATTCGCGAAGCGGGCAAGCTGCGAGTTGAAGGCAAGACCTACGTCATGCAGGACGGAGACATCTGCCACTTCTTGTTTAATTAGAGTGTGTTAACAACGACGCCCAGTTGTGGGACCAGGCTAGTGGGAGGGCGGGGTACCCTCTGGGTCCCTCGCCCTCCCACCGATCGGAATGGGGCGCCGGTATCCCACCTTGTCAATTTGCGGCCGCAGAAATACACTCCCAATACATTCTTCAATGTTGATGCGTTGTGTGATCTCTCGATCATTCCGCATGCTTTGTAACAAACTCACTCAAGAGGTAGATCTATGTTACGTCGTGCAGGACTGGCCTGTCTGATGGCTGTTGTGTTGTCGGGCGTATGTGCGACTTTCACCTCAGCACGTCTTTCCGCGGTTGAGAAGCCCGGCGAAGCGGAATGGCCGCAATGGCGTGGGCCGCACCGGGACGCCGTATCTGCCGAAAAAGGATTGTTGCCCAGCTGGCCCGAAAAGGGTCCCGCGTTAGCCTGGGAGACGAAAGGGCTGGGATCGGGATATTCCAGCGTTTCAATCCACTCCGGACACATTGTAACCTTGGGCAAACGGGGCCCGGCATTGTATCTGGTCTCGTTGTCGATCAAGGACGGCAAAGAGGAATGGGCGACCAAGCTGCTCGACAAGGCCGATAAGCAACCCAACTGCACGCCCACCATCGCCGGTAACATGGTCTATGCACTGGGCACGGCCGGAGACTTGTTTTGTGTCGGTTTGGAGAAGGGCGACATTGTCTGGCACAAGAGTTTACCCAAAGACTTCGGCGGCAAGATGATGTCCGGCTGGGGCTATAGTGAAAGCCCACTGATCGATGGTGATCGCCTGATTTGCTCACCGGGCGCCAAGGATGCGGCCATTGCAGCACTCGACAAGAAGACGGGCGAGTTGATCTGGAAGTCGGAGATTCCGGACATCGGAAGTCGTGGCGGCGACGGCGCGGGCTATTCCTCGATCGTGGTTTCGAAAGGGGCCGGGGTCAAGCAGTACGTGCAACTGATGGGACGCGGTGTCATCAGCGTCGATGCGAAAGACGGCAAGTTCCTGTGGGGCTATAACCGCGTGGCCAATGGGACCGCGAACATCCCGACTCCGATCATTCATGATGATTACGTGTTCTGCTCATCGGGTTATGGTACCGGCAGCGCCTTGCTGAAACTGGTCAAGGATGGCTCGGGCGTAAAGGCCGAAGAGCAATACTTCCTGGAAGCTAAGACCATGCAGAACCATCATGGCGGAATGATCATGGTGGGTGATTACATCTATTGTGGCAATCAGCACAACCAGGGCTTTCCCATGTGTCTGGAATGGAAAACGGGGAAGGTGAAATGGAGCCAGGGGCGTGGTCCAGGCCAGGGTTCAGCCGCGATCGTTTATGCTGATGGGCAGCTTTACTTCCGGTATCAAAACGGAACGATGGCCCTGATTGCAGCTTCACCGGACGGCTACAAGGAAAATGGCGTGTTCGAACCCCCGCATGGTGGTGACCCCAGTTGGGCACATCCAGTGGTCGCGGGTGGTCGGTTGTATCTGCGGGAACAAGATTCCTTGTATTGCTATAACATTTCGGCCAATGAAGTTGCCAGCCGCTAATTGCGGCCGCGAACATTTCGATAAAGTCCCACAGGGACGACAGAACCTAGCCGTGGGCGTGAGCCCACGGTTGGGCGTCGATATGAATCAAGCCCTGAATAGGCGACACCAATCCGATTGTCGGGGTGTCGCCCATTCAGGGCTTGAAGTCATTCCATACAGAGTCCGAGGGCTCACGCCCACGGCTAGGTTCTGTCGTCCCTATCGGGACTTGTACGCAGCACGCTCGGTTCGTGCCCGGCGCTCGCCTTCAATTCTCTTCAGGTCATGCCCCAAACTTTTCGAATCGCCCCGCATGGGCCATGGCCAGCAGCATCAAATGCTTCGCCGGGAATTGTCCCAATCCACCCGACAAACACGATTGCTCGCCGAAGGTCGTACAGGCGTCAGGGCGGCAGGTATCCGCCGCCAGCAGCACGGGCACCGGGTGCCAACTGTGGGACTTCAGCTTGCTGGGAGTGCTGTGGTCGCCCGTCACGATCAACACCGTGGGCTTCAACGCGGCAATCCGCGGCATGACGGCATCCAGCTGCTCGATCTTCTTGACCTTCTCCGGGAAATTGCCGTCTTCACCGGTCGAGTCCGTGTACTTGTAGTGCAGGAAGAAGAAGTCGTAGTCATTCCAGACTTTCTCCAGCCGGGCACACTGATCGTCCAGCGTCTGACCCGCATCCAGCACATCCATGCTGACCAGTCGGGCCAGGCCACGGTACATGGGATACACGGCAATGGCGGCAGCACGCAGACCGTAGACTTCCTTGAATGAGGGGATTGGCGGCTTGCGATCGATACCGCGCATCGTGAAGAAGTTTGCGGGGTGATCGTTCTTCAGAACTTCCTTCGCTTGTCGCAGGAACTCCTTGGCGACATCGGCAGTCTTCTGTGAACCGGCATCACGGGCCACGGGATCCAGCGGAGGCACGCCAGTCTTTTGCGGGTCGGTGTCCTCGACATTGCCTTCCAGGCCGGGACCACGGAACACCACGACCAGGCGGTATTCTTTCACCGGGCGCACAAAAACTTCAACGCCGGGGATCGTAATCTTGTCGAGCTTCTCACACAGCTTGGCGCCGATCTCGCTCGCAATTCGACCGGCGCGGCGATCGGTGATTTTCCCATCGGCATCGAGCGTGCAAAAATTGCCGCGAATGGCGACGTCGTTGGGGCCGAGGTCAAAATCGATCCCCAAGCCTTCCAGAACTCCGCGCCCAATTTGATACTGCAACGGATCATATCCGAACAGGCCGAGGTGGCCGGGACCGCTGCCGGGGGTAATTCCTGGCAGGACCGGCGTACTGAGTCCCAGAACCCCCGTTTTCGTGAGGGCATCCAGATGGGGAGTATTCGCCGTCTCGAGTTCGGTCTTCCCTCCCAGCGTCAGCGGCAAGCCACCAAGGCCATCCGCAACGAGTAAGACAATTTTCGAATCGTTCTGCAGTTGCAGTTTACGGGTGAGATCATGCACATCCATTGGAATACAACTCGTGGACGAAGTCCGGTACGATCAGGAATCGGCGGGCCGGGCGAGTGTCATCACTCGAAGATTCCGGCCGCACCCTACAGCGGGTATTGTTCTGAAGACGACCGGAGGCTGCAAGGGAGACGCAGAATCGTGGGACGGGTCTCCAGGCCCGTCCGTCCCCCCAGCCCATCGATTACGAAGACTTGCTGTTTTTTTCTCTTCTCCGTGTTCTCCGTGTCTCCGTGGTGAATAATCGATTTGATTGCACCACGGAGACACAGAGAACACGGAGAAGAACTCCTGACCAGTGTGTATTGTCAGGAGTTTTCTCGCAATTCGCTCGACGCTGAACAGTCAAGCTTCGGGGACGGACGGGCCTGGAGACCCGTCCCACGGACTCATCTGTTCCCTTCAAGTAGATATCTATGGATGCTGAATCAGCAGCCCGATGGTCGGCCTGGCCCGCGGCCATCTGTTACGTGGCGGCTTGGGCGATCAGCCTGCGGCACTCGGGCTGCCGACTGCGGATCTGGATCCGTCCCCTGTGGACTGCCGGCTGGGTGGCTCTGGTGGTCCATGTCATTGTGGCGCTCGCCTTGGTTCATGGATGGAGCTGGTCTGCAGCCTACGAGCACACCGCGCAGCGCACGCAATCACTTGTGGGCTGGAATTGGGGAGGTGGCGTCTGGTTCAACCTGTTGACTGTCGGCGTCTGGGGCGCTGACGTGCTGCGGATGTGGAGTACGTCCTCCAACCCCGATCGTTCAGTACCCGCAGCCAACTGGTCGCATTGGTCGAATTGGGTGGTCCAGTCGTATATGGCGTTTATGATGATCAACGCGACTGTTGTGTTTGGATCGCGGTTTGCTCAATTTACCGGTTGTCTGATGTGTGCTGGTCTCGCGATGTGTGCTTGGCAACAGCATTGCAACAGGCGGGGCTAGTATCCGAATTGGCTCGATCATGCATGAAACGCAGGGTCAGACGCAACGTGGGGTGAATTCACCACTAGTCTGATGCCGGCAGTCACCATGTAAGAGCAATCCGTATGACTGGTAAAAAAATGAAGCGCTGCAGTTTCAGCGCTTAACACAACTTGTTCACTTTTCGAAACGTCGCGGATTCTTGCTTGCAGGCCGAAAAGATTGATCGAAAAAATATTTCGATCAGTTGGCCGAGCTGCATCGAATGAATTTCGATGCAATTTTGCAGCAAATCCCTCCATTTGGAGCCTTCGCTTCAGGGCTCAAGCTGCGCACCGCTGCCACTCTGGCACAGCCGGTGCTTTCCTCCATTTTCGCAAGACAACGGATTGTTGGCGAATCGGAGACGGTCGCCGTGCGTGAACAACAGCGAGTCGGAGCCAGTCTCTGGAACGAACTTGCCGTTGCTTTCCACACGGAATAAGTCCGCCGCAACGCTGGCAATCTCCCTGCGCAGGCGTTCGTGATCCGGCGTTGGCCAACGCCGGTGACCCCTGATCGACAGCGAATTCGCTGCTGTTATGGAACCTCCTCAGTTCATAACGGTTAGCCGCTGAAGGTCGCAGAAATCTCCGGTTGCGGCGAACTGAGTCTCCTCACTCGATTCGCACTGTAACTGCAGCCCTCGAAAGGGTTTGTAGTACTCCGGAAAGTCTAGGTTGTTTCTCGTTTTTTTCTCTCTCAATGCAGCGCGAAAGGCAAAGTACGAACATGGTCAAGAATTTCCTGAATGATGAGAACGGTGCTATCGTCTCGATCGAATTGGTCCTCATCATCACCATCGCCGTTCTGGCGTTGATTGTCGGCTGGAGCGAAGTCGCTGTTGCCGTCAACACCGAATTGAACGACATCTCGAATGCTGTTGGTTCGTTGAACCAGAGCTTCAGCGCCGTTGGTTTCTCTGGAACTGGCGCTCCCCAGGGTGGCGTCGCCAAGACGAAGTCGACCTACGCCGCTCAGATCTTCACCGACACACCGGACGATTGCGACAGCAACACCACGTGTGACCTGGTCGGCACCGGCCCCGTTGCTGGAAATGGCTGATTCTCTCGCCTGGCCTGACGGCTGGGCGGAATCAACCTCGACGGTCTAACGATCAACACGCCCAGTTGGAAGCACTCGCTGCCAACTGGGTTGTGTCGTTTCTTGGAGCTGCGAAAAAGCCGGGATGTCTTCGCGAAAGACAGCTCCTACGGCAGCTCCCGCAGTCGCGGTATTTCAGTTTCCGTCGACAGGCAACACTGACCCCTCCGGCAGTGACGTCAACAACTCTGTTCGAACCTCCTCAGTCCGTACAAATTGTGTCGACGACTGCTCGATCGACAGAACTTGATCGAGCCCCTTTACACGAATGACACGTTCCGTCTTGAACGTGTTGCGTTTTGTTTAACCTGCTTTATTGCTCGTTTGTCTCACTCAATGTCTTGAGAAAGGGCAAGTAACTCATCATGCGAACTTTTTTTAATGACGAACACGGCGCGATTGTCTCAATCGAGTTGGTACTCATCATCACCATTGCCGTCCTGGCTCTAATCGTCGGCTGGAGCGAAGTCGCTGTGGCCGTCAACACAGAATTGAACGACATTTCGAACGCCGTGGGGTCACTCAATCAAAGCCTGTTTGCCACCTGCTTCGCGGCGGGAGCACAGGGAAACGGGAAGTTTAAGTCGGTTTATGCTGGTCAACAGTATGACGACTCGCCAGATGATTGTGACGCCAACACGACGTGCGATCTCGTCGGATCGGGTCCTGTGGCCGGAAACGGCTAATCAGGACGCGAAACCCCGCGTTCCGATTATCCGGATATTAGCGATTATGCGGGCACTAAGCCCGGTGGGGAGCATCCACTCCCCGCCGGGCCTTTTTCATTCTTTGATCACTCTCACCTGTCTTCCAAAGGCGTCGTGTCGTATTCCGACAACTGACACTGAGTCAGTGCCACACCCATCTCGCATGTCAGCACCAACCGTCGCGGCGTGGCTTTACGGCATGTCGGTCTCCTTCGGCACAATCGTTGCTTAGGAGTATGGCCAACTGACTGGTTGACGGAGTTGGTGCGAAGTTGATGGTCCCCGGAGTTGCAGCGAGATTTCCTCGAATGCGATCTTGGGGATCGGCGACAGTCTCACATCAACCCATCACCAACAGTTCCTGTACAGGTAAGTGGTGACCCGTGTCGGCCGACGCTGGTCCCAACTGCAGAGCGGTAAACAGCACGAGCAAACGGTTTCCTCACCGTTGCTGGTGTTCGCTCGGCAAGGTCCCGGATGTTTCCGAATTCAGCAGCGTTTCCTCACGCGGCTGAAGCGTTGCGAGTGACCGTTGTTCGGTCGCCCGCGACGTCTGGAATCGTCCCCGTTTTTTCTCACTCTCTGATAGTCTGCGCGAAAGGACAAAGTACAACATGGTCAAGAATTTTCTGAATGACGAGAACGGTGCTATCGTCTCGATCGAATTGGTTCTCATCATCACCATCGCCGTTCTGGCGTTGATTGTCGGCTGGAGCGAAGTCGCTGTTGCCGTCAACACCGAATTGAACGACATCTCGAACGCTGTTGGTTCGTTGAACCAGGGCTTCAGCGCTGTTGGCTTCTCCGGCACGAACGGCGCCGGCGGTCCTGGCGCCAAGATTAAGTCGACCTACAACGCTCAGATCTTTACCGACACCCCCGACGATTGCGATTTCAACACCACGTGTGAACTGGTCGGCAGCGGTCCGGTTGCCGGTGGGGGCTGATTCTTGTCTAGCATCTCAAACTGCTCTGACATCGTTAGAGCCTGAGATGTCCTGAGCAAGTCAAAACCCGGCTGGAAGCCCTCTGCTTCCAGCCGGGTTGTTTTATTAGACCAAGGGTCGGGCGCGCCTCAATCGTGGAATGGAAATAATGCCTGTGATCATCCCACACGATTAAAAGGTAGAAGTCTATTCTCAAGTTCCACGCAGAACGGTCACAGTCGGAAGGAAAAGAATTGGAACACTAATCTTCACTGATCCACACTAATCAAGGCACTGTCGGTCGAGGTTTACCGAGGCTCCCAACCGACCTTTTTCGTTCTTTATCAGTGTTAATTAGCGAAGATTAGTGTTCCACAAACTCTTCGTCACTGCGCGCTCGGGGGTCGGGCCTACGATTTTTTGATATTGGCCGGTGAGCCAGTACTGGCTACTCGAGTCGATTACGGCCAATTTCGAAAACTCGTACGCCCGACCCCCGTCTTTGTGTAGCTCGCGCCTCACGCCAGCAGCGGCGACAACACCTTCGCGTCATACACATCAGTCAGACGCTCTTCGCGACCATGCACATCATAGGTCACGCGCTTGTGATCGAGCCCCAACTGATGCAGCACGGTCGCATGCAGATCGGCGACCATCACACGATTCTCGACCGCATGGTACCCCAGTTCGTCGGTGGCTCCATACGCCTGGCCGCCTTTAATACCGCCACCAGCCAGCCACATGCTGAAGCCTTGCTTGTGATGATCGCGACCGTCGCCGGATTGGCTGACCGGAGTCCGGCCGAATTCACCGCCCCACATCACCAGAACATTATTGAGCAGACCACGCTGTTTGAGATCCTTTAACAGAGCCGCCACGGGTTTATCGGTTTGCTCACAACACTTTTTCGTGTTGTCCGCGTTCTTCGAATGTGTATCCCAGATCTGCCCCTCGACAAAAATCTGGACATAGCGAACACCGCGCTCCACGAGTCGCCGGGCGATCAAACACCGCTTGCCATAACTGTCCGTGTTGGGCTGACCGAGTCCATAGAGTGCCTGCGTTTCCTGGGTTTCTTCCGCCAGATTCAACGCAGCTCCGGCCGACAATTGCATGCGTCCGGCCAGTTCGTAACTCGCAATCCGGGCCTCTAATTCCGGCGCCAAACGCGGGACTTGCTCACGATGTTCGGTGTTGAGCTTATATAACAAATCGCGCCGCAATTGCTGAGTTTTATCAGTGATTGGCGTCGACGGCTGCAGATACAACACAGGCGTTCCCGAATGCCGGAAATGCACCCCTTGATACTTCGGCGGCAGGAACCCGCTCGACCAGTTGCGCGTCCCATCGGTCGGCAACGAACTGTCATTTCGCAGGACGACGTAGGCCGGAAGATTCTGGTTCTCGGAGCCCAATGCATAACTGGCCCAGGCACCGATCGTCGGTCGGCCGCTCACGATCCGGCCCGTATGAATGTGCCACAAAGCTTGCTCGTGATTGTTATGTTCCGAGTACATCGAACGGATCACCGCGATGTCATCCGCACAACTGGCCGTATGCGGGATGAGCTCCGAGTACTCGATTCCACTTTGGCCATACTTCTGGAACTTGAACGGACTCCCCAGCAAGTTGCCGTGAGCGGAGATCTTCACGAGATCCGTGAAGTATTTGGGCATCGGCTGCCCATTGCGAGCAGTCAGCTCGGGCTTGGGATCCAGCAGATCCATATGGCTGGGGCCACCATGCTGGAAGAGCTGGATGACCGCCTTGGCCTTCGGTGGAAAATGCGGCTCACGCAGAGTGCTGGATGATTCCGCGCGCAAGAAATCCTGGTTCAGCAAGCTGCCCACCGCCATGCCGGCAAACCCCGCCGCAGTGCGAGAAAACAGGTCACGTCGGCTGAGCGCAGCCAATAACTCGGGTGATGCCGAGGATGTTGATGTCATAGCGTGGTTCTCGCGAATAATGTCCGCACTTGGATTTTGTAGAACTCAGCGATTCGTACGAATCCTAGCCAAGTGCCAACTTCGAAGCCTTGTATTTCAGCCCGGAGGGCTCGACGTAGGTAGCCAGAGGCGGGAGCCTCTGGAGTCGAGTCAGAGATAGCTTGTCCCGCCCCGGAGGGGCCGGCGAAGCGAAGTTCGTCGGCCCCTCCGGGGCGAGTTGATCATCGTCTAAACCTGTTCCAGAGGCTTCCGCCTCTGGCTACCTACGTCGAGCCCTCCGGGCTGAAGAAATCTATCAATTGCCTTCTAGTGAACAAACAAAAACTCATTACTATTCAACAACACCAACGCGGCTTCCTTCCAGGCCACTCGCGTCGCCGCCAATTGATCCTCGGCCGTCGGAGCCGGCTTGTTAATCAATTGCTCTTTGTGAATCTCAGCGAGAAACGCTTGGAAATTCTGCTGTTCGGTGGGCCGCGGTACTCGAGTCAACAACGTGCGGAAGATCCAAATCAAACGTTCTTCATCGGTCGCTGCGGCTGCCATCACTCGCTCTGACAACCCAGTCGCCGCCCGTTCGGCCTG
Organism: Planctomycetaceae bacterium; assembly: GCA_021732415.1. Taxonomy (GTDB): domain Bacteria; phylum Planctomycetota; class Planctomycetia; order Planctomycetales; family Planctomycetaceae; genus JAKFVC01. The sequence goes on from JAKFVC010000021.1 coordinate 10,693, forward strand.
CGGACCGTGCAGCATCGCCAAGGCCTGCAACGGCACGATGGATACCGTCCTCTCAGGGCAATTGACTTCCATCAAAGGCGTATCAAACAACTCGAGAAGCGTCAGGTGCTGGCTGCGGCGGACGATTTGATAGATGCTTCTCCGGCGACCATCGGCGTTGTCCGTATCGACCACGGCACCGTCGGCAGAACCTGCAACATTTGCTGGAGAACCAAGCATTTGCGGATTCAATTTGCCACCCACGGCGAGTAATCCGTCACGAACCACTTCTCCTTCCACACGTCGCGGCTGCCAGGCACCCCACAACTTGTTTTCCGGATCGGCCGCCGTCTTCGCAGCATCGACGTCCACCGATTGACGATATGCCGTCGAAGTCAGCATCAACTTGTGCAAGGCCTTCTGACTCCAGCCGATGGCCACGAATTCGGTTGCCAACCAATCGAGCAGTTCCGGATGCGACGGTTTGATACCAGAGCGGCCGAAATTCCCCTGGGTCGGCACCAAGCCTCGTCCAAAATGACGAGCCCAGATGCGATTGACCTGCACGCGTGAAACCAGCGGATGAGACGGCTCGGTCAGCCAGCGAGCAAACGCCAGCCGACGCCCGGACGTTTTGTAACCCGGCTTCACATCCAATTGGAAACCGACGGGAGTCAGCACTTCCGGCACGTTGGCTGTTACAGCACCGCCCGGTTTCGTATGCTCACCACGCCGCAAAATGCGCCCCTCGGCGGCCTTTTCATCAACATCACTGAGTGACCGCAACTTCACGATCGTCTTTTTCAAGGCTGCTTCCGCCGCGATCGCCACCTTTAATTTGGCCAGATCCTCGCCAAATTCCGCGAACCGTTTGATGAGCTCCTCATCAGTCCAAACGGCTCCCGGGACATGTTTGGCAACGAGGTCTTTTTGTTCCGGAGTGTGCTTGTCAGCAGCCACGGCCACGGCGGCCAGTAATTTGTCGACGAGCGCCGGATCGATGGCCGCTCCCGGCGCCGCCGCGGTCAGCAGTTCGACGATGCGTCGTTTGCGGAACCGTGTCGTCAGTTCCACGCTGGTCGCGGTCAGAGCGGCAACCCGTTCGTCGGCCTTCTTATTCAGTTCGTTGATTCGGGCCTCCTGAGCCTCCGTCGCCAGGGGAATCCCGCGGACTTCAGACGGCTGCCAGCGGGCCGGATCGTAAGCCCCCAGCAGGACGGCCTGCATCGAATAGTAGTCGCGCTGAGAAATTGGATCGAACTTGTGCGAGTGACATCGAGCACACTGCACGGTGAGTCCCAAGATCGTCGAACTGACGATTTGCACGGTATCCGCGAGAACTTGATGGACCTCGTTGGGTTCAATGTATCCCGGATAGGTCGGATCCATCGCCGTCCGCAGAAAGCCGGTCGCCCGCAGCTGGCGTTCGATTTCCGGAGTGATTTCTTCACCCCGACGCCAGTCGGTCAGCTCATCCCCCGCGAGTTGTTCGCGAACGAATTGATCGTAGGGCAGATCGCGATTGAGAGCCTCAATCACATAGTCACGATAGCGCCACGCCTCGGGCCGCAAACGGTCCGCCGCCAGGTAACCATCGGAATCGGCATACCCCGCCACATCGAGCCAGTACCGTCCCCAACGCTCGCCATATTGCGGGGCCGCTAGTAGCCGATCGACCAACAGTTCGTACGCATTCGGCCGCTCGTCCAACAGGAATTCATTGGCCTGTTCAATCGTCGGAGGAATCCCCCACAGATCGAGATACAGCCGCCGGACCTGAACTTCCTTGGGAGCGTCCGCGTTGAACGCTAACCCCTTCGCCTCCAGCTTTTCCAGCAGAAACGAATCGATCGCAGTTCGCACGCGGTCCTGCGATTTCACCGCGGGAATCGCGGGGCGAACGGGCGATTTAAACGACCAGAACTGGCGGTCTTCGTCCGAGATGCGGCTGGCGATCTCGGATTCTTCCAGCGGGGGCTCGGGATTCTTGGCCGTCGGCGCTCCGGCGAGGACCCATTGGCGAATCAGAGCTTTTTGTTTGTCGTCCAGGCGCCCCTCATCGGCCGGCGGCATCTCGTTCTTTTCGATCCGCTCGATCAACGTGCTTTCTTCAGGTTTTCCCGCCACGAAGGCCGGGCCCGTGTCTCCACCTTTTAGAATGGCAAACCGCCGCCGCACATCAAAACCGGCTTCGAGTTTCTCATCGCCGTGGCACTTGGCACACCGCGCCTGCAGAATCGGCAGAATGTCGGTTTCGAAAGTAAGAGTCGCCGCAGCCTTGGCGGCGGGTTCTTCGGCACCGACGGTCGCAGTGCAGAACAAACCCGACACAATCAGGAAAACTAGTGCGTTCAGGAACCGCATGCGTTCTCTCACTCCGTGAATAACTGTGTCGTGAAAATCGCGAGCGTTGCGATTCACCCAGGTGGGAATTTCCGGCGGATGGCAATCCCGATTGTCGACAATCGCCACCCAATTAGTTTACCAGTTGAAGGCCACGGGCACAGCCCCAAACGGCCGCTGAAAGCCATTTCGCAGAAAAAACCATTGATGCGTTCCTTCGTAAGATAGGCTTCATAGTCTGTCACGACACCGTAAAATGACAGTCTGGAAGCCTATCCTACTTCTTGTCTAAGTTTTCATGCTGTTCCCGCGATATCTCCGGGAGACTTTGCGCAAACTGACTTTGTGAGCGGACTGGCGCTAGCCACCGGTTCTTCGCGTCAATAAGTTGAAAAACCGGCGGCCAGCGCCGTGCCACTCACGCTACACATCCAAAGATCTCGGGGATTCTATTATGTCGATCAGCCGCAGCGTGCTCGTCGTGGCCTTGGTTGCCGGATTGTTCGGAGCGTTGTTTGGTGTCGAAACCAACCCCGCCGAAATCAAAAAACCGGCCATTACCAGTCTCCCGAAACTCTCGGCGGAATTGCGGGATGCGCTACAGAGCCGCGATTTTGCAGCGGCAGTCAAGCTGATCGACGCAGCCCTGGCCGAGGCTGATCCCAAGCTGGCTGTCACTCCCGGAGATTATCTGCTCTATCTCAAGGGTCGAGCCCAGACCGAACAGGACCAGAACGACGCGGCTCTCGAAACGTTCGCCCGTCTCGAGAAGGACTATCCGAAGTCACCGTGGTTCTCGCGGTCGCGATTTGGTCAGGCAGCCGTGCTGGCCAAGAAACGCAACTATCAACTGGCGGGAGCCATCTACAAGGCCGAAGCCGACCGTTTGTTGTCCGCCGGGCGTCGTGATGAGCTGACAGCAATCTATCTGGAATTTGCGAATCGCTACTTCGAAGGTGTGCCCGCCGCCGGTCCAAAGCCGAAGCAGGATCCCGATTACGCTCAGGCACTCAACTATTATCAGCAGGCGTTGCAACTGCGGCCGGGATTGGCTGTCCAGCAGGAGATTGAGCTCCGGATCGCCCGCTGTCATCAGGAACTCAAACAGGTCGCTGAAGCCCTCGCCGCGTATCAGAAGTTTATCGCCAATTACGCTCAACCCAAGACGCCCGGCCCGAAGCGAGCTACCCCGAAGCTGGCCGCCGAAGCCCTGTTTCAGCTCGGTCAAACTCAATTGGACGCCGGCCAGCCCGCCGAGGCTCGGAAGACCTGGCAGGATTTTCTGACGAACGATGTTTCGAAAGAAGCGGGCGGGTCGCTGATTGCCGAGGCCAGCTATCGCTTGGCCAAGACGTACGGCATCCCACAGCCACCGACCATTGGCGATTTGGAATTGGGAGTGGAAGTGCTGGAGCAGTTCGTCAAGAATTTCCCCAAGCATCCTTTGGCAGCGGAAGCCGAGTTCAATCGGGCTCAAAGCTACCTGCATCACGGACGGCACGATCAGGCCATTACCGTTTTGAAGGGCTTGATTGCCAACGAACAGTATGCGAGTGCTCCTCAGATTCCGGCCGCGTGGAATCTGCTGGGGACCGCCTACGCCGCCCAGAAGAAATTCGCCGAGGCCATCACCGCCTGGCGCTCGTTCCTCGACAAGTTCCCCACCGATCCGAAATGGAGCGGTGTGCAGCGCGTGATTATCGACACCGAATTTGCTGCGGCCGAAGAGCAATTTACCCAACACGAATTCGCAGCCGCGAGACAAGCCTGGGAGACGTTCCTCAACAAATATCCGCTTGATCCCCGCGTCGCACTCATTCTGTATCGATTCGGTCAGATGCAGTATGACGCCGCGGTCAAGATTTCGACCTCGGTCAAAGCCCCAGCAAAAGTGACCGCAGAACAACAGGCAGAGATCAACAAGTTGCTTGCAGCCGCGTTGGCAGACTGGCAGCGACTCATCAGCAAGTATCCCGATACCAACGAAGCCTCCCGAGCCAGCCTCATGGTTGGAATCATGCTCGAAGAACGGTTGGGACTCTTGTCAGAGGCGGTTGAGGCCTACCGCAAGGTCACCGGGGGCGCACAGGGCGAGGCTCAGCAGCGACTCGCGGCACTCACTTCGCCGCAGTTGGAAATCATCACCGAACGCAAATTCCGCAGCACTGAAAAGCCGGTCATCAAGGTCACCACGCGGAATTTGAAGAATGTCTCGGTCAAGCTCTATCGCATCGATCTGACCGACTACTTCCGCAAGCTGCATCTGGCTTCGGGCGTGGAATCTCTCGATATCGCGTTGATTGATCCCGACAAGAGTTTCGAACATGTCGTTGCCAATTATGAGCAATACCGCAAGCTGAAGCAGTCGGTGGAGATCCCCGTCGATGGCCCGGGAGTCACGGCTGTTACGGTCAGCAGCGAGACCCACGAGGCCACCACGATGGTCGTTGTGAGTGATCTCGACATCATCGTGAAGAGCTCGCGCAACGAGTTGTTCGTGTTCGCCGAAAACATGCTGACCGGCAAGCCCGCCGACAACGTGAAATTGTTGGTAAGCGATGGCAGCAAGGTCTTTGCCGAGGTCTCGACGGGCAAGGATGGAATCCTGCAGCAGAAGTTCGACGAGCTGAAAACGGTTTCGGATCTGCGAGTGTTTGGATTTACTGACAAGCACGCGGCCAGCAGTCAGGTTGGACTGGAAGGTTTGCAATTCTCGGTCGGACTGTCTGCCAAGGGATATCTCTATACGGATCGCCCCGCGTACCGCGCGGGTCAATTAGTAAACATGAAAGGCATCATTCGCTGGGTCGCCGATGACCGCTACACATACAAGGTCGGCGAGAAGTATCAGCTCGATGTGTATGACGCTCAAGGCCGTGTGATTGATACGCAAGAAGTCGCACTTGGCGAATTTGGTACGTTTGCCGCTCACTGGCAATTACCCGAACAGGCTCAAGCGGGACAGTACCGCGTCCATGTCTATCAACCCGGTCGCGAACAAGCGTACGAGATGAATTTCATCGTACAAGAATATCAACTGGAGCCAATTCAGTTCAGTGTAGAACTGCCGCAAACGGTCTACTACCGTGGTGAGCATGTGAAGGGCAAATTCACTCTCAAGTACTACTATGGATCGCCGCTGGCAGGCCGGACGATCCAATATCGATTGGGTGACGATCGCCTGTGGACGGCCACAACCGACGCGAAGGGCGAGGTCGCCTTCGATCTGCCGACGCAACGTTACAGTGAAGCGCAGCCCGTTCAATTAGTGGCCAGCTTCCCCGAACGCAATTTAGCCGCGGGCGAGACCATCTTCCTCGCGACTCGCGGTTTCGAAATCGGGATCAAAACCATTCGTGATGTCTATGTCACGGGTGAAACGTTTGATGCGACGATTTCAGTCCGTGATCCCGCAGGCAAGCCGATTGCTACGGGGCTCAATTTTGAGATCCTCGAAGTCACGCAAACTGCCACCGGTACCGGCGAGTCGCGGCTCTCCACTAAAGAACTGAAGTCCGACGACAAACTGGGTGAAGGACGGAATACAGTTCGTCTCGATAAACCCGGCCGCTACATCCTGCGAGCCACCGGCACGGACCGCTTTGGTCATGTCGTCAGCGGTTCTCATACGCTCTATATTTCAGGTCAGGACGACCAGGTGCGGTTGCGAATTCTCGCCGATCAGCATCATTTCAAGGCGGGCGACCTGGGCCGCGTGCAACTGCACTGGCGCGAGGAACCAGCCTTGGCACTCGTGACGTTCGAAGGAGCCACAGTGCTCGGTCATCAGTTAGTGGAACTCAAGACAGGAGCCAACCCGCTCGACATCAAGTTTGCTGAGTATCTGGCACCGAACTTCCAGTTGTCGGTCGCTGTGATGCAGTCCAACAAGTATCACGAAGCTCGCGCTGACTTCCGGGTGGCTCGAGAGTTGCTGATTACCCTCAAACCCGCGAAGACCACACTCAAGCCGGGCGAACCGGTGGCGGTCGAAGTCTTGGTGACCGACGCCCAGGGGAAGCCGGTGCAGACCGAATTGTCACTGGGTCTGATCCAGAAAAATCTGCTGCAGCGATTCCCGGATCGCGCTGCTGCCATCACCACGTTCTTCAACGGCGGATCGCGAGAGATCTCGTGCCGTGTGATGACGAGTTGCACGTTCCAGTACCATCCCTCAACCCGGCCGATCAACGAGTTTCTGCTGGCGGAAACGGAACGCCTGAAGACATTCACAGCGGAAGAATCTGCCAAGCAGTTGATCGCAGACCGCCTGCAACCTGCGGCGCCGGCTCCTGCCGACAAAGCACCTGAGGCTGCGGCAGCGGGCAAGCCGTCTGGTGGTATGGGCGGTGGCATGGCCGGCAGGATGTCCGGCAAGAAGGCACAGTCCGAGAAGCGTAAGGATGCCGTGGGTCTCGGGTTTAGCCGGGCCGAAAAGGGAGCTGCCGCCGGCGAGCGTGATGCATTCGAAGATGCCGAATCTGTGTCGCGCGTGGAATTAGAGGACCTGTCGGAGCAGGAGGCTGGCAACGCAAATGGGGTCGCGGATGCCAAGCGATCTCTTGGTGCTACGTTGCGTCGCCGAAGTGGTGTCGCGAAGAAGGACAATGCCGCCAAGTTGGGCGACTCAGATGGGGATTGGCAAGCCGTGGACGGCGCCGATGGCGTTCTCTCGTGGGAACAAAACACGCTGTCCTTAGAAATCAAACAATCGCAGAGCTTGCATTACTACTCGTTCGCCGAACTTAACGAGGCCGTCGCGAATTACGCAGATGGAGCCGCTGTTACTAACGGGACCAATAATGCCTGGGCTTTTAATGTCCTGTCGAATTCGCAAACGCCGCTGTATGCCTTGAATGACTTGGGAGAACTGCAGGTCATCAATGGACGTTCAGTCGACGATCTCAAGCGACTGGCGGAAGACGGATTGCAACTCGTCACGGCCCAGCGAGCTGCCGAAACCGGATATTGGAATCCATTGCTGGTCACCGATGCCGCGGGGAAGGCGGTTGTGACGCTAGTCATGCCGGATCGCTCGACGGCTTGGGTGATCAAGTCGCAGGGCATTAATAAGGTCGCCCTGGCGGGCAAGGCGGAAGCGGAACTGGTCACCAAGGAAGACTTGTTTGCTGAGATCCAGACGCCAATGGCTTATGTGGTGGGAGATCAGGGGCAAGTCCTGGTCGAAGTTCACAATGCCGTGCTGAAGGACGCGAAGATCGAAGTCAAGTTGAAGACAACGATTGGCGATGCGTCGACTGAATTGAAACAAGTCATCGACGCCAAGGTCCCCGGTATTTCGGAAGTCAGCTTCCCGGTGGCGATCACGGCGGGGACGAAGGCTGATTTTGAACTGACTGTCAGTAGTGGAGAACTCAAGGACAGCGTCACTCGGACCGTCGCAATAGAACCGGATGGCATCCCCGTCTATGCCACAGCGGGCGGCACATCGGCCCAGAATACCTCGTTCCAGATCAAGTTCCCGGACAACGTGAAGGCTCAACAGCCGTCGCTGGAATTGCTGATCGGACCGAGCGTCAATCGCACGCTGCTGGAAGCCGTTCTGGGGGGAGCTTCCGGCAATTGGGAGCGGTCCGCGTACGCTCCGCGCAGCAACATTGAACGAGCAGTGTCGGACGTATTGGGCGGACTCAGCTTGCTCAAGATGCTCGGTCAAAGCCGACATTCCAATGTGCCGGAAGCACGGGAACTCGCCGGCCGAGTCCAAGCTGGCCTGGCCCTGTTGATCAGCAGCCAGCGTGAGGACGGCGGCTGGAGTTGGTCGGGCGTGACCAAGGCCGAACAGCCCAATCGCTATCTCAGCAGCCGCGTGGTGTGGGCGATGTCAGCCGCTCGGAAATCGGGCTTTGCAGTGCCCCAGCAAACTTTCGACAAGGGGATTCAATATCTCCAATCGGCGTTCGCGAATAGCACGGAAGACGATCACGAAAATCGCGCGATCGTGCTCCACGGTCTGGCGGAAGCCGGGGCGTGCGACTTCGCTCATCTCAATCGGTTGCATCGCTTGCGAAACGATCTGAACGCGTCCGCGCTCGTGCATCTCAGCCTGGCACTCATGGCGATGGATCGCAAGCAAATGGCGGGCGAAGTGCTGGCTTTAGCCAAGCCCAAGCTCTTGCCGCTACCAGCAGCGCAGGCGGCTGAAGACAAGGGGCTGGCAGGCTGTATGCCGTGGATGCATTCTGGGGCCGAAGTGCGTGGACTGTATCTGTTGGCACTGAATACGCTCACTCCGGCCGCACCGGGATCTGAAGAGATCGCCAACTGGTTGTTGGGGGCTCGCATGGGATCTCGCTGGCAGCCGGAGAAGGCCAACGGGCCCATCGTGATGGCTCTGGCCGACTGGTTTGGTCGCGCCAAGCTCGTTCCTGAGAAGTACACGTTGTCGGTCTTCGTAAATGATAAGTTAGTGACCAAGTTGGCAGTCGACCCCAGCACTCAGCCAAGTGCCTCGGTCCCGATTCCAGCAAAGTTCCTGGTGGCCGACAAACCGCAACGGGTCAATCTCGACATCGAAGGCCGCGGCCAGTTCAGCTACAGCGCGATCCTAACGGGCTTCGTGCCGTCGGCCGCTGCTGAGAGCACCGAAGACCAATATACGATGAATATCAATCGCGTCTATGAGCCCGCTCATCGGATGCTGGACGGTGAAGTGATCCCACGCGGATTCGGTCATCTGCATGCTCCGTATCAGCATTTCAGCAGTCCCTTTACGCAGGTTCCGGTCGGAGAACGCGGTGAAGTGACAGTCGATATCTGGCGCTCGAATGCCTCGAATCTGCCGAACGAACATCGCCAGTATCTGATTTATACCGAACCGTTACCGGCGGGCGTGTCTGTCCTGACAGAAACGATCACCGGTCAGTTCGAACGTTATGAAGTCGGTCCGAGTTCCATCACCTTCTATCTGGGTGACCGCTTCCAGCCGGGACGAATCAAGTTTGACGTCGTCGGTTATGTGCCGGGACGCTATCTGCGTCGTCCCGCGGTGGTTCGCAGCTTCTATAACCCGGCCAAGTTCCGCGTCGCCAAGGCCGATCCACTGACCGTGCTGCCGCGCGGAGTGGCCTCCAAGGACGAGTACAAGTTAACTCCGGAAGAAGACTACGAATTCGGCAAACGCTATTTCGCTCGCGGGGATTTCGTGCTTGCCGATACGCATCTCAGCCGTTTGTTTAAGGCTTACAAGTTGAGCGACATCTATGGCGAGGTCGTGCAGATGCTCTTCCAGACGTCACTGTCAGCGAACCGTCCTGCGGACATCGTGCAGTACTTTGAAACGATCAAGGAAAAGCTGCCCGAGGTCGAAGTCTCGTTTGAGAATATCCTTAAGGTTGCTGAATCATATCGCGAACTCGGCGAATACGAACGCAGCTATCTGGTCTATCGAGCGACCCTCGAAGCCGGCTTCCAACGGGAAAGCCAGATCGCCGGATTCCTTGATGAACGAGGCGAATTCCTACGGTCGGTTCAGGTGATGGAGCAACTCCTGCGAGCATATCCCGCTGAGCCATACATCGCCACATCCACCTATGCATTGGCTCAGGAAGTCTACGGTAAGGCCCCTGAAGCAGCACAGAACGCACGGTTGCGTGAGGCGGGAATTACACGTGTCGATTTGATTGCGACTTCGGTCCAGATGCTCGATCACTTCATCGCGACGTGGCCCACTGATCCCGCCGCTGACCAGGCGAGTTTCTCGCTGGCCAATGCGCTGCTCGATCTCGAAAGATACTCGGACGTGATTGCTCGCTGTGATCAGTTTGCGAAGCGGTATCCCGACAGCAAGTTGCTCGACAGCTTCTGGTATGTCATCGGTTACAGCCAGTTTGCTCAGGGTAAACATGCGGCTGCCCTGGAAATGTGCCGCAAGGTGGCCGACTGGAAGAAGGTCGATCCGCAGACGAAGGCCGAAACGATGGCCGTTAATCACTGGCAATCGATCTACATCATGGGACAGGTCTATCACAGCCTGGGTAAAGCCGCAGAAGCAATCGGCGAATACGACCGAGTGAAGGACCGTTTCGCGGATGCCAAGGAGGCGATTGATTTCTTCACGCGTAAAGACTTGTCGCTTCCGGAGGTGACGACCGTGAAACCCGGAGCTCCGGGCAAGGTGCCTCTCAAGTTCCGCAATGTGACCGGAGCCACCATCAAGGTCTATCGGATTGACTTGTTGAAGTTCGGACTGCTCAATCGCAACCTCAGCCGGATCACGGCGATCAATCTGGCCGGTATCCGGCCCTATCACGATCTGACGGTGAAGCTGGGTGAGGGTAAGGATTACCGCGACCGCGAACAAGAACTCGAACTACCGTTGAAGGAAGAAGGAGCCTATCTGGTGGTTTGCCAGGGGGACAATCTTTATACGAGCGGTCTGGTGCTCGTCAGTCCGCTGGTACTGGAAGTTCAAGAAGATGCGACCAGCGGCCGAGTCCGCGTCACGGTCAAGGATGCCGTCGCGGACAAGTACGCTCATGCGGTTCATGTGAAAGTCATCGGCAGCGCCAACGATCATTTCCAATCGGGTCAGACCGACCTGCGCGGGATTTTTGTCGCCGATGGCATCAACGGAACGAGCACCGTCATCGCCAAGACCGATGCCAATCGTTACGCGTTCTTCCGCGGTAAGACGGTGCTGGGGACTGTGGCCGCACCGTCTCAACCAGCCGAACAGAAGGGTGAAGGAAAGCCCGGTGAAGCTCGCCAGGAGAACAATGGGAAGGATTCGTTACTGGAAGGCCTGCGTCAGCAGAACGGTGGTATTAATCGCCTGCAGCGTGACAACTACCGTGGGTTGTTGCAGAACAAGACGCAGGGGATCAAGGCCAAGGCAGCGTTCTAAAGTCGGTCCAATATCCGGAGTAGCGGAATCTCGTAAGAGTTCCGCAGGGGGGCCCGAGACTTGAGGGCGGAACTCTCACGAGATTCCGCTACAAATCAATGACAATCACGAAATCCGCGGTCGGGGAATGCTGTTGGGATATCGGGGCCCGCTCGCGCGTTTCGGCTTACTTTCGCGAGGAATGCTGGGTGGAACTGGGGGCGGCGCACTCTCCACAACCGGGGGGCTGGTTTCCGTTGGAGGCACTTCCGGTGTTAGAACGGAATCCTCCATAAACTCCAACCGGAATTTCTCAGCAAGGACTTTTTCGATCTCGCGAGGAATATCAGTGAAGCGGAGGACTTCTCCCCCTTGCAATGCCGCTAGAGGCTTGCCGTTCAGATAGGCGACGCGGTTCGAGGCCGTACTGATGACTCGGGGATGCTGAGTTAAGATCCCCACCAGATTGAGTGGATCGGCTCCGGAAATCACGACGAGTTCCTGTTCGCCGGGCTCGTCTCGCAATTGGCGGAGCGAGCGAATTGTATCCCCCAGGGCAAACTGTTCGCCGGAGACTCCGGTAATAAAACGCCCGCCGCGAATTTCGCCACGCGCTTCCAGGCGACGGTAGACTTGGACCAGTTCCCACCATTGGGGTGCGCCGGCCTCACGCGTCAGCAAGTCGCGGAACATCACCCCCCACCGTCGGAGCAATTGCCAGGCCCATTGCTCGGTAAGTGATTCCGGGGCGAGGGCGGGATCGGCAGGTGTTCGCCAGAGGGACCAGCGGCCGACGCCCGATGTCGATTGCCGCGTGCGAACGGCTCCGCGACGCAGTCCGTGCGAATCACGGCCGTTAGTGGACGACTTGCTGGCGATCAGTCGCCTTAAGCCACCGAACCCGTCCGCGGTGACGAACCCTTGCGTAATCAACTCCCCCAGCACATCGTCCAATTGTGCCGGCAATAAGCGAGTCGCGGACAAGATGTCGGCGGCGAACATGGCCCCGCGGGCGGTCAGTAATTCAAACAGTTCCTGGGCCGGACTGCTGAGTGTTTGCGGATCCAGCACCGGGCTGCGGGCAGTCAACCAGACGATGTCTTCTCGCAAGAATATCGACACCGGAGCGACACGTGTCAGGCTGGCCATGGGACGGCTGCGATCGGGATCGCGCTTCGGCGGGAAGATGCGCCCCCAGCCGATTTCTCCTGTCAGACACAGTTCATCGAGCCACGCCGGCTGATATTTTTCGACACGAGCCGGAAGCAAGTCACGCTCCCAACTGACGGCAGGTACGTCGATCCCCTGCAGTTGTCCGAGGACTTGATAGACACCGTTCGTGCCGGTTAGTCGTCCACCGGCGGCCAGTCCTTGGTGCCGCATCAGGAAGCGAATGAAGGTATCGACCTCGACCGGTTCGATTTCCTTCCGCAAGCCTTCCAAAGTTAGACGATGGATACGAGCGAGTAACCGTCGATGGCACCATTCGATGGGTGGATCAGATGCGGGTTGCTCGACGGCCTCTTCCGGCTGGCCGTGCTCGATGGCCAAGGTCTGTTCGCCGACGAAGCGGACTCCCTCGGGAGTGAATCGACCGCGCAGAATAACCCCTTCGCCTTCGAGATATTCCAGGCAGGCAAACACTTGACGTTCGGGAAGACTGAGTAACTCACCAACCAACGCGGCGGTTGTCGGGCCGCAGGAATCGAGGTATCCGCGAACGAGCGCGATGCGTGCGTCGATGTCCGTCCACTCCGCTTGCACGCCTTCAGGAACGGGAAGATCCTTGCCGAGTTCCGCGCCCGGATAGGCCACTCGCACTGCGGGTAAACGTTCGGTCGGAGCCCAATAGGTTCGAGTCTGCGGTGAAGGTGTGTCGGGCGCCGTCACCGTGACGGTCGTTGCTCGCCCCGCATTGACTAACTGGTTGAACCATGGCGCGTAGGCTTCCCCCTCTTCGAGCGGCAGCAGGATGCGGCTCAACAGGGCATCGTGCAGTTCGTCGGCATCGCGGATCAACGGTTGTGCTTCACGACGCACCCGTTCAATCGCCAGCGGATCGAGGCGTCCCAGATCGCTCACGCTTTCGACGGTTAGTGAACGGCGTGTATTAACCGCACGGGTGCGGCGTTCCTGAATTTCGCCTCCGTCCAGGAACGCGTAGGGATTCGCATTCAACAATTCATAGCAGAAGGGGGACGGTTCCCTGGTATCGCGCGGAACGAGGGTGATTTCGTGCCCGACGACTTGCTCTAAGACGGCCTGCAATCCCTGGATATCCAGGGCCTCGAACATGCAGTCTTCCATCGTCTGCTGGGCGAGCGGATGATCTGGGACAGGAATATCCCCGACGATCTCTTCCTTGCAGCCGGTCAGCTTGGGGAAGACGGCGGTCAGGAGATCGTCCGAGCGAAATCGCAATAGCGGCGGCGGGACCTTCTTGCCGCCTGAGGTTCGCATGACCTGCAGCGCGCGGATGACGTTCCACCGCCAACGCGTTTGATACATGGGATTCGCCAGGACCGCTTGCTCTAACAGTCCGCGGGCGTTCTGCGGATTGAGCATCGCGAACATGCTTTCCAGGGGAAAGCTATGCTGCGGTCCGAGTGAGAGAATGATGCCGTCATCGTCGGCGGTCGCTTGCAATTCGAAGTCGAACGAACGGCAGAACCGTTTGCGCATCGACATGCCCCACGCCCGCGTGATACGCCCGCCGAATGGGGCGTGGATCACAAGCTGCATGCCGCCGCTCTCATCGAAAAAGCGTTCGAACACGACCTGCTTTTGAGTCGGCACCAAGCCGATCGCAGCCTTCTGCGCAGTGACATACAACACCGTCTGCTTCGCGGCTTCCGGCTTGCAACTTGTTTCCTCAACGAGCCACTTCTCTGCTTCCACGGGATCGATGACGCGGGCCGAGAGATCCTCGCGCAGTCGAGAGACTTCGGCTGATAATTCGAGAGTCCGGCCCGGTGCCTCTCCGAACCAGAATGGAATCGTGGGAGGTGCGCCGCCGGCATCGACCACGTTCACGTCGCCGCCGCGGACATTCATGATCCGCCAGGAAGTATTTCCCAGCAGAAAGACATCCCCGCGCGTGCTCTCCACCGCGAAGTCCTCGTCGAGGCTGCCGACGACTGTGTTATCGGGCTCGGCCACGACGCGGTACGTGGCGATTTCGGGGATCGCGCCGCCTCCCATGACGGCAGCGATTCCGGCTCCCTTGCGAGCCCGCAGGCGACGGCCGACTTGATCGTGATGGACGTAGATGCGACTGCGGCCGGTCGCGGTGGCGATCCCTTCGCTCAGCATGTGGACGATCCCGTCAAACTTGGCCCGCGGCAAGTGTCGATAGGGATAAGCTCGGCGGACCAGCGCGAACAGGTCATCGCTCTGCCAATCTTGATGAGCGACTTCCGCGACGATCTGCTGGGCGAGGATATCGAGCGGTGCTTCCGGGATGAGGATCTTGTCGAGAATTCCCTGTCGCACCGCTCGGATGACGGCCATCGATTCGATGAGTTCGTCGCGCGTGAGGGCAAACAGGCGGCCCTTGGGAATTAATCCTAGAGCATGTCCCGAGCGGCCTACGCGCTGCAGGAAGGTGGCGATGGCGCGGGGTGAGCCGATTTGAATCACGAGGTCGATGTAGCCGACATCCAACCCGAGTTCCAATGAGGCCGTCGCCACGACCGCCTTGAGCTGGCCGTATTTCAGACGCAGTTCGGTATCTTGCCGTGACTTTGCCGACAATGATCCGTGATGGCTGCTGACTTGATCGGGGCCGAGCAGCTCCGACAACTGATGAGTCACCCGTTCGGCCAGACGCCGCGTGTTGACGAAGATCAGTGTGCTGCGATGTGAATTGATCAGCGCGATGATCTGTTCGTGGACCTCGGCCCATTGTTCGTGAGTGCAGACTGCGCCGATTTCGCTGAGAGGCGTTTCGATCGCCAGATCGAGTTGTCGACGGTGGCCGACATCGATGATGACGCAACGCTCGGCCACCGTTTGGCCTGCCGGCTGGACCGGTGGAAAGGCTGGCTGAGAAACGACGACTGGTGGCTCGAGGTCATCATCTGAAAACAAGGAACGCTGTTTGGTTGCCTTCAGCAATTTACCGTTCGAGGCTGGCCGCACCCCGTGGCCGACGCTGCCAGCGTCGGTCTTTATCTGGTCAATTTGAGTATCAGTAGCGACTTGGACGCCGACGCTGGCAGCGTCGGCCACGGGGCGGGCTCCGATCAGGAACTCGGCGGTGAGTTCAATCGGCCGCTGGGTCGCGGATAGCCCGACGCGCTGCGGTGGCCGTTCGCAAAGGGCCACCAGTCGTTCCAGCGAAAGCGCCAGGTGCGAGCCGCGTTTGTCGCGTACGAGGGCGTGGATTTCATCGACGATCACTGTCTCAACATGCCGCATGCGTTCGCGGCTTTTTTTGCCTGTCAGCAAAAGATAGAGCGATTCGGGGGTCGTCACCAGAATATGCGGCGGCCGGCGAGTCAGGGCAGCCCGGTCCTTAGCTGGCGTATCTCCCGTGCGCAATCCAACGCGGATCGGGGCGATCTCCAATCCGAGTTGAGTGGCCAGAGCGAAGATCTCATCCAGCGGTGTCTGCAAGTTGCGTTGCATGTCGTTGGACAAGGCCCGCAGGGGCGAGACGTAGATGACCCGCAGTGTATCGTTCAGTTCGCCCGCGACACTCAGTTTGAGCAGACGGTCTATCGCGGCGAGAAACGCCGTCAATGTCTTGCCGGAGCCTGTCGGCGCGGCAATGAGCGTGTCGCGCCCCGCGGCGATATGGGGCCAGCCTTCACGCTGCGGCTCGGTGGGACCTGCGAATCGCGACTGAAACCACTGCTGAATCAAAGGATGAAATGATTCGAGAGCCATCGTTCAATGTGATTCCGAAATACTCGGTGGAAAGGCAGATTACTTGTCGCCAACGGCGTTCGGTAATTGTAGTCGGCGAGACATCTGACAAATAGCTGATCAATCTGTGATGGTGATCGGAATGGGGACGCCATTTGATTCCGGAAGAGTGAAGATGTCCGCGCAAGATAGATTTGCAAGACAGTCCCACACTGATGTGATGAAAAGGGACGCTACCGGACGAAAGCGTTCGTCCGACTTTTGTGACACGTAACAATGGCCGTCGTTGAATGAATTCCCCGAAGGGGATGTGCATCATTGCCCAGGGTTGCCCGCTCCTGCGGGCTACCCTGGGTTTTGAATCATCAGAGTGCCCTACCCTGAAAGGGTTACGTCTCCACATCGAATAACCCCTTCAGGGTAGGACACCTCTTGGAATACCTACCCAGGGTAGCCCGCTGGTGCGGGCAACCCTGGGCTATGATGCATAACCCCGTTGGGGTATTCATTCGAAATCGAAACAGATCCACGTTAGCCTGACTTCCAAAAACACCTCGACTTTTCGCCGCTATTCATCACGCCAAACCCGCACTATTATAGGCCTCCACCGCGTGTCTCGCTGGATCGATTGGCGCTCTCCGTGAGACTTCGGCTCCCATAGTTCTGAATCAAGGATTTGCAACATGTCGCTACGAACTCGTTGGAGTCGAACTTTGACGGCCGCTGCTGTGGCAGTTGGTCTGACGACAGGAATCCTGTTCCTCGCGAATCCCACCGCCGTGGCGATTGCTGAGGACGCCGCGGCGACTCAACCCATTGAGAAGGGTTTGCGGGTGTATTCGGCGGGCCATAGTTTTCATTATTTCGTGCCGGGCCAACTGGCGCAGATGGCGACTGCCGCCGGCATCAAGGACCACGTGCAGGTCGGCCTGTCCGCGATCGGCGGCTCGCGTGTGATCCAGCACTGGAATGTCTTGGACGACAAGTTCAAGTCGAAAGAGGTCCTCAAAAGCGGCAGGGCAGACGTGCTGACCCTGGCGCCAATTCATTTGCCCGATGAGGGGATTGAGAAATTTGCTACCCTGGCGCTGGAAGGCAACCCTGACATTCGAGTGACGGTCGAAGAATTCTGGCTCCCCTACGACATCTATGACACCACATTCACGAATCATCCCAAGCAGGTCGATCATAACGCCCCGACGGCTGACGATTTGCGCAAGCTGCACGCTCCCTACTTCAAGTCGATGGACGCGCATGTCGAGGAGTTGAACAAGAAATTCGGCAAGCCAGTGGTGTTCGTCGTGCCGGCGGGCCAGGCCATCATTGCCTTGCGAGAAAAGATTATTGCCGGGCAAGCACCAGGACTGAAGCAGCAGGCAGACCTGTTCACAGATCCCATCGGTCATGCGACCGCACCGTTGGAGGCGTTGGTTTCGTACTGCCATTTCGCGGTGATCTATAAGCGATCTCCAGTGGGCCTGCCACTGCCGCAAGTCTTGGCTGCCGCCAACAAGCCCGAATGGGACGACAAGCTGAATCGGCTGCTGCAGGAACTGGCCTGGGAAGCGGTGATCCAGCACCCGCTGAGTGGGGTGAAGGTCGCAGCGGCGAAATAGTTGGCTGCTAATATCAAGTCACAACCTCCGATTACACCAGCAATCAGGCGAGCCCGGCGGCGTAACGGCGTGTCGATTTAGTTTACCCTTCTCTTGCCCAGTTTGAAGCCGTGCGCTAGATTGCGGACCAAAGGAGCCGCAGATATGGGTTGGGCCAGTGCACCACAGAAGCGTGATCAGATGGTGTTGTTC
>JAKFVC010000132.1 GCA_021732415.1 Planctomycetaceae bacterium
TGAACCCCGTCGCGGCCGGAGTCGCGGCCACGCCGGAGAAATCGCCGCACACCTCGGTGAAGGCGCGCGTGGAACACTGCGTGAAGCAAGGGAAACTCGAAAGGCTCCGCGAAGGATCGCCGTATGTGTCGAAGGTGCATCTGGAGAAAGACCACTGGCTGTTCCCGATTGAGGACAAACGGGATCCCAACGGCAATGGGTTGGCGGGCATGCTGCACGGGATCTCGCTGACTGGTTATCTGCAATTGGTTGACTGGACCAGTCGCCTGGTACGTCCGGGCAAGGCTCGCGTGGCGGCAGAGACGCCCGCCTTGCTGTCGCGATTAGGGATTGACGCTCAGGCCTGGCAGGCCACGCTGGAAAAACTGCTGGGCCGGAAGAAGCAAGTGGGCAGCTATTTCGGCAGTGAGACGCGTCTCATTGAGATCGCGGCCCAGCAAGGTCGTCGGTTCGTGAAGAACGTGACCGGCCGCCAATCTGTCCTGACGGCCCCTCACGCCGGCTAGCGACGGTTTCCGCACCCGAGTCCATCGCAATTCTCTCACGTCAGGCCTTGTTTTCGGGCTTGTAGCGGATTTTGCTCTGCTCTCTCTCGAAGTTGTCTCACGCCTGCTCGTTTCAAACTGGCGAAGCTCACGTTCAAGTGAGCACATTCGGTTGCTTGCCTCTGTGTCCAAGTCACATCGAAATCTAATTTGGATTCGTTCTGCTGTATATGCCTGTCCTTTAATAAAAGAACTGTCTTGATCTGAGTTGCTCGGATCAGGTACCTTGTTGGCTGGTTGTTTGGTGATCCGTGAATGTCAATCGGCGGGATTGAGTGATGCAGTTTTATGTTGGGACCAGTGGCTACAGCTACAAAGAGTGGAAAGGGAGTTTCTATCCCGAGAAATTGCCTCCCAAACAGATGCTGAACTACTATTCCCAACGATTTTCTACGGTTGAAATCAATAACACTTTCTATCGCATGCCCGAAGAGAGTGTGCTCGAGTCGTGGGCTCAGCAGGTGCCTGACGAATTTCGTTTTGTCATTAAGTCTCCGCAGCTCATTACGCATCGCAAACGGCTGAAAAATGCTGAGGTGGAAGTTGATCACCTGTTGAAAGCCGTGGCCGTGTTGAAAGGTCGGCGTGGTCCGCTGTTATTTCAGTTGCCGCCGAACTTGAAAAAGGATGTCGCGCTGCTGAATGCGTTCCTGAACTTGATCGGCGAACGGGCGCAGACGGCGGTTGAGTTCCGAAACGCGAGTTGGTTCGATGACGAAGTCTCTGACGTCCTTCGTACTCATGAGTGTGCTCTGTGCGTTGCCGATGTTGATGAAGGTCCGAGTGCTGAACTCGTCAGCACGGCGGATTGGGGTTATGTTCGCTTGCGATGCGAAACATATACCGACGCTCAATTGAAGGCTTGGATCAAGCGAATGAAATCTCAGGAGTGGACCTCGGTGTTCGTGTTTTTTAAGCACGAAGATACGGGGACTGGTCCCAAGTTCGCATCACGGTTTCTGGAACTGGCCGCGAAGTGAGAAACTATAGAGCGGTCCGAGCAAAAACACGCCCGTGATGGGAGCGTGTTTTCCAACGCTCCACTTCGATCGCGCCGCTGAACATCTCGCGGTGGCGTCCGGGAAAAGAAGAGTTGAGCAATTCATGAGCCCCCTTACACGGTAGCGGTATTCATTCTCACATTCTTAATGTGAATATGCCATGTAAATATATGGACTATATTGCTCGTGGTGGTTAGAATTGTCTGCGGTCGAAAAGGTTCGCTGAGTTTCGATCATACCGAAGTGCCAATCGCAATAATGTAGAGGGGCAGATTGCTTGTCTGATTGGACGCAGGGCGGTACTCTGGCAAGATGCACAAAATGTGCAGCCGTACAAGTCAAATTGTTCAAGAACGACGTGTGCCGGAGACTTGATGTGACTGTAATCACGACAATTCGATCGTCTGCTCATGGGGGTGCGTCCGATGGCACATCGCGGCAGCCTGCCGTGCAGCGCTATCGGTGGTTCGTGATTTTCGCTTGTTTGTTGAGTTTGCCGGGTTGTTCGGGCTGTCAGAAGACAACCCCTGAATCTCCGACCAAGGCGCAGGAGGCTGTTGCGCCACCGGTCGATCCCACGCCAGAACAGGAATCCGCTGCCGAGGCTCCAGAAGAGCAGACTGAGAGCAAGTTCGAGAACGAGACTGTCCCGACTGCGAAATCGAACGAGTCGACGGACGACAAAACTGGGGGCTCCCCCGTGAGTCAACCTGGTACGCCATCGGCGGACTCGAAATCGGCTACTTCGGGTAGCGGCAGTCCGAAAGTCGGTGCCAGTCCGCGACCCAAAGGTGGCTCGAAGACTGGAGCCCCGGCCGATCAAGCGTCCTCGCCCAAAACTGGCCGCTCGCCGCCGACTGCCGCAGAAGCTCTCGAGAGTGCTCGTGGTCTGCACGAGAAGTCCATCGCCGCCGCTGAACGCGGGAACTACGGTAAAGCGTTTGATTTGTCATCGCAGGCGTGGGAGATGGTGCATGCTTTTTCCAAAGATTCCGAATGCCAAGCCCTCTCCAACAAGCTGGAGGCTGAGTTAGAATTACTGGCAGAGCGGGCCAATGCACTCATTGCGCCGGGCGATGCCAATACTAAGAGGCTGGTGGATCAGTAGCATCGCAGTTCGGCACAGTTCATTTCAGACCGTATCCAGTAAACAACTCCATTGACGGGGCACCCAGTGGCGACTGCGAAGACCAAACAGGAATGGAGACCGCGCGGCATTCTCGAGCGTGTGACGTGCCCTCATTGCTGGGAGCAGTTCCCGCCGGAGAAGCTGCTGTGGATCTCGGAGCATTCCGATTTGCTCGGCGATCAGCGGCTGGGGCCCGATCATCAGACGCGGTTCCTGCCGACGCGTTTTAATGTTGCGGGTGAGGCCCTGGATGTGAAGGGCTTCGTCTGTCATCAATTGGCGTGCCCTCATTGCCATCTCAGCATTCCGCGCTCGATGCTGGAAATGGAGCCGTTGTTTCTGTCGATCTTCGGGGCTCCGGCGAGCGGCAAGTCCTACTTCCTGGCTGCCATGACTTGGGAGCTGCGAAAGATCTTGCCACTGCAGTTCCGGGTCTCGTTTGCGGATGCCGATCCAGTCTTGAACCGAAGCTTGAATGACTACGAAGAGTCGGTGTTTTCGGGATCATCGGCCGAGGAACTCGTGCCGTTGGCCAGCTTGATTCGTAAGACGGAAGAGCAAGGTGAGTTGTACGATACGGTGTCGTATGGCAATCAGACCGTCAGCTATCCGCGGCCGTTTCTGTTTTCGGTGCAACCACAGACCGAGCACCCCAACGGAGACCGCCGCAATACTCTGTCACGGACGGTGTGCCTCTATGACAACGCTGGCGAATCATTTCAGCCGGGCAAGGATTCGGCGGCGGCTCCCGTGACGCGGCACATGGCCCACTCCAGTGTGTTGTTCTTCGTGTTCGATCCGACTCAGGATAGTCGCTTCCAACGCAAGATGACTGACGCCGGATGTGGGTTAGAGACGGCCACACGGACGATGCGGCAGGAGCCCATTCTGCAAGAGGCGGCCGCGCGGATCCGACGGTACGCCGGGCTGCGGCAGTCTGACAAACATAATCGGCCGCTGGTGGTGATCCTGACGAAGTTTGATTCGTGGTGGCAACTGCACAGCAATGATGCGGCCCCCAATCCCTGGCGTGAAGTCCGTCAGCCCAACGCGGAAGACGAAGCGAATGCCATCATCAGCGCCCTGGACGTCAGTCAGATCGAAACCCAGTCGCAACTAGCACGCGAAATGTTGTTGAGGATTACTCCCGAAATTGTGACTGCCGCGGAGGGGTTTGCCAGGGAGGTGATCTTCATCCCCGTCAGTTCAGTCGGCTGGAACATTGAAGTCGATCGACGGACTGGTCAACAGGCCATCCGGCCGATCGAGGCTCAACCCTATTGGGTGACGGCTCCGTTTTTATATGGACTGTCACGGGCCGCTTCAGGTCTGATTCCTTCGATCACTAAACGCGAATGAGATGTGATGGTGTGAGCCGACGCCAGTTACGATGCCTTCTCACTTGGAAATGGTCGCCTAGTCCAGTCCTAATCGAGGTTACGTTGTGAGCCAGGAATTGCTCTACACATCAGCTCCGCACGGTTTGAAACCCGGCAGCCGAGGGTTTTGCACCGTCCTGAGCACCCAAGGCATGGCCGCGCCGCTGGCGAGTGCCTTGGAAGGCCTCAGTGGCTATCGGCCGGCGTTTCCGCCTGGTGATGAGCAGACCGACTTGAATCCCATCAACTGGTCTCACGTCACTTTGCCCGTCGCGGGACGGACTTGGCACATTCTGTCGCGGATTGCGGAGTATGGACTGGACTATTCACAACGGACGAATAAGCTGGCTCACCATGTCGTCCTGGATTCGGCCGAGTTGATCACAGCCGGCCCTGCCGCGTTGCTCGCCAACTCCGGCTTCATGCGTGACGAATGGAACGAGGAACCGCATCTTGCTCCGCCTAAGCCGGTCCACAAGATCCCCCCGCTCCCCCGCGGAGTTTGCCAGGCGTGGAAGGAACTCACGGGAGATGCCGGCTGGGCCGGGGTTCTCGCCGAGAGTTTTATGAGAGACCCCGAACGTCCCGTGATCTTGTTGTATGCTCCGGGGCAGGACATGCTGCCGCTCATTGCTGAAGCCTTGTCACTCATCCCCGCAGACCGCCGTTGGGAGGTCACGTTTAGCACATACTTCACCGGTTTGCCGCAAAGCGTGAACTGTAACTGGCGCTGCATGCTGAGTGGTTCGCCGGAGGCGCATCAGTCGTTGAGGTTTGTCAGGGCGTTACGCCTCGATTTGACGAATCCGGATGGCCTCGGGATTCCTGCTGGAAATGAGTTAGTCGCCGATGCGCGAGGTATGCCTCGATTGAAGACAGGCTTGCAGGGTAAGTTGCCGCCGCTTCCTTTTGACGTAAAAGACGTTGCTGACAACGCCAGAAAAGCCAGCGCCAACAGTGCGGGCGAAGGAACTGATGACGCGCCCCCGTTGCCGGGTAGCAACGTTTATCAAACTCGCCGGGCAAACAACCCTCCGATCCCGCGACCAATTGGAAATCCGGCTGCGACGTCTACAGTTGCTGATGAGATTGTTCGACCGAAAAACAAAACGATCGTCATCGGAGGAGTTTGCGTCGCCTTATTGCTACTCGTCGGCTTCGGCATATGCGTCGCAATATCGCTCGCAAAGCCTCCTCCTCCGCCCGTACGAGGTGAGGTCTCTGCCCCAACATTGTCGTCGATGGCCGATAACTTAGCGAACCCTCAACATGAAAAGCGCGACAGTAAAGGGCGTGGAGAAACTGACGTCGTCGGTCAGCGGCCTTCCAAGCCGAAGCGCGCCACAGGGCCTTCGTCTACGGTTGACGTCTCCAGGGCAACAACCCCGGGAGGAGCGATAAAAGTTGACGCTACCCCGACAAAAATGCCTGATCCACCTCCGATAACAATCAATACACCGGCAATTCCAGAGGCGAATAAGAACTCCGCTGGACCAACAAGAACGGCAATTCAAGGAGCTGGTGTAAATTTTTCTGAGGATTCTAAGGATAACGAAGTCGTACTTCTTTCTCAGACTGCAGACTCGAATCCGTTTTCGTCGGTCGTACTTGCGACGCCCGCAAACCTTCACCTAAAAGTTAAGGTTGCTAAGCCTGTTGACGATTTGTTCCAGCTGAACATTATTGAAGGAAACGGTCTGGTTGATTCGAAGTTGGCACGCCTTTCTACGAACGTGCGTCCAGGTGGTCCCAGAGGGCAACCGTTTGAATATAAGCTGATATTGAAGTCGATAGGCAATGCACAAAAAGTAGCTCGAATGAATTGGTGTGAAATCCAAAACAGCGACTCGACAGAACCTGCTCTGTTTAAGTTTCATCCGTTTCCATTGAGGGATAATGCCCTGAAGACTAGTTTTGCATTCAACCAGGATGGAACATTGCGAGCGGTATGGGACTTGAAAGTTGCGGCTTCCGACGATTCGGTTCCAACTCTGGAACTGCCAGATCTCTTGATGAAGATTGGCGGCACGGACTACAGATTTGCAGCAACCTCTGGAAAGGCTCGCGAACCGCTAACAGGTTTTGTTGCTTTGGCGGAACTGCAAAGTGAATCGCTCAATAAGCGATTAGAGCAACTATTTCCTTTAGCCAATCGCGTCGTGGTTGCCGAGGCGATTACCATTCAACCCGAGGTAGCTATACGCAAAACTAGCAGCTCGGCCCGTCCGACCACGATTGTCGATTTTAGATTCGGCGGGTTTGCAAAACTGGAAAAACTGCTGAGTGAGGACTGTCAGCAGCAGAATGGAAAGTTTAAGCGCCATCAAGGGGCAATCAAAAAATTGGCGGACACGCTGAAAATCAGCTTCGAAGCGAAGAAGGCGCCTGATCCGGCCAAGATCGAATCTTTTTCTGAACTTGTCGTTTCACAACTAAAGCAGTTGCGAGATGCCCCTCCCGATGGCGAGCAGCGAACACCGAAAGCTTCTCCACAGGAGGTGCAAGCTGCCATTGAGCAATACGAGCGATTGAAAAAGACAAGTCACGAACTGGTCGAATTCAAGACGAGCCTAGAACAGTGTGAATTCAAGTCGGCCAATTTGTTTTACCGACTTCAAACCGAGGGTAACTCGACGAGAGAGATTTATATTTTTCAACGTGAACGCAAATGAGAGCGTCAGTTGAACCGGTTCAGATCAATACAGCGCGACGTTTGCTCGAGAGTGTTGTACGGGCGGAGAATTTGTAATGACCGAGTTGCGGCGAACGATTGATGAGATTCGCTTTTTGCTGCAGGATGAGGCGTTTGCGATTACTGATCAGTTGATGCAGTGTATCGCGGATTATTCTCTGCAGTGCCATGACGCGAATGTGCGTCTGCGTAAATGCGAGGAATTTCTCAATCAGGGGCTGCGCTCGGAGGCTTTGCATCTGGCTGAGATTTCGCCGAATTTGCTTGATACTGTTGCGATGCTCGACTTTCCCGAGCGGGAGCAGTGGGTCAATTTGTTGGCTGGCTATTCGTTGCCCAAGCCTGAGCCGTTGTTGTTGGGGGTGGCTTCGATTCTGAATGAGGCTTATGCCGTTCAGCAACCTCTGCAGCGGCTGTTGGATCAACATCGTTTGCATGCGCTGGCTCGGAGTCCGCTGGTGCAGCGGTTGAGTGTGTTGCGGGCGATCTCGGAGATTGATACGGCGAGCGGACATTGGGATGGCGATATTCGGGCAATGGAGCGGGCTCGGTTTCGGGAGATTGAATCGGAGTCGCGCGTGGCAATTGCTGCCGGTGAGGTCGACAGTTTGAAGGAGTTGGTGGGGGAACTGAATAGTCGAGCGTGGTTAGAGAGTGTGCCGGCCGATCTGCTTCGTAATTTGAAGCAGAAGGGGGGGCATGTTGTTCGAGGGCAAGCTCGCGAACAACTGGAGATGTTGGTGGAAACGTTGCATGATGCGCAGGCGGCTTTGAATTTGGGTCTGGCTCGGCAGATGCGGGATGCCTGGGTGGCCAATGCCAAGGTTGTGCAATTGGATGAGCAGGACGAACTTGCTCAAGAGGCGGCGCCGGTGCTGGAATGGGTTGAGGATGAAGATCGCAAGGAGGCTGCGGAAAAAGCTTATCGCCGGTCGGTGGCCGACTTGGAGCAGGCTCTGGAACAGAATGCGTTGAGTACCGCGGAATTGCAACAATGTGGTCTCGCGATTGAGAAGTGTGGGCGCGTCATTCCTGAGGCTTTGCGTGTTCGGTATCGAAATCGGTTGACGACGTTGGATTTGGCAGAGTCGCGTCGCAATCTGTTAAAGATTGGTGGCACGGTGGGTGCCGTGGTGGCAGTTGTCGCCGTGATTTGTGTGGCTGTTTATTTCAGCACTGAGGCAGAGAAATCGCGGAGGATCCTGGCCTCGGCAAATGGGTTGATTGATGAGCACAAACTGGATGAGGCTCGCAAGCTGCTAGAGGAACATCCTCATCGCTTGCTGTCTGAAGAGGGTCTCGCGCTGAAGAGCAAACTGGCGGGTGCGACGCAAGCCGAGCATGATCGCCAGTCGAAGCTGAATGCGGCGATTGAACGTGCCCAGGATTCGACCGATCTGGCGGCAACTGCGGTGGCGTTAGAGCAGGCTCGGGCCTTAGTTCGTACGGCTGATGAGAAGATTGCTGTGGGCAAGCTGGAAGCCGAATGGACGACGAAGCAGAATGCGGATGTTGCTCAGAGCGAGCAACAGTTTCGTACGATGCTCGCCGCAACGACTACTAACCTGCGAACTTTGGATAGCCTGCTGAATACTCCGGACTCTGAAAGTGAGATCCGCAAACTGGTCGAACAGGTTCAATCAGAACTCAATGAAATGCATGGGTTGGAGCCGAAGGTCGCGGCTGAACTGATATCACAGGCGACACTGCTCGAGAGCCGGTTTGGCGGGTTTCGCAAAACTTACGCCGAGGTGGTTAAGAAGAATGTTCTACTCGACAGGCTGGCGGTGCTCGTCCAAATGGGTATTCAGACCAGTCCGACGGATCCTCAGTTGACGGAGTACAAAGCGGCGTTGACTCAGTTCGCGGCGGCTTTTCCTAATGATCCACGCGTTGCCGGTTTTAAGGGAGGGGGCAGCGAGGACGTGATCAAGTCGATTCTTGCCAGACAAAAGCTGGCCGCAGGTTGGCAGCAGTTTTGGCCGCCCGATTCACAAGAGGTCCAGTCACGTCAAAAGAGCTGCGCCGCATTTCTGGCAGAATTTCCAACTAGCCCCGAACGTGAAGTCGTTAGTCGCTATGCGGCATTTTTGAAATCATTGCAGTGGCGAAAAGAAGGTGATGAGGATTCCAAGACGTCGGTCCAGGTGCGTTTGAGAGACTTGTTTTCAGGGAAGCTGATTCGTGATGGATTTCTGCTGCGATGTAAAGAAGGCAAAGATTTCAAGGACTACTATCTGGAGAAAGCAGATGATTTCAGCGAACGCACGACTCCTATTACGTTCAAATACGTGGTGGGATTTAATGGCGAAGTAAAAATATCGAAGGCCCTGGAACCGAGTTTGTTTCCCCTTCCGAAAACGGTCGATCCGCCACAGAAGTTGATTGCCGACAAAATCATCGAGGAAATAGAGGATGTGGAGGCTGAAAAATGGGATGAGTTTCTGAATCAGAAGGCGGACTTGTTGCTGAAAGACACGGAAGTGAACGCGTTTCTGCGTTATTTCCTCGTGTTGAAAATCTTGGAATTTGCCGGTGAAGGTAACAGTCTGTTGGCTGCCGAACTCAAGAAGCCCCTCAGCGATTTGAACGATGATCCACCGGACATGTCGGTATCGTGGATGGACCCGCTGAACGTTGCGGCAAAGGACTCTCGTAAGCGTGCCGATACGTTAATCAAGCGCATCACGACCAGCACGTTGAAAGGTGTCTGGGCGCGGGCCGCAGTAGCGCAAGAAAAGCTGTCTGCAGATCTCTTCCGTCAGACTTTACCAGTCGGTTGGCTGGAGCGGACGGCTGATCGGCGTTGGATCTTGCGGTCGAAATGGAAGTCGGACAAGAAGCATTCGTTGATGGTTTCTGTGGCGGCGGAGGATGGGGCTCGAACATGGCAACAGGTGGGGTTCGTACAGTCGGGGACGGCAGAGTGGAATCTTCCGGCCGTGGGAAGCCTGATTGAGGGGACTGTGGTGTTTGCGACATTCGTTCCAGCGAGTCCCAAGACCGCGTCTGCACCATAAGGAAGTATTAGAGAGCAAGTTGTTTAGACGCGTGTGTCGGAGTCAGTCATGTTTGATGAGCAGCCGGAACCTGAAGCGTTTTTTATTCGCCTGCGGGGGCGCGTCCAGGGGCCGTTTACTCCTGCTCAATTGCAGGCCTTGCACCAACGCGGTCAGTTCAGCCGGGCTCATGAAGTTTCTGATGATCAAGTCAATTGGCGGTCGGCTGCGACCTTATCGAACGTATTTGTGGCACCGAAGGCACGGCCACTTCCCGTTGTGAAAGCCGTGCCCAAGCCCGACTCGGGTGATGAAATCGTTGAGTTGGGGGAAGAATTGCCCGAAAAGAGGCCGGGCGTTGTGGTGACCGGCCCGGCCAAGATGGTCAAGCCGGTGTGGCATTACAGCGTGGGGAAGGAAACGTATGGTCCGGTCACGATCCTCGAACTGCGAGGGTTGCTGGCTGGTGGGCAACTTATGGGAAGTGACCTGGTTTGGAAGGATGGTCTTCCTGACTGGGCTCCGGCGTCGGAAGTGGATGAGTTGTCAGGGGCGGCCGGGTCGCGTTCATCAGATCGTGCGGCGGGTGGTCGCGGACAGCTGAATTACTGTTCGGCGTGCGGTAACGCGATGGATGCGCGTGCCGAAGTTTGTCCTAAGTGTGGGGTGCGCCAGTTGCCGGCAGTGGCTCCTAAGAGCCGCATGGTGACCGCGATGCTGTCGATCTTTCTGGGGTCGTTTGGCCTGCATCGCTTTTACTTGGGACAGGCGTTGCCGGGGCTGGCTTATAACATCACCTGGATATTGTTCATGGTTGCCCGGTACGGATTTGCCAGGGAGGGCGAGTTGGAGTTGTCTCGTCTTATGACCCTTGGTGTTGTGTTACCTACGGTCGTGTCGTTTATCGAAGGTGTTGTATTTCTCTGTACTTCAGACGAATCGTTTGCGCGGCGTTACAATCAGCGGTGATTCCGTTCGAAGCAGCCTGGTGCTGTCAGTGTGTTTCTGAACTCGAGAAGGCACTGGCAAAGCCGGTGGCACCCTACGCCGTTAACCCTTTTCCGAATTCATTGTTCAGCAATGAGTTATGTGATTTGCTTGATAATCGACGGATGGCAGATGTTTCGCAGTCATCCGCAGAGACTCGAGCCGTCGGGCAGTTGGTTGCTTTAGTGATTACCCCAGTGATTCTCCAAAGTGGCAATAATGCAGCGATTTGCTGTAAGTCCATTTTTCACTGGGTATTGAGAAAAGGGTTAACGGCGTAGGGTGGCACCCGATCCGTTGTTGAGATCGGAAATTCGACCTTAATTCACCTGTATACTGCGAACGTGTTTCGTTCGTGGAGCGAACAACGACTATGGCTGTCCCTCAATCTCATGCTCGCAATCAGCCGCTGCCCTTGTCTTGGGCTCGATCGGATCCAGAGCAATTTTTGTTGTTCCGGGGGGCTCGTTTTACGCGGGTGAATTCGTGGTGCTCACTGTCGTTGGGCATCCTGATGACCGTGGTGTTTTATGTGTCGCTATTGCCGTTTAGTACCAGCATCTTTGGGGCCAGCTTTTTGCAGCGCGGTGAGATCCCGTACTTCATTGCATTCTTCTCGTTCTGGTCGCTGGCGATTTTGTGGCTGAAGTGGCGGAAGCTCCTGCTGCAGCGCAGGTCGCTCGCTTTTAATATCCTGCCGGATGATCCTGAGTTTGTGTTGACTCCGCGTTCGGTCGATGAGGTGCTGCAACGCATTTATGAATTCGTGGATGATCCGCGGCAGTTTATTGTGTTCAATCGGATTTCGACGGCTCTCGCCAATTTGCGGAACCTCGGACGAGTCACCGATGTTGATGAGATCCTGCAGACTCAGGCGGGGCAGGATGAATCGGGGATGGAGACGAGTTACTCGTTGCTGCAGGGTTTTGTGTGGGCCATTCCCGTGCTAGGCTTTATCGGGACCGTGGAAGGCTTGTCGATGGCGATCGGTGGGTTTGGATCAGTGCTGGCGGCGGCGAGTGATTTCGAACAAGTGAAAGGGGCCTTGCAGGGGGTAACTTCCGGCCTGTCAGTGGCATTTGAAACGACCATGCAGGGACTGGTCGCGGCGCTCATTATTCAGTTGCTCATGACGGCTTTGAAGAAGTCCGAGGAAGAGTTTCTGGATGCTTGTGGTGAGTACTGCGCGAGGAACATCGTCGGCCGACTCAGGTTGTTGCCGTTTGAAATGCGCGAGGCGGAATAATGTCACGCCGCGGCCGGTCGGGGCCGGCGATCTCGCTGTTTGCGTTTCAGGATATCATTACGTCGGTCACAGCGATTGTGATCGTGGTCGTGCTGTTCCTGGCTCTGGATCTCGTCCAGCGGAAGGAATCGGCACATGCGGACTCGCCGGCTGGGGTGGTCGAAGATCTGACGGAACGCATTGGCGAATTGCGGGCTGAGCTGGAGCGTCTGCAAGCTGAGACGACTCGTACGGACGCCACGGTTCGCGAACTCGCCCAGTTTTCTCCCGCGGAGTTGCAGGCGGAGGTGACTAGTGCCGAGCGTGCCGTCCAGAATCTGCAGGCCCGCTTAAAGCAACTCGTGGAACGCCACAAGCAGTGGCAGTCTCGCGAGAAGGCCGCGCTGGCTGAGAAGTTTGATCTGCGGCCTCGGCAATCGCAGTTGGAGAAGTCTAAGCACGCGAGCCGCGATCTGCAGCAGCAGATCGAAGAGGGACGCAACGATCGCAGGCCGATCTATGGTTTGCCGCGTGGTGTGTCCACAGGTGGGTGGGTCGTGGTGATCGAGGAAGAAGTGATCTTCGTGGCTCCCCTCGGCCGTCGCGCTAAGCCAATCAAGTTTCAGCAAGGCGCATTGCCGCTGATAACGGGGACTGCTGCAAGCGCTTTTCTGAATTGGATTCGTGAGGAGAAGCAGCAAAAGGCATACTTTCTACTTTTGATTCGACCTGGCGGGGCAGAACAAGCCAATGAGATCAACTTCAGTTTTACCGAGAAGTCGACGCTCAATGGCTACGATGTGATTGGCGCTCAGGATGAGATTCTGCATCCCGAGAAAGGAGCAGCTCCCTGATGGGCCGTCGTAGAGCTGTGAAACAAGATAGCTTGGAGCTGTTGCTGGATACCATCTGCAACACGTTCGGTGGGGTACTGTTTATCGCCATCATGGTGGTGATGCTGCTTGCACAGTCGGGGCATGGTCCTGAGGCGGTTGTGCCGGCGCCGTCACCGGAAGAGTTGGAAGCACAGAGCCGCGAGCTGGCGGAGTTATCTGCGGAAGTGCTGCGCAAACAGGAGATCCAAGCGAGTCAGGCGGCACTCGTGAAAAGCTTGGCTCCCGATGCCATTCGCGAGTTGATCGAACGTCGGAAGATGTTACTGGCTGAACTGGCCCAGCAGAAAGCCGCGGTCGATGAGCAGCAAGCTAAGAATGCGGCCGTCATGGCCAATGTGGTACGCGCACAGGCAGAGATTGACAAATTGCTGACCGATCTAAAGATCGCGCAGCAACAAGAGTCGGAAGCGCGGACGCTTCTGGCATCCGAACAACATGCAAGAACAAAGGATGCCCGACTTCCCCAACAGCGACAACTCGGAGAGAAGCGAGAGATTCTATTAGTCGTGCGGTATGGACGACTTTATCTTTGGCATGACTATGATTTAAGGTTGCTCCGCCGGGGATTAAATCTTCGTGATTTCGTCGTAATTTCCGATGACGGAGAGCAGTTGACGACACGTCCGAAACCCACCGCAGGCATCGTGCTGGATGAGTCCCCAGAGTGTCGACGAGCGATTGATCGATTGCTCGGTCGATTCGATCCAAAGCAGTTCTATCTTGCTCCAATCGTCCGGCCAGATTCGTACGGTGTGTTCCGTTACCTTCGTGATCGGGCAATCGCTTTGAAGTTTCAATATCGGCTGATTCCAGTCGATTCCGAAGACTCCGTGGTGGATCGCGGCGGCAGCGGTAGCAAGGTGCAGTAATGGGTTACGCAACCAATATGCCAGCCTTGTGCCACCACGCCAAGCTGTCTCGGGGCCGAGGCTGCGGGCATTGGCATTAATGCCGACGCTGGCAGCGTCGGCCACGGAGGCGAGTGCTTGCGGTACGCCGGTCACTACAGGGGAATTAGAAGTCGACTTTGATCGTTTCCCGCTGATAGATCGGCAAGTGGCGATAATAGACTTCGAGCGTCATGACGCTCATGCAAGTGCGGTAGTGGCGGCCGCCCGAGGCATCGTCATGTCCCGCGCCGGGCTTCCAACTGCCGGTTGCGTTGCCCGATTTTTCCTGGCTCGTGACGAGATACTCGCGCATCACGTTGTTCCACTTGGTCCACGGCTCACCGCCCCAGTGATGCAAGACCTGGGTGGCATAGTAATCGAAGTAGATATTGCCTGGCTGAGGTCCCACGGCCGACAAGAATTCGACACCCTTGACGAGTCCCTGATTCTTGGGAGTCCAGCCCAGATACATTCGGCAGAGCAAGCCCGCAGCGGATGTTCCAGGTCCGGCACCCGGAGCATCATAACCGTACTTGGCACCGTTTTCCGCTTGCACGAAGTTGAGGAAGAAGGTGGTTTTGCCGATGGTCTTATTCGGAACCTGCAGTTTGGCAATCTTCGCGCTCTTCAAGGCCATGACCTGCCAGCCCACAACCGACGTATCACCTTTTTGCCCGGGTTGGTAGCGCCAGCCACCCCCCGCGGGATCCTGGGCACTCACGATGAAATTGACTGCCGCCTGAGTTGGCACACGCAGGTTCTTATCCTTACTGAGGGCGTAGGCTTCGCACAAGGCGATCGTGCAGATGCCTTGGGTGTACATGTCAGCGCCGGCCCGCATATCACCTGTCGCCGTGATCTTGCTGACCAAGAAATTCAGACCTCCACCCACTTGCTTTTGATAGTCCCCCGACTTATGGGTGTGCCCGCCTCCTAAAAAGGCGAGTAATGCCATACCCGTAGCTCCAGTTGGATTATCGATGGCGCCGGGGTCATCCATGCCATGCTTGAAGGACCAGCTGCCATCCGGTTTCTGGTGCTTCGCGATCCATTTCAGTCCGCTATTCACCGCCTGTTCGCTGGCGGCAGTTCCTCCCTGTGAGGCCAGCATGGCACCGCGTGCCTTTTGGCTGCGACCTGCCAGATCCCCTTTGGGGATATTCGGGCCCGAGCCCGCTGTGGGGTCGGGAGCTTCAATGGTCGGAGCCTGGTCGCTGACATCCACATCAATGGGGCTGGGCTTGTCCGCGACGATCTCCGAGTTGACTTGCATCTCGTTCGCCGATGCTTCCAGGTTATCAAGCTTCTCGGGAACGATTTGCGTGTCGTCGAGTTTCTCATTGACTTCGGCCGGTTCTTCGGTCTTCGCCATGATCGTGTTGAACAGCTCTTCACGATCCTCCTTCGGGATCAACATCATCGACAGGAAAAACAACACGACCGCATGTAACAGAATGCTGACGACATAGCCCGGGGCTTCACGTACGCGCTGGTTGGCCCATTCGGCAAAGGTGACGGTCTTCAATTTGTCGCGATAGGACGGAGCGACAATGACGGACTTCGTCTTAGTCGCGGCGGGTTGTTTTGCGGCTGCAGTCTTGGGGGCGGCGGCTGCCGGGTTGGAGGCCGTACCGGCTTGAGTCGGTGGAGCGCTGACCTGAGTCGGTGCAGCGGCGGCGGTCTGTGTTGGAGCAGCTGCCTGTGGCGGTGCGGCTACAGGAATCGGGGGCAGCGCTGCGGGGGCTGGAGCGGCCACTAGCGTAGGGGCAGCCGCCGCAGCAGGCATGGGCGGCGCTGTCGCGGCAACCATCGGTACGGGAGCGGGGACGGCGACCGGTGCTGCAGCGGGAGCCACTGCCACCGGCATCGGTGCCGGAACGGCCGCAGTCAGCGGCTGCGGTTGCGCAGCTGGAACTGCGGGGGGCGCGGTCGGCTGTGGCGGAATGTATGGCTGAGGTTGCTGGGGCACCGGTTGCGCGTAGACGGGCTGGGTCATCACGGGCTGAGCCATCACTGGCTGGGCGACGACTGCCGCGTTGGCTGCGGGCTGGGTCGGATAGGCATAACCAGCGGGCGCGGCGGGGTAAGGTTGCTGTCCGGGTTGCGCTGCCGGGTAGGGAGCTCCTGGCGGCAATGGTTGAGGCGCGACCATTCCCGGCTGCGGCCAATTGGGTGGTGCAGCAGTTGCCGGGGGATAGGCAGCCGTGGGTACGGGTGGAGGAACCTGTGGCGGTATTGAACCTGCAGGAGCGATCTGAGGATCTGTCATGTGATTTTGTGTCGTCGTTTGGAGATGTGAGGGCTTCCAGTGAACACACGACGGTCAGTGCGGGAATGCGTCCCAACCGGCAGCCCAGATCGGCCTAGAAGTACTTGCGCGACGTCGTCTTCATCAATCTCTCACAATAAATTACGTCGCGCATTGTCCCCCCGTCAAGCAATCATTGCCTGATCTCGACCAAAGAACCCATTTCGATGGTCGAAACCTCACTCAGCCAACCTGCGAAAATATAAAATACCGCAAAATGGTCTGCCTAAACTGAGTTTTAGGCGAACATTAATGACGGCTGATGGGTGCAGACCAGGTGAAGACAGTTGGTCTG
Source organism: Planctomycetaceae bacterium (assembly GCA_021732415.1). Lineage (GTDB taxonomy): Bacteria > Planctomycetota > Planctomycetia > Planctomycetales > Planctomycetaceae > JAKFVC01. Next base: position 16,347 of record JAKFVC010000132.1, read on the forward strand.
TTTGCGTGGCCTAAGCTGATCTGAAGTGTAGACGAATGACCGCTGCCAAATACGCGTTCACCCAAGTACCGCTGGCGTCGGCGAGCGGAATGTCGATGGGAATCTTGACCTGTCAAATTGTCGGGGCCGGGATTCCAAAATCGGTAATCTGCAGCAATGAGCAGAATGGCAATTGCCGAGCGGCAAAGTTGGCCGCCCCCCCTTCCATGCGATCTACAATGGCGACGACCTGGACCACCTGACAGCCGAACTCTTGAATACGGTCAATCGCCAGGATCGAACTGCCACCCGTCGTGACGACGTCGTCAATGATGACGACCTTCGTGCCAGGTTGGACGGGGCCCTCGACAAACTTCCCGGTGCCGTGGCCTTTGGCTTCCTTGCGAACCATAAATCCGCAGAGATCGCGACCGCGTTCGGCCGCTACGGACAACACGGCTCCGATGATCGGATCGGCTCCGATCGACATGCCGCCGATCGCTTGAAAGTCGACACCCTCCAGCAGATCGAGCAGCCCCTGAGCGACCAATCGCAGGCCGGTGGAATGAAGCGTGATCTGTTTGCCGTCGAGGTAATAGGTGGCCTTGCGGCCCGACGCGAGCGTGAAGTCACCAAACTTGAGGGCACGTTCGCGAAACAGATCGAGCAACTGCGGTTTGTCGTACATTCATCAAATCCTGGAAAACGAAATCTCTAGCAGTGGAGCAAGCGGCTTGCCGGCCGCGCAAGGGCGCTTCAAGCTATCCGTTTCGGAGGGAACTCGCCAGCGAAGGCGGCCATCCTGCAGACGCTCACACTTTGCGGTTGCCTGCCTACTCAGACTTCTTCTTTTTCCCGAGGCGACTTTCGCGGTCACGCCATTCGCTGGCCACGGCCTGCACGTGCTTCTTGAGAAAGACTGAGATGTTCGCTTCGACTTGGGCGTTCTTGAGCAGCGCGGTCCCACGGGCCGGGGTGTTGTAATCTTTAAAATACATGCGATCCCCGTTCTTCTCTTTCGGGGTCGCCGCCTGATCGTAGAGCTTCTTGGTCTGGGTCATATCGGTCTTATTCTTCTGCCCGACGCAGAACAGCATGGCAACCTGGAATTCAGGCGTCCGCAACGTCTTGATCGCATCCGGCAGAGGCAGTCCGGTGATATCAGGATCCGGAGTCAGCAGGGCGAGAGCTCGTACGTCTTGCCCGCGCGGAGTCTGGCCCCCGATCGGCCCATCCGTGTGGGGTGCCTTCAGCCAGTCGACGGCCGCAAAATGGAGTGCGACGGTGCCCCCTAGCCCTGCTCCGACGATGCCCATCTTGTTCATATTGAGCTTATGCTGCTGATGCTCGGAATAGATAAACGCTTTGACGGCTTCCATGTCGAACCGCACCATGGCTGTGTAGTCTTTGGCTTTCAAGCTACCGGCATCCACGCTGCTCTTGGCCCCTTTGGGTTTCGTCTTGGCAGCCTTCGTTTCGACAGCCTCGCCGGCAGGTGTGGCCCCCTTGCTCTGGCCGTGGCCCCGTAAGTCGATGGCGATCACCGCGAAGCCTTCGTCCTGCAACTTCTTGGACAAGCCGCCCCAATCCAGTTGAGTTCCGTTGGCTCCATGCAGGAGCACGATCACGCTGGCATCCTGTTTCAAACCTGATGGCCAATACGTGCCGGCGACAGAGATCCCATCCTTGGTCGTGAAGGTTTCGGCGCGCGGTTTGAGATCCTCGGCGGCCTTCTCTTCCTGGGCCGGCAAGACGGGCAACATGGTTGCTAAGACCAGGCAACTCGTCAGCGCCAACATCCAGCGGCGGCCTACGGTTACGGATGCGAAGGTTGCACTTGGAATCGATCCACCCATCATGGTTGCATCCTCAGAACTAGAACTCGGAGCTGTTGTACGGACGTGGTGAGTGATTTGATATTATAAATCCGACTTGGGATACGGTCAATCTGCCTAATTCCTTCGAGGACTGGAAGATGCGAGAGAATTCGCGTCGCAAGTCAACTCGGGGACGATTACAATCCCTGCGTCGCCCGACTTCCCGAGTCGCTCGCGACACCGAAAGCTGCGACTCAGGGGGTCGGGCTACATATCAGAATCAGTGTTTGCGTGATCTGTGAGGAAGAGCCAATGCGCCGTTCTGGATTGGGGATCGTTTGCTTGCTGATTGCGGGCATTGGATGTGCGGGAAAGCCTGACCCGGCGGCCACCGCTGCGGCCGAGCAAATCCAGAAGCTGGGCGGAACTTTTATTCTGCACGGCGCCACGGTTCCCGTGAAACCTGGAGTTCCCTTGCCAGCGGGGCGACTGTCCGTGCGGCAGATCGATCTCAACGAAAAAAAGGTTCGCGATGCTCAGCTGGATCTGCTCAAGCCGCTGAAGCAAGTCGAAGAATTGCATCTCGGGGATTCACTCCTCACGGATGTTGGGATGACTCACCTACAGGACTTCAAGCAACTGCAGGAACTCGATCTGCATAAGTCGCTCAAGTTCTCCGATAAGGGGCTGGAATCGCTGAAATATTTGCCCCGTTTGAGCAAGCTCGAGTTGTCGTATACGCGCATCAGTGATAAGGGTGTTGAACACTTGGCGGCAATCAAGAGTTTAAAGGTTTTACAACTGACCGGCACGCGGGTTACTGCCGACGGATTGAAAACGCTCAAGGCCGGATTGCCGCATTGCGAAGTGTTAAAGTAGGTGGCAGGTATCGTGGGACGGGTCTCCAGGCCCGTCCGTGCCTGACGTCGATGGTTTATCGGCGCTGCGGGATGTGAGGTTCCTGTCGAGCCTCGGGCGTCGATCGGCCTTCGCCAGACCACGCGGTTCGGCAGGAGTCTGATACTCCCCTTGACTCGAATCGCCAGTTGGATCGAACTATTTCAATTTGTGATGGGGGACGGACGGGCCAGGAGACCCGTCCCACGATACTCAACGCGACAAAGAACGCAAAAGGCGGCACTGTTCTTGAGAACTAGCGCCGCCTCGCGAAATGTCGCGAACTCTTGTTTAGAGAGTAGTGAGTAGAAAGTAGAACGCAGTACAGGGGAGAAAGTAATTGAGGCCGGAACATGAATTCCGTCTACTCACTACTTTCTCCCCTCGACTGCTCTATTCGCCACAGGCGAATGACCCCAAGGGGATTTGAACCCCTATTGCAGGGATGAAAACCCTGTGTCCTAACCGGGTTAGACGATGGGGCCGGTGAAGATGCGAGTACAATACTCATTGAGGCAGAGCATGTCAAGCAGTCGACGGCGGCAGAAAATCAGAAATTTAATTCGCTCTGCAGGAGAGGCGAATATATCAATAACACTGCTTCAAAGCAGCGATTGCTGCCTGGCAGGCGGGGGCAAAGATCAATGTGAGGAGTGACTACGAGGCAGGAAGTTCAGGGGTGTCGCCCGTCGTGGTGGGTTCTTCTCCATGGATCGCTGCGTGAACTTCACTGCGGTGGACAGGAACTTCACGCGGCGCCTGGATGCCCAGACGGACTTTGTCTCCTCGAACTTCAACGACCGTGATTATGATCTCGTCGTTAATCACGATACTCTCGTTTTTCTTTCGCGAGAGAACCAACATGAGTAATCCTTGCTAGGCGAGGGCCCGCCCCCGCAATTCCTAATGCCACATGAGACGCAGTGGCCACGGTACGTAGCGTATCTCGATGTCTTGACAATGTCGGCTATTCATCGTAGGGAGCCCGCGCACATCGTCAAGTGGAAGTGTCGCAAATATCGTGCAAAACTTTAGAAAAATATCTGTGGTGACGATTGTAACAATCAGAAAAGGTGGGGACTCATCTTCAATGACTGCTTCCAGTTACAGTGATTTCATTGCGGTAGTTGGCGGGATTTGGCGAGTTTTCGTATTTATTCTTATCGCAGTCTGAATATCTGGTAAGACAATTCTCCGTCGAAAGAAGTGACAGTGACCCTGTCAGACTTGCCGAAGCGGTCGCGGATTGATTTAATGCCGTCTTCGGTGACGAAGTGTCATCAGAGCCGTGTATTCTTTGCTCAGCAGGCCCGAAAGGGTGCGGGATTTCCATTATGGTCCATCGTCCACGAACCAAGTTCAAAATTGCTCGCAAGACCAAACGCTGCCCGAAGTGCGGCAAGATCGTTCGCGATCTGGCCCGCTGCAAGGTTTGTCATAAGCTGCTGAAGCGATAGTCGCGGTTAGAAAACCAGCCGCCAACAACCTGATGCCGTCAGCCCGACGATCAATCGCCGGGCTTTTTTGTTTGCGCGGTGCAGTCCCGGCTGATGGGAGGGCGAGGGACCCAGAGGGTACCCCGCCGAGCCTGACTCGAGCTTTAGCTCGGCGTCCGCCGGAGGCCCGATCCATTGCCTCCGGCGGACGCCGACCTGCGGTCGCTCTAGGCTCGGCGGGGTACCCTCTGGGTCCCTCTCCCTCCCATTAATTCGCGACCGGCAATTGCACCAAGGGTGCCCGCAGCGATGGGAATTTCGCGAATTCCTTGCCCGCCGCGTCCACATTTCCGGCGGTCGTCCTGTGCGTCATGATGACCAGCGGCACGAACGATTTTCCACCCGCTTCTCCATTGGCGGGTTCGGGGGCCTCGTGCTGGATCACCGAGGCGATGCTGATTTGATGGCGGCCCAGGACGTCGGCGATGTCCGCCAGCATGTGCGGCCGATCTTCAATGTTGAATCGCAGGTAATACCGGCTGCTTGTTTGCGAGGTCGGTAACATCCGGAAACTCGGCTCGGTGCGCCACAGTTCCAACTGCTGAAACGTCAGTTGTGCCCGGCCCACCGCCATGTCGATCAGGTCGGCCAGAACGGCGGAGGCGGTCGGCATCTGGCCTGCACCGCGACCCGAATACCACGTATCTCCCACGACATCCCCGGACAAGGCGACTGCATTGAATGACCCGTTGACCTCGGCCAGCGGCGTCTGCTTTTTAACCAGCGTGGGGGAGACGTGCATTTCCAACTGGTTCTCGACCAGTTTAGAGATCGCGAGCAGTTTGACCGTATATCCCAACTCGGCCGCATAGCGGATATCGGACAGGTCGAGCGTGTCGATTCCCTGCCGCGGAAAATCGTTCAGGGCGACCTTGGTACCAAACGCTAATTGCGTGAGGATCACCAGCTTTTGTGCCGCGTCGGTGCCATCGACATCGAGTGTTGGATCAGCCTCCGCGTAGCCCAATTCCTGGGCCAGTCGCAATGCATCAGCGTAAGTCTGCTGCCGCTGAATCATCTCGGACAGAATGAAGTTCGTGGTGCCGTTCAAGATGCCAGAAATCGACGTAATTTGATTTCCAGCCATCGATTGCGACAAAGTGGCAATGATCGGGATGCCCCCCGCGACCGCCGCCTCGAAAGCAATTGACCGCCCTAATTGATGAGCCTTCGCGAACAGTTCCGGGCCATGCTCGCAGAGCAACGCCTTATTCGCAGTGACGACGTCCTTCCCCGACTCCAGCAGGGCGAGCATGATCTCTCGAGCGGCACCCAGGCCTCCCACCAGATGAATCGCGATTTTGGTTTCGCGGTCGTTAATGACTCGTTGTATGTCGTCGGTCAGAATGCCGGCAGGCAAGTCAATGTCGCGGGATTTCTTCAGATCCGAGACCACGGCATGCCGCAAAACAAGGGGGCGACCGGCGCGGCGTGTGATCCGTTCGGACTGTTGCAGCAGAACTCGGGCGACACCGGTACCGACGGTCCCCATGCCCACGATCGCGATTGATAACGGGCCGGGAGTCGACTGAGAGGTGGGCATGCTGTTCAAAACTCGTTCCAACTTTAAGGTTAACGGTCCGCTCCACGAGCGGTTAATCGATTGGAAGTATACAACTCGATTCAAGGACTGAGCAGTCGAGTTCTGGCAAACTGTTTTGTCCTTGGTCATCGGCCCTTTGTCCTTGGCCGAGAACGGTCGATTGCGGTAGCATAGGGACCGCTTGATGGTAGTCCGATTTTATCGTTAAGCGTGACATAACCAATAGACGTGAAACGTTTTCAATCCACTAGACGGAAAGATCCGTCTGACTACTCGGCACCATTTTGTCTGTTGCCGGGATTCCAAATTGGTAGTTAATGGAAAGAAGAATTATCTCACGCAAAGGCGCGAAGGCGCAAAGTCAGAGTACGTTCCTCGATTGAGATTCAAAACTTTGCGCCTTGGCGCCTTTGCGTGAGATAATTCTTCTTCTCTAGTATCTGACAACGCAAGATTTCAGACCCTCGACTTGGGCTCGTAGTAGCAAGGTCAGCAACATGCATCCCATACGCATCGGTGCGGTTAGTTACCTCAATTCGAAGCCGTTGATCGAGAATCTCGCGGAACTGGCTCCTCAGGCGGAGTTGATTCTCGACTATCCCAGCCGGCTGGCAGATCGCCTCAGTCGCGGCGAATTGGACGTCGCGCTCATTCCGTCAATCGAATGCGTGCTGGGCCCACAATATGAAATCGTCTCGGATGCCTGCGTGGCGACGCACGGCCCGGTGCTGAGCGTGAAGCTCTACAGCCGCGTGCCGATGGACAAAATCCAGACGCTGGCGCTGGATGAAGGTTCGCGGACGAGTGCGGCGCTGAGTAAAGTCTTGCTGGCTGAACGGTTCGGGCTGCATCCGCAGTTGGAGCGTTTGCCACTGGATCTGGATACTCAGGATACGAAAGCGGATGCCATCCTGTTGATCGGTGATCGTGCCATTCATGCTCCGGCCGAACATTTCACGGAGGTCTGGGATCTGGGGGAAGAATGGACGCGCTGGACCGGGCTGCCGTTTGTGTTTGCCATGTGGGCGACTCGAGCCGGTACCGATTTGGGGCCGGTTGAAGAGGCTCTCTGTCAGTCGCGCGATCTCGGAGTGCAGCGGGTGGCGGAGATTGCCGCCCGCGAGGCACCTTTGCTGGGGCTCAGTCCCCAGGTCACCCTTGAGTATCTCACGGAGAATTTGTATTACCGGTTGGGTACTGCCGAACGCCGCGGCTTTCAGCAGTACCACCAACTGGCGATGAAACAGGGACTAGCTCCCAAAGGATATGATCTTGTCTTCCGACATTGCGCCCTTGCTTGAAAAGGCCGCCGCCGGCGAACGACTGACGCCGGAAGAAGGCCTCAAGATTCTCGAATCCCACGACCTCGTGGCGATCGGTGCCGCGGCGAACGCCGTGACGAAACGCCTGCACCCAGGGCCGTTCCGGACGTTTAATATCGACCGGAATATCAATTACACGAATGCCTGCACTGCCGTTTGTGACTTCTGCGCCTTCTATCGGACACCGAATCACGAAGAGGTCTACGTCCTGCCGCGCGACGTCTTGTTGAAGAAGATCGAAGAAACCGTCGCGCTCGGCGGAGACCAGATTCTGCTGCAAGGTGGCCTGCATCCCAAATACAAGCTCGACTGGTACGAGGAGATGCTGCAGGACATCAAAAAACACTTCCCGCAGGTCAATGTACACGGTTTCAGTCCACCCGAGATTTACCACTTCACCAAGGTCAATCACATGCCCTTGCAGGAAGTGCTGGAGCGGCTGAAGGCGGCTGGCCTCGGCAGTTTGCCCGGCGGTGGCGGTGAGATTCTGGTCGACCGCGTACGGGCGGAAATCACGCGGGGCAAGGTCATGACCGACGATTGGCTGGATGTCCATCGCGTCTGGCATCGACTGGGCGGACGGTCGACCGCGACCATGATGTTTGGGCACGTGGAGACTCTGGCCGAACGGATCGAGCACTTCGAACGGATTCGCCAATTGCAGGACGAAACGGGCGGATTGACCGCCTTTATCAGTTGGACCTTTCAGCCCGATCATACGGACCTGTCCCACATCCCGCCGGCAGGGGCTTTCGAGTACTTGAAGACTCAGGCAGTCAGCCGGCTCTACTTAGACAATGTCCCAAACATTCAATCGTCATGGGTGACCCAGGGGGAGAAGATCGGTCAGTTGGCGCTCCATTTTGGCGCTAACGATATGGGCAGCTTGATGATCGAAGAAAACGTCGTGGCGCAGGCCGGGACGGTTCATCATCTGTCTCTCGAAACGATCAAGCGTTGTATTCGCGAAGCGGGTTATATTCCGCGGCAACGTAACGTCTTTTACGAGTTTATCGATGATGCGGAAAAAGCTCAGGCGGAAGCATCTGCCTGGGGAGTTCCGAATGCCGAATTGACCATCCTTGCGGGTTGAATCGGGCGCGCGATCGGGCAAACTGGTCCCGGATTCGTGTCGGCGGGGTAGTATGATGTAGACTCCAATGTGGTCTTTCAGCAACAGGAGTCAACATCTGTGATCCAGACGCCCGATGAACCGCTCGCGGGTCAACCGATGATTCACGTGGAGAATCTCCAAAAGAGCTTCACGGACATGCGGCGCGGCCAGGTGTCGGCGTTGAGCGGCGTTTCATTTGACGTTCATGCCGGTGAGATCTTTGGTCTGCTGGGGCCGAATGGTGCGGGAAAAACCACGACGCTGCGCATCTTAAGCACAGTTCTGCGCCCGACCGGCGGCTTGGCGACAGTGGCGGGTTACGATGTCAGCCAGCATCCCGAAGCGGTCCGTGCGCATATCGGATTCATGTCGTGTAACACCGGCATCTATGACCGCATGACGGCCTGGGAGATGGTCGAATACTTCGGCCGGCTGTACGGCATGCCCGAAGATTTTCTGCAACAGCGATTGGAAGAAACATTTACCACGCTGCAGATGCAGGAGATCCGTGACGTCCTCGGTTCGAAGATGTCGACTGGGATGAAACAGAAGGTTTCCATCGCCCGCACGATCATTCACGACCCGCCCGTCATGATTTTTGACGAGCCAACCTCGGGACTGGATGTCCTGGTGGCCCGGGCCGTATTGAAGACGATTGCGACGCTGAAGAGCCAGGGGAAATGTATTATTTTCTCCACGCACATCATGCGCGAAGTCGAGAAGCTGTGCGATCGGATCGCCATCATTCATCAGGGACGAATCCTGGCCCTGGGGACCCGGGCCGAATTGGAACAGCGGTATGGAGAGCCTGATATGGAGGAGTTATTCTTCGAGTTGATATCGAACTCGGAGGCGGCATAGTTCAATTACAACCGTCAATTCAAAACTAAGATTCTCAAAATTCCCTCTCCGTGTTCTCCGTGTCTCCGTGGTGTAATGAATCAGAGCATTCACCACGGAGAACACGGAGATAAGACAAGAACCAATCTGAAGATCCTCACCCCAGGATCGGAAAGATTCAGAGAGAAATCCCCAGCCCGCAATAGCGGGAAATCATAGTTAAAGGCTCGCGTCGATGTTCGTTCAGTGGCGAAACGTCAAACTGGTTTTCTTGCGTGAGCTCCGCGATCAGCTCCGCGATCGCCGCACGCTGTTCATGGTCTTCATCCTGCCGCTGCTGCTGTATCCCACATTGGGAATTGGCATGCTGCAGTTGACCTTGCTCTTCAGTGAAAAACAGCGAACCGTGGTCTTGCTGGGTGAAGAGTTTCTGCCGCCGCCCCCTTTGCTGGATGGTGACCATTTTGTGCGGACGTTGTTTAACGATCCCCATCATGCCAACAAATTGCGTGTGATTACCGCGACGTCCTTGCACGGCCTCAAATCCGACGACGGAAAGCCCGACCCCAAGATTGCCCGCTGGCAAGAGTTGCTACGCCGGGGCGATATTCTCGCGGAGAAAATCAAGCAGCGAAACACCCTGCGCGCTGCAGTCGCCGAGGCTGACAAAGAAAAGCGTGTGGCGGACAGCCTCCGTCTGCGACGCGAACTCACGGACTATCAGAACAAACTGGCCGAACAATTTGCGGTCAGCGAGATTCAAACCCTGGTTGTGATCCCGCGTGATTTCAAGCAGCATGTCGAACGCGTTAACAACGAACTGGGACGCCGCGGCACGCAGACCGAAATCGCCGACTACGCTCGACCGATTGTCATTCACAATAAGGCCGACGAAGAATCGATGGCCGCCTACGTTGGCGTCTCGGATGCGTTGAAAGCTTGGGAAGACAAGATTCTGCAGCAGCGGCTGGAACTGGCCGGACTGCCGAAATCGTTACCCAAGCCCGTTAATCCCGTGCGCGAAGATCTGGCCTCTGAAGCCCAGATCGGTGCCGTCATGTGGAGCAAACTGTTTCCCGCGTTGCTGGTCATCATGTCGATGACCGGTGCGTTCTATCCCGCGATCGATCTCTGTGCCGGCGAGAAAGAACGCGGCACGATGGAAACCCTGCTGATCTGCCCCGCCAAGCGGATCGAGATCGTCTTCGGCAAGTTTTTGACCGTCTTGTGTTTCAGCGTCTCGACGGCGGTCCTGAATCTCATCAGCATTGGCATGACCGGTCAGCATATGGCCTCGCTGATGCAGCGCGCCCCCGGTGTGCATATGGCTGGAGCTCCCGAGTTTCCGCCCTGGTACGCCCTCTGCTGGATCATCATTTTGTTGCTGCCGTTGGCCGCGATGTTCAGCGCCCTCTGCCTGGCGCTGGCCACTTTTGCCCGCAGCAGCAAGGAAGGCCAGTACTATCTGACTCCCTTGTTGATGGTCACGTTGGGATTGACCGTCTTCTGTGTCTCGCCGGGTATTGAACTCAATCTGTTCTACAGCGTGATGCCCATCGCCGGTGTCGCGTTGTTGCTCAAGGGGCTGTTGCTGACTCCACAGGATATGACGATCTACCTGTATGCGATTCCCGTGCTGGTCACGTCGATCGCTTATAGTCTGCTCGCTCTCTGGTGGTCGGTCGACCAATTCCAGCGAGAAGAGGTCCTGTTCCGTGAAGCCGAACGCTTTGAACTCAAGATGTGGCTGCGGCATCTGATGCGCGACAAGGAACCGACTCCGACGTTTGCCCACGCCATGTTCTGCTTCGTGCTGATCATGATGCTGCAGTTTGCATCGTTCAAATACTTATCCCGCGCGGCGATGAACGCTTCGGGGGCACTCGATGCGGCTCAGACGATGAAAGTCATGCTGGTGCAGCAGTTGGCATTAATTGCGAGCCCCGCACTGATGATGGGCATCATGCTCACTACCAGTGTGTGGCAAACGTTCCGTTTCCGGCTGCCGTCGCTGAAAATGCTGGGCTTGGCCACTGTTCTCGCGGTCTCCGCGCATCCCCTGTCGTTGATGTTGGCCGCTAGTTTACAATGGTTCTTCCCGCCGTTGCCTGATGGTATCGCCCAGTTGACGAACGGGATGGGAGACCCTCGTCAGCCGTTGTGGATGATCTTATTGCCGTTTGCGATCGCCCCTGCGTTCTGCGAAGAAGTCGCCTTCCGCGGCTTCATGCTCAGTGGCCTCGCCAAGCACGGCCGCACATGGCTGGCGATTGTCATCTCGAGCCTCTCGTTCGGCATCATGCATATGATTCCGCAACAGGTCTTCAATGCCGCGTTGCTGGGGATCGTGCTGGGAATCGTGGCCACTCGCAGCAACAGCCTATGGCCGTGCGTGATGTTCCATTTCTGCTTCAACGCGCTGGCCGTAATGCACGGACGAATTGGCCGGCAATTCGGCGACACCCTGCCCCTGAGTCACTTCTATGCCGCGAACGAGCACGGTCAGATTCTGTATCTGTGGCCGACCCTGTTGATTTCCGCAGCGGTCTTCGGCGTTTGCCTGTGGCTGATCACGCAGAACGAAGAACCCGCGGACTCGACGGCGACAGCGACTCCTGTGTCCGACCTCTATCTGGGACAGTCGCCGCTCACGTCGACGTAAGTCGGGCTGAAGAATTATTTAGCCACAGAATGACACAGATTAAACACAGAAAAATGCGGATTTTGAGGCAGACTTTCCGGACTGCTTTTCCAAATCAGATCTGATTACGCTGCCATTACCGGATGCAAACCAGGGTGACCCAATCCGTGCCACAAACCCGTGATTTCTTTGTGAGGCGCAAACATTTTATGCAGCCAACGATACAAGTTGTTTTGTAGCAGCTTGTTGGGCTGCGAGTAATGCGGTGATCTGAACGCGACCAATATTGG
>JAKFVC010000188.1 GCA_021732415.1 Planctomycetaceae bacterium
CATTTTACAGCGCGACACTTCGGTCAAAGACAACATCCGCGGCAAACGACTCCGCGCCGGCTGGGACGAGGACGTCCTCGAACAAATTTGGACCGCTTTTTCCGCGGTTTAACATGCAATTGCCCTGAGATGACGCGTGAAGTTATTTTCACGATGCATTTCTCGATTCACATTCCACCCTTTTGCGATTTCCGCAGGCCGGCATTTTGAAATCGGTGGATGTTCAATTCCCGCTAGGCAATTGTTGCTGTCGCCACAACCACACGTCAATCATATTCTTAATGCGATATCAGCTTATGCAGCGTTAAGATGCGTCCGGTGTGTCCCCGCAATAGGCGGGGCGGACGCTCGACTATTCGCGCCAGAGGCGCGGGCGAATCCCCTGCTCCCAGTCATCGCGCGTCAGATTTTCCGGTTGCCGGTCGGCAACAGTGCCGGTGTTGAGACTGCGGGTCCAGCCGACGCGGACATCGAGATTGCGTTCGGCCAGCAGCCATAGCGTTTCCTTCGCTCCCTCGTCACCGGGACCGTCGGCATCGAACAGCAGCGACACACGACCTTGGGCGAGTTGCCGGGACCAGCGCTCAATCTTGGCGATTTGCTCGACGGTGATCTTGTTGGACATGATCGCCACGGCGGGGATGCCGAGTTGATCGAGCGCCAGCACATCGTTGAATCCTTCCACGATGATCGGGCCGCAATGGGCGAGGATGTCTCGATAACCGGGTTCGTTGAGGCGTGCCGCGTGCTGACCGAAGAGTTCCAGGCCGCGGTGAAACCCGCTGGGCACTTTGTGTTTGTGCGGCGGCTTCTCGCGTTGGCGCTGATCGGGCGGCAAGGCGAGGAAGGTTCGCTCTTTCTCCTCGAAGTTGGGGTCGCGCGCGATCCAGCCCAGGAGTTGGCCCTCTTCGCTACGGACGGGATAGACGATATGGCCCCGCAATGACCAGCCCCGCTTGTCGTCGCCGCCGGTCGGCAGGACGCCGACCGACCACTTTCGCAGCGACTCGGAAGAAGTCAGGCAGCGGTGCTGGCGAACGTAGCTGGCGGCGGGCGGAGGCATTTCGGCAATGTCGACAATCAGCCGTTCGTGGAGATGAACTAGGTCGCGGGCTTTCGGATTGTCGCTGTCGGCGAGCGGGATGTTTCGTAGTGGAGTGACTGCAGGTGCTGTGGCCGGTGGAGTCGCGGTCGGACTTGGTGCCGAGGGGACATCAACGGCTCCGGCGAGAATCTTGCGGACGCGGCTGAACTCGCCACCCGTGAGCTTGTCGCCAGTGGGTTTGCTGTTGGTCAACATGCCGTGCATCAGCGTCAACAGGTTGCCGCGGAATTGACAACTGTAGGCGTGGCAGCAGAAGACCTTCTGCGGATTGTCGGTGTTCACCGAAATCTCGCGTTTCCCCGCATGATCGCCGGGGCAGCCGAAGAGACAGTCGAGGCGGACTTCCTGGCCACTGCCATGCACTTCGAGCGGGATGCCACACTTGGCGGCCGCCTCTTCGAGGCTGGTCTGTGCCTGGAGCGCGTCGACGTCGAGATAACGAGGTTGATTCATGGCAGTGCGAACCGCCGGAATGGTACGCTCGCGACCGCCCTATGACAAACCCCGTGCAACTGTCACCGCGCGATCGTTCGCTGCTGCAACTGCTGAGCTGGACACCGGCCACGACATCGCTGCTTTGGACCGCGAGCCGCACGTTTGCGGGCGGATCCTTCGCCGACGAGCGCCGGCTCCGCGAACGGTTGCAGGCTTTGGAACGAACCGGTTTCACGCGGCACTGGTCGACCGCCACGATCGGAGGTGGCCTGCAGAACTATTACAAGCTCACGCCAGCCGGGTTCCAGGCGCTGTACGGAGTCGACGCCACTCCCCCACCGCGTGCGTTCTTTTCGCCGATTGCCCCTAGCTTCTTGATGCACACGTTGCGTCTGTCCGAGGTAATTGTGTCCACGATCTGCGCCGCCCATGACCGGCACGTCACGATCGTCGGCTTCCATCGAGAGAATCAACTGACCTTCGCCGTTGGTGAGGCCCAGGTGCAACCCGACTGCTTCTTTCAATTCTCGAGCGGTGTCCGAGCCTTCAATGTCGCCTTCGAGATCGATCAGAGTACCGAGACGGTGGATTCGCCACGGGACACGAGTCTGCGGTCGCGCCTGGAACTGTATGATGCCTACCAACAGTTGCTGCTGGAAAGCTGGCTAGCCGGCGGCCGGACGTGGCCTCGACCGCGGTTCCGAGTGGTGTTTCTGACCACCTCCGTGGCGCGGGCGTATCATATACTCGCGGTCGCGGCCCGGATCACGCGGAATCCCTCGCGGCGGTTGATCTGTGCTGCCACGCAGGACAGTTATCTCGGCGATGCCGATCCGTTGACCAATCCCCTCTTGCTCGACCATTCCGGCCATTGGCAGTCGCTGATTGACCTGCATCCGTCTGCGAGAGCGCTACGATCCCCTGTTCGGTTGCCTCCGGCAAGAGAGCCTGATGCCGCCGTCTGGTAACCTCTTCGCCACGCCACCGTACGACTGACGGCCCGGTGCGGCTATTATCCCGTGCCCCTCCGCCTTGCGGCTGAGGAAGGGGGGCCGCAGGCCTGAGACCTTGGCGGGCGGCCGCTTCGAGCAGGTCCACACACACTTGACGGAGCGGTTTTGCCGATGAGCCAACTCGCGCTAAACTGTGCCGATGCAGTGGCTATGGACCGCACCGGCTGACAACGAACGCGGCCCGCGTTACATGGAAAAGGCGCTCGCCGCGATCCACCAGGCGCTAGAGCCGGGACAAACGGTGACGCTGACCTACGGCATGCACGACAACCGGGTCGGATTGTTGGTCGAATGTGCGGACGAAATCGCCGCGCGGGTCGCTGGTCCGCTGGTTGCGAACTACCCGCAGTGTCCCTTGACCATAGTCACGAACACCGACCAGACCCTAGCCGGTGGCGCGACGTGGTCCCTGGCCGGAGAATTGGTGCCGGAATTGTTTCCGCTCCTGCGACATCCCCAATTCGAGGATCAGCTGAATCGCAACTTCGCCGACCCGATCGATAGCTTGCTCCGGGCCGTGCGACCCGACCAGAGTCTGACGGCGCAGATGACGCTGGTCGTGACCCGAGCCAATGACCAGCGCGTGCATCGGGCGCGCGAGGCGATCCACTTGTTGGACCGGGAATTCTTTCGTCGGCATCCCCGTCTGGCCGACTATTTCTCTCGCACGATCAGCCGTCCCGGTGGTCTCTGGCGGTCGGGCTGGCTTGGCTGGTGGGCCTACCACTCCCCTATCCCTGACCATAGTCTGATGGAGACCTCGACCAGCCGATTGCACGAACGCGAAGAGAATTTGCAGGCCGCCGGGGCCAAGGTCGGCGGACACTTGTTCGATGTCCAACTGACCCTGTCCGTGACCATCGCCAATGGTGGCCATGACCAAGCTCAAGATCGTCTCCAGCAATTGGCCGGGGCGCTGGGGGTGTTTTCGTCGCACCGTTTGGCCATGCTGCACTGGCAGCCTGTTCGGCGGGGGATCATTGACCAAGGCCGCGTTCCCCAGTTTCTCTTGGCACACGACGAACTGGCCACATTGTTTCATCCACCGACAGCGAGTGTGGCCGCCGAGGGGTTGCAGACCAGCGACTTCACCGAACTGGAACCGCCAGCGGTCTTGCCGGATGGCGAGAGTCGGGGAGTGGCGATCCTCGGCCGGGTCCGGTTTCGTGATGATCAGCGACCGGTGGCCATGACCAAGGACGCCCGTCGCCGACACGTGTATGTGGTGGGTGCCACGGGAACGGGTAAGTCGACGTTGCTGTTAAACCTCATGAGTCAGGCCCTCGTCGCTGGCGAGGGTCTGACCATGGTCGATGTCCACGGCGACCTAGCGGATAGCCTCTTGCAGCTCGTGCCTTCCCAGCGAACGAACGATGTGATCGTCTTTGATCCGGCAGGGGACTGCGCTGTCCCGTTCAACCCCTTGGCCTGTGCTGACCAGAGTCGCATGGATCAGGTCGCGTCCGGAGTGGTGTCGGCGTTCCGCAAGCTCTATGACTCGTGGGGACCACGGTTGGAGAACTTGCTCCGGTTCGCTGTCTTCGCCGTCATTGAACAGCAGGGGACTTTGCTTGATGTGCAACAACTGCTGACAGACGCCCAAGTACGCGAGCGGATCGTGCTGCGGATCAAAGACGAAGTCGTCCGCTCGTTCTGGCAACACGAGTTCAAAGGATGGAATGCGCAGTACCGCACTGAAGCGGTGTCATCCGTCACAAACAAGATCCTCCCATTTTTGACCAATCGTCGGCTGCGGGAGATCGTCACGAGCCGTCGCCCCGGCCTCGATATGCGGCAGGTCATGGACCAGGGTCAGATCCTGGTCATTAACCTGAGTCGCGGGAAGCTCGGGCAGGACAACGCCACGCTTCTCGGGAGTCTCCTGTTGACGGCGATCGAGCAGGCGGCCTTGAGCCGGGCCGACCTGAGCCATGACCAACGTCGTGACCATAGTCTGTTCCTCGACGAGTTCCAGACGCTGGTGACCCCGTCGACGGCGATCATGCTGTCGGAATCGCGCAAATATGGCCTGAATCTGGTGCTGAGTCATCAATTGACCCGCCAACTCGATGAAGGAACGCGACAGGCGGTCTTGGGCAACTGCGGCACCTTCGTGGCCTTCCGGGTGGGGGCGGAGGATGCCGACCTACTCGCACCGGCCTTCAGCAAGTTTCCGGGACAATTGATAGCAGCATCGCTGATGGGCTTGCCCAACTACTTATGCTATGTGCGGATGCTCCTCGAAAGGGGATTGCCGAGCGCTCCGTTTTCTCTGCTGACATTGCCACCGCCCGAAGTCGCCGCGGATCGTAGTGCGATCGTCCGACGCGTCTCCCAGCGGCGGTTTGGCGTCTTGGATGCCGGACAATCTACTTTTGCGCCTGCGCCAGTTGATGTAAACTGAGATCATGCCGCAGCAATTCACCCCCGAACAGCGGGACGCTCTGATCGCTCACCACGGGCATGTGGTCTACTTCGTCGATGTCGTGACGCAGGAAGAATACGCGGTACTTCCGGCGGAAACCTTTCGCCAAGTCGAGCCGCTGCTCGATCCGCACGAAGCGTTCGACCCGCAGGCCTTCACGCCGCTCGTCGATGCAGCCTGGCAGCCGATCCTGGACGACACGGCCCTTGATGTCTACGCCGAGGATTATCTTGCACCGCGCCAGGCATGAGTGTCCGCCGCGGTGACATCGTCTTGGTGCAGCTCCCGTTCGCGTCGGGTCAGACGGCGAAGGTCCGCCCCGTGCTGGTCATCCAGTCCGATCGCAACAATCAGCGACTGAAGAATACAATCATCGCCGCGATCACGAGTAATGTTTCGCGGGTCGCCTATGAGCCGACTCAATTCCTGATCGACATCAGTACGCCGGAAGGGCTCGCGTCAGGGCTGAAGTTTAATTCCGCTGTCATTTGCGAGTATCTCGCGACCATCGAGCAGAGCCGAATCGGCCGGCGCTTGGGACAACTGCCGGCGTCTGCCATGCGCCGCATCGATGATTGTCTGAAGGCCGCCCTCGGCACTGCGGCATGAATCTCCGTGAACGCATCGCATCCATTTGCGCAAAGACTCGGCATCTCATAGGATTAAGACTGATACCCCTCGCCCGACTTATGCTACGCCGTTTCGTCCACCTCGTGCCGCTGTTCGTGCTCCTGTCCGTGTCGACGGCCCACGCGACCGGCTTCGCTCCGACAGACCTTGCGGGGCTCCAACTGTGGCTCGACGCCTCGCAGGGCGTCACGACCGATGGCACCACTCCGGCAGTGGACGGAGACCTGGTCGCTCAGTGGAATGACCAGTCGGGCAACGCTCGAAATGCCACGCAGTCCTCGGGCGCAAATAAGCCGACGTTCAAGACGAACATCTTTACCGGACGGCCCGTCCTGCGCTTTACGGGAAGCCATTATTTAACGACGACCTCATTTTTAACGTCGAGTTACAACACGGCCCTCACATTTTTCATCGTGGCCAACAAAAGCACGACCGGTCTGCAGGTGGCCACCAGCAATCAAGGGGCCGTGTGGTACACGGGCCGCAGCAACTCGCTCGTCTATTACGAATCGGCGCTCACCCCCAGTGAAAAACGTCTCGTGGGGTCGGACCTGGATCGCAGCGTCGAGACCTTCCGGTACAACGGCGCCCAAAAAACACTCCGCCGCAATGGTGCTGGCGGCAGTGTGGCAGCGACGGGGAACCTTGGACTCAACGGGGCGCTCACCATTGGCCGACTGTCCAGCGGCGGGTTTAGGTACAACGGCGACATCGCGGAAATCATCCTGTTCCAGCGGGCGCTGACCGATCCCGAAGTCGCGGCCGTCGAACAGTACCTGCGGGAAAAGTACGGAATCGCTTCGGCACCCGCTTCCCAGTTGATCTTCGACGGGGACTCAATGACCGCCGGAGTGGGATCTTCCGGTGCCAATGGTCCCTATCCACTTCAGGCTTTGACCCTGCTGGGGGGCAGCGGGGCCTGGAACTACGGCATTTTTGCCGTGTCGGGACAGACGGTAGCCGATATGACCGGGGATGCGGCACAGCAAGTGGATACGACCTACCGGAGCGACGCCGCCTTGAACGTAGTGGCATTGCTAGGCGGTACCAACGACCTGTTTTTAGGAGCGAATGCCACGACGACCTACAACCGCATTGTTGCGTACGCCCACCGCGACAGTCGATCCAGAGTCGACCGCGTCGGACGGTGGTTGTCCGATGCCGAAGCAACAAGGTCGCTTGTTCTGAACGCTTGCGCCGCATCCCAGCTTCGGGCAGATTCGCTCCGGTCTGATCCTTTCAGTCACCTCGGAGAAGAGCCATGTCGATTACCAGTTCCCACCAACTCCGTCATCCGTTCTCTCTGACCTGCCGCCATTGCGATGCCGGCATGGATATGGAAACTCCCGAGCAGGCCACCGCGGCCGGCTGGACCGAGATCGAGGATGTTGCGGATGAAGGTTTCCTCGAAGCGAACTATCTCGGTCTCTGCCCGGATTGCAAACGAGAAGAGGATTGATGCAGACCTTGCCCTTCGGCGACGAAGGGCACTTTTCTTGCGCCTCTTCCGGGTCGGGCAGTGATTCACCGGCTCGCTCTGTTCCATTACCGCCGACATTGGCTTGCGCGTTATCGGCGGCAAGTTCACGATTCTGTCCGACCTGTTCACGTCGGACAGGTTCACCCGAGCATCCGCTCTTTCAGTTCACAGCCAGGAGACGATCGTGACCATACTGACAAATGCCAACCGCGAACTCTTCCGCCGCTCCGCCGATGAATGCTTCAGCTCACTCGATGCGCTGGAACAGTCGGTACAGCAGCGTCGCAAGCAGTCGCAGGACCGTTGGCAGCCTCCACAACTGCTGACACCCATGCCGTCTAACGGTCGCCTCGACCTCACAGTTGGCAGTGACGGGGACTACGCCATGAATGATTGGAGTTTCTCGCAACTCTGCCGCCTTGCCGGTGTCAGCCGCGACACCATCACCCGGCTCAGTCCGGAAACTGCCAGCCAGGCGTTCCGCGAGACGTTGCCATCGGCGGAAAAGCCGCTGCAGCTCCTCACGACCGAGAACACCGTCCGCTCCATCCACGGCGTGGCTTACACCCGTTTGTGGGATAGCGAATTGGTGGCCACGGTCCGCGAGTATGCGACGGACTTTCAGCCTCCGCAGAATGCCTTCAATGATGCGACCGGTCTATATGCCGGGGAGCAGGACATGTTCCTGTTCATGATCGATCCGGTCGGATGGATCGAGATCAACGGCGAAGCCTTCGCACCGGGGTTCTTCGCTTGGAATAGCGAAGTCGGTCGCCGGTCGTTGGGACTCTCGACGTTCTGGTTCCAAAAGATTTGCCAGAACCACATCGTGTGGGATGCCGTCGATGTCGTGGAGTTCACGCGGAAACACACCGCCAGTGTGCGCGACTCGCTCAACACTGTCCGGGCCTCGATCGAGAGCCTGGTGAAGACACGCGATACACGCCGCGATGGATTCGCCCGTGTGCTGCGGAACGCCGTCACGACCAAACTCGGTGACACGGCCGAGGACGTTGAGAAGGCGCTGACCAAGCACGGCTTCGGGCGACAGCTTGCGCGCGAAGCCCTCAAGCTTGCGCAGGACCGTGGAGCGTTCACGATCTGGACGTTAGTCGATGCGTTGACCCGCTTGTCGAGTCAACTGGTCTATGCAGGCGACCGGCTGGAAGCCGATCAGAAAGCGGCGAGCCTCTTGGCGCTCGCCGTCTGAGAGAAATGAGTGCTCGATCTCCTGCCCTGTGTCATGACGACACAGGGCTTTTTCTCCGATTCACCTTTTGCGTGACTTTCCAGACCGCGTGCTCCTGCGGAAGATTGCGCGACGATCGACGCGTGCGCTATCCCTGCCTGAGTGATAAACTGCGGCGCGAAATGCAAAGCGTCACCAATGAAAGCTTCGGCCCGCTTGTGGCCTATCTGATCCCCGGAGCGACCGCTCTCGTCGGATTTGAACCATATTCGCCGCTGTTGCAGAGTTGGCTGGCATCGGTGCCGCCGGACGCCCCCACGATTGGGGGATTTCTCTATCTGACGATGGCCTCCCTCGCCGCCGGGATGACGATGAACGCCGTGCGTTGGGCCGTCTTGGATACGATTCTTGCATGGACTGGCTTGAGAATGCCGTCGTTTGATTTCTCACGACTTGCCGGACGAGAACAGGCCTACACAATTCTTTTGGACATCCATTACAAGCATTACCAGTTTCACGGCAGCATGCTGATCGCCACCGCGGTGGCCTATGTCGGTTGGCGCAGTGCCGAGGGATTTGCTGGCGGTGTCGGGTTCTTTGATCTACTCGTGGCGATGCTGGAAGTCGTCTTCTTCCTGATGTCGCGAGATACTCTTGGCCGGTATCAGCGACGCGTGGTCCAACTACTGGGAACAACCTCCGTCCATCAACGTCAATCCACGCCGATTGACTGCAGAAAGACTGAGACCTTAACGCCGTAGAGTTTGCAGAACTGCGCCAATTCGAGGACGTCAATGCGACGCTCTCCCGATTCGCACTTCGACACAAAGGACGCGTGCGCGCTGAAACGCTTGGCGACATCGGTCTGCGTCAGGCCCGCCCGTTCACGGGCGGCGCGCAGTGCCCGGAGAAGCACGTCATACTTCTTCGTAAACCGGGACTTCTGCATCCTGCCGCCGCAAAAAAGAGTTGCGGCAGCTTATGTCGAGCGTTACGATTTCCCAAAATAGGAAATTCCCATTTCGGGAAATCCGAGATCGAAGCTTTTTAGCAATCCCCGAAGGAGGTGAGCAAACATGGGAAATGGCGGCGGCAGTCACAAACCGGCACCGAAGGAACCGAAGAAGCCCGAGTCACCGAAGTCTGAAGGTTCGAAGAAATAGCCTTACGCGAGGCCTCGGTGGAGCACCCCGCCGGAAAGCTTCGGCTGTCCGGACGGGGTGCTTTCGTTTCTACCGAGTCGACTTCGCTTGCGCGATCCGGAACCGACGGGCACGCTCCGCCTGTTAGTCGACTGCCGACTGACCGCATGCCCTCACCGGCAATGCGACCGTTCACAGCACCGGCGGAGCGAATTCATGTTGGTCGATTTGAAGGACGGATACTGCCGCACCTGCGGCGGACAACTGGAGATCACGGGAGCCAATGACGCGACGTTGGATGTCGAATGCACCGAGTGCGGCGATGGCTACGCAGTGGAAACCGATGCGTTCAACGACGGGGGAGTTACGTACTGGCCGCAGGCGATGGTTGAGTTCGGGGAGGAATGCTGATGGATCCCGACACCGCCCTCGCAGAACTTGTCGTTGCGGTCGGAGACCGCGATTGGGATCGTATCGAAGAACTGGCCGACGGCCTGCTGCAATGGCTACAACGCCGCGGCTTTCCACCCAGGACGATCGGCCCCAAGTCATTGGGCAATGAATGGCATCGTGCCCTGGCGACATTCGTCTGCCATGTCGCCAGGTCGAAAGTCCGTGATGCTCGGCGGCGACGCAAGCTCTCTAATGACGATGTCTGACGCTCCTGCCGAATTCTGCCCCGTGCTTCGGCACGGGGCGCTTTAGGTTGAACTGCCAGGTCGGATAAACTTGACAATTCCAAAACAGAAGCGCATAACTTTACGAATTGATTGGTGGAGGCCAATTACTGGACACTTTCGGGCTCGAATCTGAAAGGGATTTTTGATGAGGATCGACGATGCTTTTCGGTGCGACGTTCCCATTACCATGCTTCAAGAACTTGCGAACGGCGTTCAACAAGCGTTTGCAGGTGCTGAAGCGGAATTGATGCAAGTGCTGAATCACGAAGACGAGCAGCGCAATCTTCGTCCGTGGTTACGACGGTCATTGATGGAACAGATGCTTCGTGGCATGGCAGATGTCCATCCCGAATCGGTCATGTTGAAGTCACACCTTGATGAAAGCGGCTTTTGGAATCACGTCCATCTGAAGATCGGCCGCTTTTGGATCACTGAGCATGCACTTCCAGACGATGGCGCAGTGCTCCGTCCGGCTGGATACAAGCAGCAGGCGGCCGTCCAGAATCAATTGTTTCTCTTTGCCGACTCCCACGATATCAACATTCCAGAGAACGCAACCGACCTGTACGCCGTGTTGGTTTACGGTAGGGCAAAAAATAACTCAGTGGGCTTCGCAAAAATCAAGTTTCCCATGCCTGATGTGAGCGATGGTTATCTGTACGGAGAGATCGACCTGACGGCCGAATTTCCACATATCTTTGGGGCACCGACTCCATCCGCAGCCGTGGTATTGATCGAAGAGCCGGGAATGCCGGAGTTTCTCCCGACCAACGCGGGGGTGTGATGAGACCTGGTACACCTGGCTTCATCGGCGCTCGCCTGAAAGCGGCGAGAGAGGCGCGCGGCATTATGACCGCGGCAGAGCTTGCCAAGCGGGTAGGCGTTACGCGAGCTGCAATCTCTCAATACGAACGGGGCGATCAATCACCGTCACCGGATGTACTGGCTTCGATCAGCGATGTCCTTAAATTGCCGTCCCAACATTTCTTGCAAACGGGATGCAGTTCAGTCGAACCGGTTTTCTTCAGATCGCTTTCCACCGCCACAAAAACGGTTCGACGCCAGACTGAGCGTCGGTACGAATGGTTGAGGGCCGTCTGCCACTTTCTCCAGACTCGCCTCAAATTCCCCGTCGTTGATTTTCCAATACTGTCGCGTGCCAATGATCCAGCGCTTATCTCCAGCGACGATATTGAAGAAGCAGCGACGCAGGCACGCCGCCATTGGGGACTTAGCGAGGGGCCGATAAGCAATGCCGCTTGGCTCTTGGAGAATAAAGGCGCAATCGTGGTGCGCGCTGACCTCGGAACGAACGACCTGGACGCGTTTTCGCAATGGCCCCTCGAGGACGACCGCCCCTACATCATTCTGGGCACGAATAAGGGTGGGGTGACGCGTAGTCGATTCAACGCGCTGCACGAGGTGGCCCACATGCTGCTACATCGCTCGATCACCGCCGAATCTTTGGCAGTACCCGGTCGCTTCCAGCTCATGGAGCAGCAAGCACATCGATTTGCCGCAGCATTTCTTCTTCCGGCTGAAGCATTCCGACGTGATGTACCATTCGTCTCGTTGGATGCACTGAAGAACTTGAAGCCTCATTGGCGAGCCTCGATTTCTACAATGCTCCATCGACTTGTAGAGCTAGGAGCGGTGAATTCTGCTGACGCCAGACGACACTGGATCAACCTTTCACGCAGGGGTTGGCGGACGCACGAGCCATTCGACGACACTATCGAGGGCGAGGAGCCGCGGTTCTTGCGTCGTTGCTTTGAATTGCTATTGAAAAACGGCGTCAAACCCGCTGACGTTGCATTAGGTACTCGGCTCCAAGTCCGCGACATTGAGGAGCTTGCAAATCTGCCCATTGGCATGTTGGCGACAGCTCAAGTCGATGCGCCTGTGCATGAAGCGGAACCCACACTGCTGGGTGATCAAGACCCTTCGGAATTGAATGCAGGCTAAAGATCTCTCGTGCGACTTTCACGATTGGTCATTGCAACCTCGCTCCATGTGACAGTGTTGAAGTGTACGAAGCGACGCATATCCATATCTAATGATATAATGAGGTCTCTTCATGCCGGACTTTTTCATTCAACACGCTCACTCTCTTTTGCTTCCGAAGGCACGGGACGGGACGCCGGGACTCCGGCGAGCCCAACTCGGCGCTACGCACGCTCTCGGTTCGCATTTCACACTTTCGTCCGATCCCGCTCTTGTCTCTATGCCGACTGGCACGGGCAAAACTGCGGTCATCATGTTGGCACCGTTTCTTCTTGAGTCAAAGCGGTCGTTGGTCATCACCCCAAGTCGGATGGTCCGCGATCAAATCATGGAGGGCTTCGCTTCTCTGGAATTGCTTAAGACTCTCGGCGTGTTGCCAGTCGATCTAGATACGCCGAATGCAGTCGCAGTCGAGTCGCGCATCCAGAGTAGCCAAGATTGGATCGCGTTCGCAGATGCTGATGTTGTAATTACGACACCGATGGGATCGAGTCCCGCGATCCAGCAGATTCCCAAGCCTCCCGAGGATCTCTTCGACTTGCTCTTAGTCGATGAAGCTCATCATAGTCCGGCCGAAACGTGGTCGGCCCTAATTGATGCCTTTCCGAGGGCCAAATGTGTACTCTTCACGGCAACTCCTTTCCGACGTGACCGTAAGCGACTACGCGGTCGATTCGTCTATGAATTTCCCCTTCGAGAAGCGCTGAAGGATGGTGTATTCGGCCAGATCGAATTCGTTCGGTGCGAGTCACAAGATTCCATTCCGAACGATGTCGTGATTGCGAAGCGAGCGGAGGAAGTGCTTCTTTCCGACCGTGCCGGCGGGTTTGACCATCGGATTATGGTGAGAACCGACAGTCGCACTCGTGCCAATGAATTGGCGAAAACATACCTCGAAGCAACTTCTCTGAAGCTCGTCGTCATTCATGGTCAACACAGCCTCCGTCACGTACGCAAGACGGTGCAGGCGGTCAGATCAGGAGAATTGGATGGTGTCATTTGCGTCGACATGTTCGGGGAGGGCTTCGATCTTCCCCAACTCAAAATTGCAGCAATCCACTCACCGCATAAATCGTTATCCGTGACACTTCAGTTCATCGGACGCTTCGCTCGGACAAGCGGGGCCAATCTGGGCATTGCCAAGTTCATCGCAGTCCCTGAAGAAATTCAAACCGAGACCCAGATTCTTTACGAAGAAGGCGCTGTTTGGCGTGATCTGGTACCGAACCTCGCGGACACCCGCGTAGCCGCGGAGCGAGAAGTTCGCGAGCAACTCTCAACATTTTCCCGCCCGACTCTCAATACGTCGGTCGAATCGGACCTCGATTTGGGAATCATTACTCCTTGGTATCACTGCAAGATATTCAAGGTGAGTGGTCCAGTGAATCTTGACCAGGATATTGAGGTCCGGGCCAATGAATCACTCGCTCGGCGTTTCCACAGCATCGACCTTTCATGTGCGGTATTTGTCGTCTGCAAGACCACAAAACCCCGCTGGCTTGAGACACCCACGCTCCAAGACGTGGAGTATTCCCTATGCGTCGTCTACTTTGATGAAAAGCGAGGGCTTCTCTTCATCAACTCGACCGAGAAGACAGAAGATTTCTATTCGCAGGTTGCCGAGCATTTGACGATAGGCGTTTTCTGCGGAATTCCCACTGCGCGAATCAGTCGAGCACTTCGGCTTCTGACCACTCCATCTTTCTACAGCGTCGGCCTCAAGAATCGTATGCTAGGAAATGATGTCGAGAGCTACCGAATACTTTCTGGCTCCAAAGTGGACGGTGCCGTAAGCAATCTTGACGCACAGCTATTCGATCGTGGCCATCTTTTTGGCGGCGGCGAGTCTGCTGAGGGAAAGGTGACGCTGGGCATCAGTACGCTTTCCAAGGTCTGGAGCAACCGATCGGGATTCGTGCCCGAGTTTGTAACTTGGTGCAGAGCGCTGGCGGACAACCTCGAGAACAGTGCCCCAATTGTCACCGGATCACGAATCGACCTACTGGCCGTAGGCGAAGAGGTCGCTTCATTTCCGGCACCGCCGATTGGCGCGTCCTGGCATGAAAGCGTTTATAAGCATCACCCAATCCTTGTCGACAAAGTTCACGGCGCTAGCCGACGCGACCTACTGTCGTTGGAACTGCGCTGCGTCACGGCGGAGTGTACCGCCACGGAAGCCGTCGTTGAACTTCTCGGCTTTGATGCGCCAATCCGGGTTCAGTTTTCGTTGCAGGCTCAGCGCCAGTACCGGATCGTGTCGTCGCCGTGCGACATCGCGGTGCTCGTTGGCAAGAATGAGGGGACGCTCGACGAATATCTAAATTCAGTTGGCATTCATCTGTATTTGGCGGACTTCTCTCGGCTGTTCGGCAGAGAGTGGTTTCGCTCGAACCTCACCCTTAGTCCGCTCTCAAAAGATTGTGTGCAATGCCGTGATTGGATTAAGTCCGGAGTCGACATCGGACGCGAGTTCGGTACGTCGATGAAAGGGACTTCAATTCATGACTTCCTAGATGGAGAATTAATCGGATCGCTTGCGGATGTCGTCATCTACGACCATCGCCCCGGCGAGGTCGCGGACTTCGTTGTCCTATACCGGCAAGGGACAGTGATCCGCTGCGAGCTTATTCACTGCAAGGGAGCAGGTGGCGACAAGCCCGGCTCCCGAGTTGGTGATGCCTATGAAGTCGCGGGTCAGATCGTCAAATGTGTGGGTTGGGCCAGGTCACCAAGCGGGCTGTCTGGCCAAATGACTCGGCGGCTCGCTACAGGATCAAAGCTCAGAAAAGGCGATCTTGCTCTACTTGAGGAGCTTCTTTCGGACGCCGAACGAATGACCTTCGAGTGCCGCATCATCCTTGTACAGCCAGGAATTTCGTTCAAGGGGATTACAGATGAGGTGTCGCACGTTCTCGCCGGCGCGTATGAGTATGTGGTCGGGACGACAGGTCTCCCGCCTAGTCTTTGGTTATCCGATTAATCGGTTCCCAACGAGCACAGTAAGCTAGGTCAAATCACAATCCGCTCAATCTCATCGAGCGTGATCTCATCGTTGCGCCGGTCGTACAGCTTCGTCGTCTTTGCGCTGGAATGGGCGGCAATTTGCTGAGCGCGCTCCAGCGTCCCGCCCCCGAGCAGGTAGGTCGTGATACCGGTCGCGCGCCAGGTATGACACCCGATGCGATCAGGAAGTCCAGCGTTGCGAGCGCGGCGCTTGATCATCGCCAGCACCTCGCGGCGACTGATGCGGCGGTCGGTGAGTTGCTTGTGGCGGTCGACCGTCCGGAAGAGGGGAGCCCACTTGCCGAAGACGATGCCGGCCGCGTCCAAGTACGCATCGACGTACTCTTCGGCCTTGTGATGGGCCGGCACTTCGTGGAATTTGCCCCCTTTTTCGTGCAGGCGGAACCACCAGCGCTTGCCGTCGGGATAATAGTCGTCGCCGGTCATGCCGATCACGGCCGAGACGCGGGCGAAGCTGTAAACCATCACGGCGATCAGCGCTCGGTCGCGGAGCCCCGCGATGGTGGACACATCGATTGCGTCGATGAGCTGGCGTGCCTGTTCGGCACTCAGCACCGGCGTTTTCCCTCTCGTAATGACATGCCTGGGACCGCGGACGGAAGAGGCAGGATTGAGCGGTATTGCCTGCCCAACGACCAGATAATCGAGCAGCATCCGCACGGCCGCCAAGTGCTGTTTTACCGTGGGAGCGCTGTGCGTAGCGGAAATCTCCTCGATATAAGCGGCCACAAGGGGAGGGGAGAGATGTTCCAGCCGCAGCTTGTGACGCTCGCACCAGTTAGCGAACCGTAACACGGCCCGTGCGTACGCTTCGCGCGTGTTGCGGTTGCGAATGTTCGCCGTGAAGAACTCAATGAAGCGACGACATGCTTTCTCGCCCGCGTCAACAAAGAGACGCGGCAGATGCTGATCGATCATCGCGGGAAGTTGACGGTCTATCGGAATGATGGGCTTTTCATCCATGGTGCGGGTGGTAAGTTGCTCGGAGCAAGTGCTATCCCATAAAGGACGTTATGGGATACTCGGATGCTGCCCGAGATCAATGTTGATGTCTAGTTGATTGCGACACCTTTGAGCATTCTGGCAAGCGTTCAATGTGCGAATTGCAGTGACACGGAGTTCGTCGGTCACTCCTCCACTATCACGCCACCTTGTCAAATCGCGATCGTGAAACATCCGTGGTATTGTCGACCCGTGGTGCATCTCGACTTCTCTCCATTGGCCGATGCCCTCCTGCAACTCGATGCCGGTTTGCGGCAGGCAGAGGATAACCCGATCAACGAGCTCCTTCGTGACGGTGTGATCCAGCGGTTTGAGTACAGCCACGAGCTAGCGCTCAAGTTGATGCGTCGAACGTTGGAAGAAGTCTTCGGCGATGATGTCGACAAAATGGCGTACAACGATGTCCTGCGCACGGCGGCCGAGCGAGGACTGATCCACGAGGTCGACCGATGGTTCGACTATCGCGTGGCCAGAAACAGGACCTCTCACACCTACGATGCCGCGATTGCGGCCACAGTCTTTGCCTCTGCTCGTCCCTTTCTGATCGACGCGCGAGAGCTTCTCCTCCGTCTTAATGACCTCTCCGATTCGACTCCGGCCTGAAGAGGATCGGCTGATCCATTCGATTCTCGAACGCGTGATTCCCTCGCGAAAAGTGGTGGCATTCGGTTCGCGGGTGAATGGACAGGAGAAACCGATGTCCGATTTGGACCTGTGTGTTATGGGTGATGATCCCCTCCTCCCGCTGGAACGGTCGCAATTGATCGATGCCTTTAGCGAATCACGACTCTTATTCAAAGTCGATGTTGTGTTTTGGTCGGATGTGAATCCGCGATTCCGTGACGTGATCGACCGCACGTCCGTCGAGTTTGCTTGACGTTTCACACCGGAAGAAAGTGGCCGGCAACCGGAAATCTCTGATGGCCCTTGCGCTTTCATGGACTGTTTGGGCAATGTTTCGCGGGTACAGCGCGTTGCTGCACCGCTCGATCACGAGCTTCGGTCATTCAGTTCTTCGGAAGAAGGAACCGCATCATGCCTACCTCCATGCCTGCCGCTGCCGCACCTCCAGCAACGGCCGATCCACCCGACAAATCCCCATCACCCAGTGCGGAGCGAGGGCCGCGGCAGCCCGAAAAGAAAATCGGGCCCTTCGCCGGGGGCGTCGGCGTTGCCGTCTGGCTCAATCACGCCGACACGTCGGATGGCGGAACCCGGACTTTCCGCTCGATCACGATCGCCCCCCGCCGCTACTTCGACAAGGAGTCGAACCAGTGGAAGGATGCCGCTTCGTACAACCCGACGGACCTGCCGGCCTTGATTTTCGCCCTCACGCAGGCTCAGGCGTACTGTTACACCACCCAACTTCCCGGCGAAGCAACCGGCGAGGACGGTGAACAGCCTCCTTTCTGATCCGATTCTGACTGACGTTGCTCGGCCCCTGTATGACGCAGGGGCCATTTTCTGAATGAAGTCTTGCCGTGAATCAGCCGGTTCGATCACCTGATTTTTCATCTCTCGTGAGGCGGATTTTGCGTGCGAAGGCCGATTGATCCTGTAAGATGCTGCGTCGATTTCATTCTGCTTTTCACTTCCGAGTATCTTTCTGTACTCCACACTGCATCGCATTGCGTCGGAGTTTTGTGTCATGTTCCGACTGATCCAGCGCAGTCAGACGCTGCGTTTTACCATCCTCAAGGATGATGCATGCCTAATTGATGAGGAGAAACCGCATGTCTGCCCTTCTTGTCGCTGTAGTGCTCACTGGTCTGCCTGACATTTCAAATCACGACTGGATTTCCGCGGACAAATCGACTTTTTTGTCACTCCGGCCGGTCGAATCAAGTGCTTCTGGGAGCGCATGGCTACTCCGCAATGGAACCGGTAGCGCCATTGTGTGGCAAGGCTGCTATTCCTTGGATGAGAAAGGTGGCGACCCGGTTGTTCGCCTGCTGTTTTCGAGATGCTGGCAAAAATCGACGGACACAGAAGGTCACTCCCAATGGTCGTTCGACAAGCATTACTACACATCTGATGAACGACCACGGGGCGCGGATTTCGAGATCAGCGTTACTCGCTCGGGTATGTCAATGTCGCTGCTGCAGTTTGAACGATGCAGCAGGGACGCGGTTTGGGTCGGCCCCTCAGATTCATCTTCGAGCAAGCATTTTTCAAAAGGTGAGATTATTCGAGTGGTATCGAGCGGCAATGTCGATCCTCTCGCAACTGACTCGCCTCCTTGTTATGTACCGCGATCGGATTGGAAGGGTCGCTCTCAAACCAGTCCCAAAGGCGTTTTCTCGACAGCTGCATTAACGATGGATTGGTATGGATGGTCCGACCCCAAATCGTTTTACGTGTTATCCGTCCGGTCGGCCGAGAAAGAGTGGGATAAAGGTGAGGCATGGCTAATTGGCCTTGCAGACACTTCCACAGGTGTTGAGTCTACGGCCTGGCGAGGACAGTTTCGTATCACGACGCGCCCGACAGTTGCCCTAGAAACGCTCGACTTCCAATTCTCGATTCGCCGAGTCTACAGAGCTAAGTCTGACGAAAAGGAAGCGCTGAGTTGGACGGCAGCCACGCAGGGCGATCTCGCCAAGCTTCCGGGCAGTCTCACTTTCCAACTTCCGCTAACGGATCGAGCTTTCAGTCTGAAACGGCAACCTCTGATCCTTGACGATGTTTCTTATGTGGACTCAAACGGCAAACCAACGCGGCGCTTTGAATCCGGTGGCTTCCTAAATTTACAGCAGACGGAAGCCAATCCGAAGGTGTTTGCGTCGCTACGCGAAGGCGATGCGGTGGTCATGGCATGCGGACTTGTGGGAGCGGCGTTCCCAGCTCGTTCCGCTAAGGAGCAGGAGTATTTGGCGCACCTCGACAAGATGCCGCCTCCTGGATTTGAACTGCGCCCCCGACAGGTCATTCAATCCGTCGCTGGTTCAGTTCTCCCGGCCGCTCGACCGAGCCCAACGGAGCCTCTTTTGTCCATGACAGAAAAATCAAAGGCCGTGAAACGGGAGACTGGTACTCCCGCAATGGTCACTGCACCACAGGTCGAAGTTACTCAGGGAGCCTGGGCCAAACAACACGGAGTCGCCGTCGAAACTACTTCCAGAAAAACAGGGATGAAGTTGAGGCTAATCCCACCAGGAGAGTTCCTAATGGGAACAAGCGATGCTCAAGCGCTGGGCATCGTTGCGGTCGGACGAGAGGGAGAGCTCAAAGCCGAGCAGCCGCAGCATCGTGTGCGTCTGACCCAGGCGTTCCGCTTGGGCACGCATGAAGTGACTCAGGCAGAGTACGAGCAGATTACAGGGATGAATCCAAGCTTCTTCTCGCAATCAGGTGACGGCAAGCAATACATCCGCGGTCTGGACCCGCGGCGACTTCCAGTCGAACAGGTCTCATGGTACGACGCTGTGGACTTCTGCAACAGACTGTCGACCAGCGATGGTCTGCCTGAATACTACCGGATAACGAAGGTAAGCCGCAAAGATGGATCGATCACGATGGCGGATGTGTTGGTCTCGGGGGGTAAGGGTTACCGGCTCCCAACGGAGGCGGAATGGGAATACGCTTGCAGGGCCGGCACAAATGCAGTGTTTTATTTTGGCGACGTGAGTAATGGTAGAGAAGAAAACTTTGCCGGCGACTTTCCTTTCGGCACAACGACGAAGGGGCCATACCTGGGGCGCACGACGACGGTAGGAAGCTACCCGGCCAACCGTTTCGGTCTGCGAGACATGCTCGGCAATGTTTCGGAATGGTGCGACGACTGTTTTGAGGAGTCACTCTATCGCCAGAGATCAGGCACCGCCGTTAATCCTTTCTCTGATGGCCCCGGGCGGGAACGGGTGATCCGTGGCGGTAGGTACTCCGATCATCCAGTTGGCGCTCGCGCGGCTTATCGTCGTCGAAATACCGCCGAAACGCGGATGTTCTATGACGGATTTCGTATCGCATTGAGCGAGTAGCGGGTTGTATTTCGTTCGGGTCTCCATGCTGGAGATGAATCGATCCATCCGAATGAGTTCGTGTGTTTTACGGAATGTTCCGCGAAGCCTTGCTTGAAATTAAGGGTTCGCAGCAAGAAACTTTTTGCGGATGTTTCTGAAACAGAGTCCCACCTCTGTCATCGTACGAATGTCAGTTGCAATGGACGTTTACGACCGATGTCGCCCATCACCACCATCATCGAACACAGTGACTTCTACACACTGATCATTCTGATAGTCCTGCTCAATCTCGTTGGCAGCCCCTTCGTGGCACGAGCGCCCGAACTGCATAACCTAGGGCTGCGGATCGCGGCGGGGGTCGGGCTTTTGTATGCCGGGATGATCATTGCGGAACGCGGCTTGGGGACGGCACCGGAGATCACGGCTCTGGTGCTCCGTTCGCTCGCAGCGGGGGGCGTGGTTCTTGGACCGGCCTGGATTGTTCTGAGCGTCTTCGCGTATTTCCGCGATCACTTGCGGCGGATGTCTGATGCGAGTGGGGCACGGGCAGATGCGCGGCGGCGAGAACGGGTCCGACGGAAAGAAGAAGCCAAAGAGCAGGAACGCCGACGATGGGCCGACAAGGAGTGGGAACACACACGGCCGGAGCGCGAGCGAGCGGAGCGCGAAGCCACCGAACGGCGGCAGCGAGAGACCGAACAGAAAGGCCGCGATCAGAGGCGACGGGCCGATGCGCGCGCGACCTGCGAGTTTGAATACGCCATCAACGCACCGGAGATTGGCGGCCGATTTCCGAAGAGCGAATTCGATGCCTTCGTGAATCGGTACTGTTCCGATCAGCAACAGCCCGAAGAAGTCGAGCAGCGGGCGCAGCAACTGCTCGGCATCATTGAGCAGCATCTAAACAGATCCGTTCCGCCGCGGCCAAAGTCACTGGGGGAACTGGCCGCTTGGTTCGAGAAGCAGCGCGCGGATTTGACCCTCATCAGCGATGAGCAGACTCGGCGGTTGATGCTCATCAAGTTGAAAGAGCGGTACGACGAATTGTCCAGCCAACTGCTGGAGGATCTCGCTCCATGAAAAACTATCTGCTGGGCTATCAGCATGGGACGCGGAATGCGGTGCGGATTCCGCGGTCGAGCTTCGATACCCACTGGCATTTGATCGGCGGAACCGGCAAAGGCAAGACGACCGCCATCCATACGCTGCTCCATCAGATCCTCCTCGACGCGCATCAGCAGCCGTGCGTTGTGCTGCTCGACCGGATGGGCAATCTGTCCTATGAACTGCTCTTGTGGATGGCGTCTCACGATTACTGCACAGACGAAGCCCGCGATCGGCTCGTGTATATCGAACCAGCCCGTGAGAATGTGGCGATCTCGTTCAATCCCCTGCTGCATGACACGCCGGCTCACGGCTACTACAAAGTCGGTCGCGCGTGCGATGTGATTTTGAGAGGGTGGTCGGCTCAGAATCTTGAAGAGATGCCGCGGCTCGCGCGCTGGCTCATGAACGCCTTCGTTGCTGCCGCTCGAATGAATTTGACCATCGTTGACTGTCAGCATTTTCTGACTCCCGGATCGCCACATCATCGGCTCCTTGTTCAGTGCCTGCCGCCGGAACTGCAACTGGAATGGGAAGAAATCCGGTTGTCACGACCAGGGGATGTCGGCCGGCTGCTCGAAAGCACGCGGAACCGCTTGAAGCCGTTCTTTGAATCGCCGGTGTTGCGGCAGATGTTCGGGTCGACAACCAATCGGCTCGATATGGCCCGCTTCATGCGCGAGGGAAAGATCGTGCTGGTGAATCTAGCGCCGTATAACCGTTTGCCGGAACAAGTCGGTGATGCGATCGGGGGCCTCGTCATCAATGAAGTCTTGGCGACCGCACGTTCGTTGCCGCTAGGCGTTCGGTACCCGACGTATCTGTTTCTGGATGAGTTCCAGAACTACGTCGGCCGCGATCTGGAATCGGCGATCCCGGAGGTCCGACAACTCGGGGTCAAGCTGATCCTCAGCCATCAGAGCTTGTCGCAACTGGAACGCGGCGATACCGATCTCACGTCGATGATCTTTCAGTGTCAGAGCCGGATGATTTTCGGTCTCCAAGGCGAAGACGCCGACATCCTCGCGCACGAACTGGCGTCGCTGCAATATGACCCGCGAAAGGTAAAAGAAGACCACTATGTCCGTCGCCAGCGGATGGTGGGCCACCGTTTGGTTGAACTCGGCAGTTGGTCCGAGGCAGCGGCCGAAGCGGAGTCGTGGAGTGATCAACGGTCCAAGAACTCATCCATCTCCGAACGGATGACTGCCAACTTCATCCCTAGCGAGACGGTGACACACGGCGATAGCACGGGTTCTACGGACGGCCGTAGCAGTACCCGCACCCGCTCGGAAGGCAAGCACGAATCGCTCGTGCCGGTGCACGAGGATTATTGGGAACTGGCGAGTCGCGTGTATCAGACGTTCGACGAAGACCGTCACGTTTGGGGCCGGAAAATTCGGCAGTTGACTCGCGGCCGGGCCTTTGTACGCCTGGTGGATGAAATGAATTTGCTCGACGTCGATGTGAAGCGCTCCGCGCCCGGCTATCTGGGCCTCGACTTCGAGACGCTACGGCGCGAGTTCCCCGAGGTGCTCGATGACATGCAGCAACTGATCGAGCGCAATTTTCAGTCCGACCTCTTCACCACCGCGCAGGCTGTGGAACGCGAAATCGAAGAACGCTTGATTCGTGTGACAACCGGTCGCGTTGTGATTCCGGCTCCGCCGACATCCGCACTTCTGTTGCCTCCCGATGCGAAACCCGGCGTCTTTATTGACACTTGAAATGCGCCTTCACGTCAGAGATCGGCATGCCACCGCCAGCGGCGACGCGTTCGAGGGCGGCGCGGTACTCAATTCGATCGTCAGGATGAATGCCCAAGAGTTGTCGATACCGCAGCGCGAATTCCTGACGAAACAGCGGCAACGGCTCGTTGTCATGCTGTTCTCCCAAATCCGCGAGCACATCGAGACGTTCGAGTTCGCGCACCGCCTGCAGGGCGTGCTGTGCGGTTTCCGCAGATGCTGTGCGGGTTCGGTCCGTCACGAAAAAAGTTTGCCTGAAGGTCTTGACTCCGGTCAAGCAATTGCATTGAATAATGGCGACGCATCCAACGGATGTGCTTTCAGTGACGACTCCGCGGATTTGGGCCGAGTGCCTGAACAGCGGAGATGCCTGGAATCGACTCCCGACCTCGGGAGCCCCTTTTGCCGAGCGCCTGAACTCTTCAGGCCCCTCGGCTTTCTTTTTGCCCTGAGGTCACCCCGTCATGATTACGCCCCGTGATGTGCAGATTTTGCGGATTTTGGTGCGGTATTACGTGCTCAACCGCAACCAGATTCAGCGCCTCTGCTTTCCGAACGATTCGCACGGCCGCATTACCCGGCGCCGACTCGAAGTCCTCGTTGAGGGTCATTACATCAACCGGCAGGCGATGCTTTTCTGTCACCCGCACGAAGGACCGGCCGCGCCGGTGTATTTCCCAGCGCAGCGCGGGGTCGACATCCTCGCGGCGGAGTCGGACGACGAACGGATCCTGACAACGCCAACACAAACCCCCATCCCGCATCATGTCCAACATTGGCTGGGAATTAGCGATCTGCATATCGCCCTCGATGAAGCCATTGAAGGTGATCCCGATGCGAAGATCGCGGACTGGGTGAATGAGTACGACATTGTGAATAAGGACGAATCGCAACCCGAGCGGCGGTTTCGCTTGTATACGCTGCTCCGCGATTCTCCGCGGCTCGTGTGCGCGCCCGATGCGGCGATGCTGCTCACCTGCCGCGGACACGCCAAAACGTTCTACTTCGAGTTTGATCGCGCGACGACCGGCGTCCAGCAAGTCGCCAATAGCAAGACTCAAGGCTATGCGGTATCCGCTGAAATCGGCCTCGCGCGGAAACACTTTCCCCAGGCGACGTTCGACGGCTTCACGGTGCTGTGCGTTACACCCAACGAGCGGCGGCGGAACACGCTGCGGAATGCGATTGCCGACAAGCCGGGTGCGAAACTCTGGCGGTTCGCGGCATCAAGTGAACTGACACCCGAGACTGTCTTCCGGCAACCCATTTGGTACCCGTGTGTTGGAGAACCGGCGGCGCTCATCAAGCAGGACTCGTGACACACACAGCGCTCGTGGAGGGGCAGCTTGGCTCGCCGTCGCGGCGAGTGCGGATCGCCTCCCGGAGAAAGTGATGGAACAAATCGTTAGCGAGACGCGGGGTCGCCAGGGGCGGCAGTCCCTGGCCTTTGATGGTGGAGCGCGGCGGACCGACCTGCCTGGTGGGAAGCGAGCGCCAGCGAGCCGAAACCACGGGAACATCAAAGGCCAGGGGCCGAGGAGCTTCGCGACGAGCGTCCCTGGCGACCCGAAGCTGCTGGGGGGCAACAACATACAAAACAGCCCACAAAAACATGGGGGTGTACCGGGGCGGACAGGTGCTGGTACATCCCCCGGACACTCAACCATAAATAGCCAGTGGTCTCGAAGCGATAATGAATGATAAAGACTTCTCTGTTGAATCCTTTGAACTTCGGCCATTTCGACGCGGCTGACCTGTCTCAGGACTGCGGCAACCGCGGCGTGTCTGGTGCGCTGGCTTCGCCTGCGCCTTTAGTTCCGTTCCCCGTGTTCTATGAAAATCTCGATGCAGACCTGGCTCTCACGCATTCGCATTGTCCTGGCGTACATCTATCGGCCGAGCCGCATTCGGCCGACGATGAAGCCGTCCCCCACGGGACCAGTGTTCGACCTCATGGTCGTCACGCTGTTCTTCGTGCTGGGGGTCGGACTGTGGATCGTGTGAGCGTGGCCGGGGGAGAACTCCTGAGGACTCCCCCGTTTGTTCCCTTGGGACCCTGTTTCATCGCAGCGCGAGACTCTCTCGCGCCTGCGATCGTACTTCTCCCGTCGGCCGTTCTCACGGATCGTGCCACCGCCCGCGTTCAGGGACGCGGAGCCGGGGTGCAAGATTCGTGCTGCGGAGTGTCCGTTTGGGACACGCTTTGTTTTGTTCCTTTTGACCATGATGAAAGACCTGATTCTCCAACCCCAGGCAATTCCTTACGACGATGTTTCGTCCTGTTGTCAGTTCCGGCCTGCAGCCCGCAAGCCCTTCACGGCGACGATGGCGGCGGTCCGGGAATTTGGCGCAGCGACGATTTTCGATTGCCTGGAATGGCTGCAGCAAGCGGCCATCGACCGACACGGACTCGACAATCTGCAAGTCTTCCTCGATCCACAGCGAAACCGCGAGTTGTGGTTTCTGGATGACGGGCACGGTCTCGTGACCGCGCTCCTGCCCGACGATTACTGATGGCGGTGACGGGGAGCGCCCTGAGGCTTCCCGCCGATCAATGACGACCCTTACTCGCGTCGCGGTTCCCTTTCTGCCGTTGACGCCCCTTGACATTCACTCGCGGCCATGTGAAACGCGAGATGACCGAAGACTCCGAGTTGCGAAACTTTGCTTCGCAGGAGTGTCCGATGACCCGTGCGACGTTCGTATGTCATTCTCAGCCTCGGCAGTTCGCAGGGGAATCGCCGTCGCCAGAATTGGCGTGCGATCGGAGTACAGATCATCGGACAGTCAGTTTTGTTCCCCCCTTTTCTATGGCACAAGCCACTGAGACCGCGGCCGCTCCGAAGGCCGTCAAACCCGTGCATGTCGATCGCGTGCATGGAATCACCGTCAGCGTCTTCGAGAATCACTCGACGACCGACGGCAAGAAGGTCGTTTATTACAAAGTCGCTGCGCAGCGGACATACCGCGACGGTGATGAGTTCAAGACGACACAGAGCTTCAGCCGGGATGATCTCCCGGTGCTGTCGACGCTGCTTCTCGACGCGTTCCGTTGGATCGTCGCCGCCGAGCAACATCACGGCAGTGACGAAGCTGCCGAGTAACGAGATCACGAAGGGCCGCCCCTGCCGGCCCTTCGTTCCGCCAGTGTGCCGCGATCGCGTCGTCCGTCCGGATGACCCACCGCCGCACCGGTCGGCTCACACGCTTTCTCGCACCGCATCCACTCTGGTCGCGCGTGCGTCTCTGGTCTTTCCACGCCGAGAATCGTCCCGGATGTTCCGGGCGACTCTCGGCGATGTCCATTTTCAGGAGATCACACAATGGACGTGAAACTGACGGCCTGGCACGAATCGACGACATGCACCTGGTGCGAAAAGGATCGCGAAGCGGTGACCATCGACTTCGCCGACGGATTTCTCCGGCACACGCCGCTCTGCTGGAGTTGCCTCCAGAAGGCCATCAAAGTCCGCAATCGACAGCCAGCATCCGCCCCGACAACACCACGCTCATCGAACTGATGGCCAGCGATGGAAACATCAATTACCTCATCCCTAGTCACAGGAATTTCCCTTCATGATCGAACAGCAAGTCACCGAACGCTTGGACCGCATCGAAGAGTCTTTGCGGTTGATCCTCCGCGAGCGGGTCGTGCAAAAGTTCTATTCCACCGCCGACGTCGCCAAGCTTGTTGGGAAAGCCGAGTTCACGGTTCGTGAGTGGTGTCGGCTTCGCCGTGTTCGCGCTGAAAAACGCCTCTGCGGTCGCGGTCACTCGCTGGAATGGATGATTCCTCACGAGGAACTCGAACGCTTCAAAGCCGAAGGATTGCTACGACCCGAAGACTAATTGCAATGCCGACTGTTGGGCATTCGGGAGGAGATGCGTGTACCGCTTCCGCATCTCCTCTGTTTGATGTCCCGACCACGAGTCAATCATCCGCTGATCGATGCCCCGTGAGGCACAGTTCGAGATAAAAGAGTGCCTAAAGACATGCCAGCCTCGAAGTTTCTCCCATTTTGTACCGGCGAACGTCGCGTTGAATGCATACGACGCCTCATCGACCGTGAACGGCGTCCCACTCAGATGGAACGTATGGCGACAAGAGGAATCCTCTACCCAAGCTTCCATGATCGAACGCAGTCGGGGTGACAAGGGAATCGCCCGCGTCGTACATTTGCCCTTCGCCCGTTTCTTTTCATGGACGACAACGGTATTGGCCGCGAAGTCGAAATCACTGGCTTGCGACCGGAGAATCTCACTCCTTCGTGCTCCGGTGTGGGCGGCCATGAGCAGCATCGGAAACAGGAACGGACGGCTTGCGTTCTGTTTGACGTAGTCGAGCACATCTTCCATCTCAGCCGTTGTTAGATATAGCGCGTCCCAGAGTTCGGCTTGTTCAAATTCGGAGAGCTTGTATTTGGCAATCTGCCGCTCAATTTCGATCCAGGTTTGGAACTTTGGTTTTTCCTTCGTCTTCGGAAAATGCAGCCCCTTGTTGGGAAACGCTCCCGTGGCATGTTTGCTTCGAAGCATCCATGACCAGAGGCTACTGAAACTGGTCAGTTCCTTGCGGATCGTCACAGGGTTGACCGTCTGGCCGCGAACCCCGGCTTCTTGGGCACGGACTTCGACATATCTTTGAAGATCCGTGAACTGCAATTTGCCCAACTGAAAATGGCTTCCGAGGAGCCGATCGATGTGTCGAAGATGAATCCCCAATGTGTAGAGCGTGTTCTCTTCGAGTGAACCAGCGGGAATGGACGCCTTATACTTTTCGATAGCGACCGCCAATGTCATCGCTGGTTTCACGACCGATGGAGAGGACGTTTTCGGCTGGCCATCCGTTACAAGAAATGTCGGCAGGTCGATGTCGTCAGGGACGATCAGTTCTCCCAACTGGACCATTTTGATCCGCCGCTCGACCAGTGCCACGCGACCTGCAGCTTCACGCCGATCGGACGTCTTGAGCGACCGTTTGAAGGTCTGTTCACCGATCTGAAACACCACTCGAAATGTCTGTCCGCGTTTATCCAACCATGCCATCGTGTTTTCCTCTTCACCAGCGATTGTCGTCGGAACGTCAACCGATGCAGGACCAACACGAAAGCGACGTCCTCCCCAATTTCCTCCCCAGTCATGTTGAGGAACGAACAAAGGGGCACGGCGAATCGCCGTAACCCCTTTGTTTTCAAGATGCCCAAGACAGGATTTGAACCTGCACGAGTGTTACCTCACTAGGCCCTCAACCTAGCGCGTCTGCCAGTTCCGCCACTTGGGCAGTGGGGGCGGGGATGGACCCGCCGATTCGAGTCACT
>JAKFVC010000270.1 GCA_021732415.1 Planctomycetaceae bacterium
TCTCCCCGGCGTACCAGGGCGAGGGGAGCTACTCGTCGCTGCGCTCCTTTACCATGTCTAACGCTCGGCTCAATCCATTCGGATTTGGTCATTCGGACATTCTTTCGTCATTCTGGTTTCGACATTCGTCATTCGCTCCAACCCCGTATTGACACAATCTTCATCCCCCAATATGTTCCCCCACCCCTGTTTATTTACCGGTTGCGAGGAGACTTCAAACGAAGCAGATCATCGCGAGATGGTGTGATTCGCTGAGACTGTTCGTACACCGACCATTTGGGTCTTGCATGCGCGAAGGGAGTCGCTCATGACTACACCCCAACCGACACGCGTGGACGGTATGGGACCGCTCGAACCGGTACCGTTCATTGATTTGGTCGCTCAACACCAGACGATTTCCGAGGAAGTTACCTCGGCGGTCACGAAAGTGTTCAGCGAACAGCGTTTCATTCTGGGTGATGAAGTCCTTAATCTGGAATCCGAAATTGCGAACTACTGCGATGCTCGCGAAGCGATAGGATGCGCTTCCGGGACCGACGCACTGTTGCTCGCACTGATGGCACTGGATATTGGGAAGGGTGATGAAGTCATCACCACGCCTTATTCCTTCTTTGCCACAGCGGGTTCGATCGTTCGAGCCGGTGCTACGCCTGTCTTCGTCGATATCGACGAGAAGACGATGAACCTGGATCCCGAGGCGGTGGCGGCTGCCGTCACCCCCCGGACCAAGGCGATTCTGCCCGTGCATCTGTTCGGCCAATGTGCCGATATGGATGCGCTGTGGCGCGTGGCCACTCACAATAACCTGTCGATCATCGAAGACGCCTGCCAGGCGATCGGTGCCGAGTACCAGGGCCGCCGAGCCGGCGTGCTGGGTCGCGTGGCTTGTTTCAGCTTCTTCCCGACGAAGAATCTGGGCGGAGCCGGCGACGGCGGCATGCTGACGACCGACGAGCCCGAACTCGCTAAGCGCCTGCGTCGTTTGCGGGTGCATGGCGAGATGACTCAATATCATCACATGGAAGTCGGCTTGAACAGTCGGCTGGATGCTCTGCAGGCCGCTGTGTTGCGGGTCAAGCTGCGGCATCTGGAAGAGTGGACCGTCGCTCGGCAGCGTAATGCAGCCCGGTATGCCGATTTGTTTGCCGAACGTGGATTGCTGGACGTCATCGAATTGCCGACGATCAGTGAACACAGCCGCCATGTGTTCAATCAGTTTGTGGTGCGGGTGCGGGACGGGTTGCGAGACCGCATTCTGAACTTCCTGCGTGAGTACAAGATCGGCTGCATGGTCTACTATCCTAAGCCGCTGCACCTGCAACCGTGCTTCAGCGATCTTGGCTACCAGGCCGGTTCACTGCCGAAATCCGAGACGGCCGCGGATGATTCGCTGGCGTTGCCGATCTTCTCGGAGTTGACGGTCGCTCAACAGGATACCGTGGTTCGCGGAATCGCAGCAGCTTTGGGACGTCCGGCGAAGGTTAGCGGAGCGGTGGTACCGCGTCCAAAATTCCTGCCGTTCGGGCCTCGAGTTGGTGACGAAGCACAACGGAAACACCGCGAGAGTGCGTGACCAATAGATGGCTGGGTGCCACTGGCTCTGCCAGTGCTTTGAGGCCTCTGCACTGGCAGAGCCAGTGGCACCCACATCGGACAAGAAATCGTGGAGATGAGTCTTGTCTCACTCGAATAACAACCATCCGGCTTACGCCGGACGCTCGCCTTTCTGAATTGTCCATCACTCATGCTGTCGATCATCATCCCCGTTTTCAACGAGCACGAAAGCCTGGTGCAACTCCATGCGGAGATCACCCAGGTTTGCGTGCCGCAGTTGATCGAGCATGAGATCATCTTCGTCGATGATGGATCCAAGGACGGTTCCTGGCAGATCATTCAGCAGTTGTCGCAGTCGGATCCCAAAGTTTCCGGTATCCGCTTCCGTCGCAACTTTGGCAAGGCCGCCGCGTTAACCGCGGGTCTGGCTGCCGCGAAGGGCGACTTATTGATGATGATGGATGCCGATCTGCAGGACGATCCTGTCGAGATTCCGCGCTTCATTGCGCGGACTAAAGAGGGATTCGACGTTGTCAACGGCTGGAAAGTCCGGCGGCTGGATCCCTGGCACAAGGTGTATCCCAGCAAGGTTTTTAACTGGATGGTGGGTCGCCTGACGGGGCTCAAACTGCACGATCACAATTGTGGATTCAAATGCTTTCGCAAGGCATTGGCGGGCGAAATTCGTCTGTATGGGGAACTCCACCGCTTCGTTCCTGTGCTCGCGTTTGCGCGGGGGTTTTCGGTTTCAGAGATTGAAGTCCACCACCGGTCGCGACAGTTTGGGTATTCGAAATACGGCTTCAATCGGTTTGTGCGCGGGTTCCTCGATCTGTTGACGGTGAAGTTCTTGACGGGCTTTGGTCAGCGACCGCAGCATCTGCTGGGAACGACCGGGCTGTTGTGTTTCGGAGCCGGCACGCTGGGGCTGCTTTATCTGGCCTGTGTCTGGATGTTCGGCCATGCGTTGCATCCGATGCTGGCTCAGATTGGGTTGGCCAGCAAAGTTTGGGAATCGCATCCGATTGGCGGTCGGCCGTTGCTGGCTTACTCGGTGGCGACGCTGCTGCTGGGGGCTCAATTGCTGTCTCTCGGCTTTCTGGCCGAATTGATTGTCGCGAATACCAGTCGCGAGACGGATACCTTCAGCGTTGCCGATCGTACGCACGGCTGAATTGGGAGCAGGCGCTGTATCGTGGGACGGGTCTCCAGGCCCGTCCGTCCCGCCGTCGGGTGACGAGAAACTGCTCGCGCCGCCCTCCACAATCTTCGACCACCCTTGCTAATTCACTGAATTGGACTTAATCATCAAGGGGATGGATTCTATCTGTTGCTACGTCTGTCTCGCACTTTTGCTGGACGGACGGGCCAGGAGACCCGTCCCACGATTCAACCCCTCACCGTGGATTCTCGATAATGGCACGGCAATCGCGTTGAGTCGCGAAGCAGCGCGTGGTACGTCGGGAGTTTTCGTTTCGAGAGCGATCCCCCGGTACTCAGAAATCTAGAAATTCCTTTGCGATTCGGCAGAAGGCGGCAGATCGATGAAGGTGTTCCATTGTGATCATTGCGGACAATTGGTGTTCTTTGAGAATACAAGCTGCTTGAATTGCGGTCATGTTCTAGCGTATCTCACCGATTTTTCGGACATGTGTTCGTTAGAGTCTGCGGAGAATGGACTCTGGAAATCCTTGCCACGGAACGCTGCCGAAAACGACACCTGGCGACTGTGTGCGAACTACTCGACGGGCAATATTTGCAACTGGGCGCTCCGAGATGATGACACCAATCCGTTGTGTCTGTCGTGTCGCCTGACGCACATCATTCCGAATCTCAGTCTGCCGAAAAATAAAGATGCGTGGTGCCGTTTAGAGACGGCAAAGCGACGCTTGATCTACACGTTGCTTGATCTGCGTCTGCCGCTTGTCAGTAAGACGGATAACCCCGACGAGGGAGTCGCATTCCTGTTTCTGGGTGACGAAGATGGCCAGGCTGTGCCGTTTCTATCGGGACATGAAAATGGCGTGATCACGATCAACATCGCGGAAGCGGATGATGCCGAGCGGGAACGCCGGCGGACTGACCTGCACGAGCCTTATCGCACCATCCTCGGTCACTTCCGTCACGAGATTGGCCACTATTATTGGGATCGCTTGATTCAAGGGACTGATCGACTAGTAGCGTTTCGCGCGTTGTTTGGTGATGAGACTCAGGATTACGGTCAAGCGTTGCAGAGGCATTACGAGCAAGGCGCCCCCGCGGACTTTCAGCAGCGATTTGTCACGGCTTATGCCAGCGCGCATCCGTGGGAAGATTGGGCCGAAACGTGGGCGCATTACCTGCATATGTCGGATGCATTGCAAACGGCTGCCTCGACGGGGCTGGTATTGAAGCCGCGGAATTCCGATGAGCCGGCGGTCACTCAATCGATGCTGAAGCAAAGTGCCGAGGGCTCGTTTGATCGCATGATGGATGCCTGGTTCCCGTTGACCTATGTGATCAACAACCTCAACCGGGGATTAGGACTGGCGGACGGTTATCCGTTCGTGTTGTCGACTCCGATGATCGAAAAGCTGCGTTTCATTCACGAAACGATTGCGGAAGCTGCCGCGGCGAATGTGTCCGACGTGACTGCGAAGTCGGCGTAAGCTGTCGGTGCATGATTGCGGGTGCCGTAGTCTGTGTCCTTTCCG
The DNA here is from genome assembly GCA_021732415.1 of Planctomycetaceae bacterium. Classification (GTDB taxonomy): domain Bacteria; phylum Planctomycetota; class Planctomycetia; order Planctomycetales; family Planctomycetaceae; genus JAKFVC01. The sequence continues at coordinate 4,248 of JAKFVC010000270.1, forward strand.
TCCCTTCTGTCCTTTAATAATAAAGGACGGAAGCGACAGAAGGGACGGAAAGGACGATCCATAACTGGCACCGTAATGCGCGCGAAAATGCCCCGAAGCGATTTCGGGGCGACGCTCAACTTTTGTGATTTAGTCTGCGGACGCTGGCAGCGTCCGCCACGGGGGCTAATAGCGATCGGTGGAGACGTGGTCCCCGACAACATCTTCCAGGCATTGCCGAGCACCGCAAACGTTGATGGCGTGTTGCCGGAAGAGGACCGAATATTCGGTATCCAGGAATGTCTCGGCCGCGTTGAGGAAGGCGTCTTCTAGCATCAACTCGGCTTGATCGAGGTTCTCGCCAAAGCGAGCAAACTCATCCTGTTCGAAGTTCCAAATGGTCCGTAACCAGACGATTTGCAAGTCGGCGGCGCTGGGATCGGCCAAGGCTGCGTCGTCAGATTTTTTAAGATTGATCCACTCGGGAATCAATCCGTCGGACATTCGAGCCAAGTCGCGGCACTGGGCAGTACGCTGCCGGGCGATGACCTCCAACAGTGATCGCAATTCCGGACGAGTCGTCAGCTCCGCCAGTTCTTGATACCCGCGGAGGCTCGACAGCGTCATGTGAAACAACTGTTGCAAGACTTCGTCAGCCCCTGTCTGGACGGTTGGCTCCAATTCTTCCCGACGTTCGTCGGGTAGGGAAGCAATTTCCGCCACCCCGCGAGTTTCCATGTTGCACCATTCGTTGCCAGCCGTCTTGGACCGTTCTCGGCCAACATAATTGGCGGACGAATCGAACTCCAAAGGTAACGTCGCAGAGGGGACTGCCATAATCATTATTTGTCTCCAACAGTTGTCCATAACACAGAGAAGTCGTTTTTCAGTGGGCGGGACTTGGCCGCCGTTAGATTGGTGAAAGTCGGTATTCGCAACCGACGTGCCGCAGTCAGTGATTCGATAGAAGTAGTGTTTGAATCGGATGTAAGAGCCGTCTTTGAAATGGCTTGTGGTGAAGTGAATGCAGGTTGCGTCAAGTGGTCCCTGCCACCAGGTACGAACCCCTCTTTATTGCGACTTCGTCCGTTTAGCTACCAGTCGTGCTGCCGAGCGATCAATTATGAACTTTCAAGGCGGCATGTCTGACACTGTTGTGCCGGTTATCCTGACTGTATTATTTTCTCCATCGCTCTCGTCGATCCTCTTCGCCGCGGTCATTGGCAACGCGGTTAATACGTCTGGAGTCCTATGATGTTTGGCTATTGCAAGTGTGTTCGTTCCTGGTTCGCCGTCGTTGCGTTTTTCATCCCGTTAGTCCATTTCTCCGCGGGATGGGCGAATGATTGGCCCACCTTCCGAGGTAGCGACCGCTCAGCCGTCTCCAAGGAAACCGGTTTGCTGCAGGAATGGCCCGCGGAAGGTCCCGCTCGATTGTGGGAAGCGAAAGGTGCCGGCCGGGGATACTCAAGCCTGGCCATTGCCGGGGGGCGCATCTACACACTCGGCGATGGTGGCAGCAGTCCCGATGACAAAGACGAAGCTCTGCGTTGCTTCAAAGATGAGAACGGTGAGTTGCTGTGGAAGACGAAGACGGGCCCGGCCTGGAACAAAGGCTCGTCGAACTGGCAAGGCTCACGGGGAACTCCGACTGTCGATGGCGAATTGGTCTACGTCGTGACGCCCCACGGTCTGCTCGTTTGCTGCGAGACTGCGACTGGAAGCGAACGCTGGCGTAAGGATCTCGTTAATGATTTCGAAGGCGAGAAAGGTGATAACTGGGGCTACAGCGAATCGGTCCTGATTGATGGCGACCAGCTGATTTGTACCCCCGGCGGAGAGAAGATCACACTGGCGGCTCTCAACAAGGCGACCGGCGAACTGAAGTGGAAGACGGTTCGCGAAGGGGACCGGGGGGCGGGACATGCCTCCGTTGTGATCTCGGAGATTGGTGGCACGCGGGTCTATGTGCAGTCCACTGCCAGTGGGCCGATGGGGGTGCGAGCCAGTGATGGGACATTACTGTGGAAGTATGATGTCGAGCGGACAACCTGCGTGATTCCGACGCCCATCGTGCGCGACGATCTTGTCTTCTGGGTGGCGGGCTACAAACGCGGTGGCGCATTGCTGAAGCAAGTTCCCGGACCGGATAACACGGTCAAGATCGAAGAGATCTATCCCGTAAAGACCGAATTGGCCAACAAGCACGGCGGCGTCGTGCTTGTCGGTGACTACCTGTATGGAGACTCGGACGACAAGGGCATCGCCTATTGTGCCGAATTCCTGACAGGGGCGATCAAGTGGCAGAAGCGCGGCTCGGGAAGTAACTCGGCATCGTATGCAGCGGCTGACGGGCGACTCTACATCCATTCTGCGAATGGCATCATGGTCCTGGCCAAGGCCAGCCCAGAGGATTATGTCGAGGTCGGATCTTTCAAAGCTCCCGGCAGCGGCGAACGCCCAAGCTGGTCACATCCGGTAATCGCCAACGGCAAGCTGTATCTGCGCGAGCAGGATGTCATCAACTGTTATGACATCAAGGCAAAGTAGCGACCGGTACCGTGGGACGGGTCTCCAGGCCCGTCAGTCCCATGTAGCGGAATCTCGTAAGAGTTCCGCCGAGTGTTCATTCAACTCTCGTCCGTAGCCGATTCGTTATCGACCGGCAGTGACAACCCTAAGAATTCTTACGAATTCTTCTACGTGTGGGCGGACGGACGGGCCTGGAGACCCGTCCTACGACACGGCTCTCAGCCTGCCTTCGAGGCCACTTGCTGCAGCACTCCAGTCAGTTCGGGCTTCGACAACCCATTCCCGAGAATCACAACCTCACCGGTCGCGACTGCCTGGGCGGCAGTCAGACTGCCGCGGGCCATCGAGGCAAACGTTCCGACGTTCAGCTCGTAAACCGCAGAGCAGCGATCAGACAGGCCGACGTCGGCCCCGATCACTTTGCCATCCTTCCAGACGATGTGCCATTGCCCGCCGCCATGGCCGACAACCTGCAATCCCAGCAACCGTCCGACGGACGGAATCGGCTTCTCGGAAGGAGCTGACTGGAGCAGTGATTCCAGATGCTCGTGAGCGTCAAAATCAGGGTCAACCAGCTTCTGACGGCCACCACCAAATTCAGTGTCGACCGCCCATTTCGACAGCCGCAGCAACATGTCTCGATCCACGTGCGGACACGGCAGGTGCGGGCACGCGTGCAGCAAGTTGGTCCGGTCGAAAATAGGGTCGTCTCGCCAGTAGGAGTTATAGACCTGCATGTGGTCGTAGAACAACTGCTCGTGCTCGTCGAGGCTATCCGGCTTGCCGTCAATTCCGGCGAAACTCGAACCGTAAAAGTCGAGTGACTGTTCGAGGACATCGCGTGTCAAACGCGATGGGACCCGATGTGCCGGCGTCAGGTGATAGGTTTTGTTGTGATGCTCGGGGTGCGTGATGATATGGGATGCAGCCGCCGCGACCCATTCCACCGGGACGAAGTTCTTGCCTTCATGCCCGTTCAAGGCCAGTCGCGACTTGATGCGCAACATGCCAGTCTCATCTTTCTCTCGCGATTTCCCGACCATCCACATCAACTGCAACGGGGCATAGAACCCGTGGAATGTGTTGGTGTATCCGGTTTGCGAATCGCCCACGATGATCGAGGGGCGATAGATCGTCCGTGATGTGAGGAAGTCGGCGGCGTGGACCATCTTCTCGGCGAGGATCTTGCTCTTCTCGTAGTCGTTGCCGGGGGTCTGGCCGACATCCAGTTCCGTTTCGAGAATGCGGCCTTCACGCAGTCCACATGTATATGCCGTTGAGACGTGATGGAACTTGGTGATGCCAGTTCCACGACAGAACTCGAGGCAGTGCTGTGTTCCGATGTTATTCGAACGCCACGGTTCGCTGTCGGGACCGGTGCTGATAAAGGTCAAGCTGGCCGCGTTGTGAATGAACGTGTCGCAGTGCTCGGCGGCCCACTTGGTGGATTTCTCATCGAGACCCAGGCCGGGCTCGCAGATGTCACCTTCGAGAATGACCGGGCGCGGCAACTGTGTTCCCAGGAGATCGTCCCAGTAGCACATCAGCGCTTCGACACGCTGCCGCACATTCGCCCGTCGCGTGGGGCGTACCAAGACTGCCACAGGCACGTTTGCCAGCAGCAAATCTTTCAAGATGTAACGACCCAGGAGCCCTGTGGCTCCGGTCAACAGGTGGTAGGCCATAGCCTGACTTCCCAATATAGGAGATCGCAAAGTCGCACTGGCCGTCCCTGACCCAATCAAACGTGCCATAGTATCCTGCATTGGCTGTAGTCTCAATACCTGTCAAGGGATGAGGCATCGTGCCTGCCCACGGACAGAATGGGCAATCCGCATTGCGGGTTGGTGCCCTTAATTGAGAACTTCCATCGGTAGGTATTGTAGGGTCCCTGCACGACGTTCCGAAGAACCGTTGCCAGTTCACTGACCCGCAAAGTCTGCCAAGAGGTCGTTTTGGCTGTTTGCGTTGATGCGTAACACCTTTTGTATGAATGTTTTGTGTTAATTGGAAAACTATTGAAAAATGGCTTTTGGCGTACAGTGGGCCGCGCGCTAAGAATCTGCCATCTCACGTTGTGGACGCTTAGGTTCTGAATTTAAGTCCGCGACGATGCCGCGGTTGAATCTCTATCCAAATGCGATAGTCAATCAACGCGCAAGCAACAACAGATAGGTGAGCCGGGTCCCGTCTTGCTGGGAGGGCGAGGCTCCCGCCGAGCCTAAAGCGAGCTTTAGCTCGGAGTCCGCCGGAGGCTGGATAGAATGCCTCCGGCGGACTTGCGGTCGCTCTAGGCTTCCAAGGAACCTCTTTTAGAGTTGAACGGGCCGACTTTTGATTCGCGCAGTATTGGTGATTTCAAGAAGAATAATCTCACGCAAAGGCGCCAAGGCGCAAAGAACGAAGAGATGCATTCTTTGCGCCTTGGCGCCTTTGCGTGAGATCTTGTTCCTCTTTCATCACACTTTGCGATAGGCAAATAAGATAGCTCGGCGTGAACTTTGCCCTCCCAACTCGCACATGGCGCGGGGCCCAGCTGATCATTGATTTGCTACGCGGTGACGACCTAAGCGACTTGTCCGATCGGACTTTGTGAATCGAGATAGTGCGGAGCCCGGATCTGCGGGACTTCCAGGACGTTGGCCCGTTGATCGTCGTCGACTCCCTGGGCTTCGCTGTCTGCCGCTCGCCAGCGGAAGCAGAGCAATGCGGGGAGCAGGACGAGTTCGCCCAGCAGTGAGGCGATCATCTGGGCGGCCATCAAGAGCCCGAACTGGGCTGTCGGCGCGAAGTTGCTGAGCGTAAGGGCCAGCATGCCGACGCTACCGACGATGGCCGAGTCGATGACCGGTTGCCCCGTGTGTTCCAAGGCTGCCAGGGTCGCCATTTCGGTCGAATCACCGGCGAGGCGACGTTCCTTGAAGCGAACCAGGAAGTGGAACGTGCAATCGACGGAGATACCCAGGGCGATGCTCCCCGTCATCATCATGCCGATGTCCACATTCAGACCCAGGAAACCCACCACGCCGAATACCAACCAGATCGGAATCAGGTTCGGAACCATCGCAATCATTCCGGTTTTGAACGACCGGAGCGAGATGATCATGACCAGGGAGATAATGCAAAACGCCGACGTAAAGCTTTGCCAGAATCCGGTGAAGATCTCGTTCTGAGCACTATCCAGCATGGGAGCCACGCCGGTCAGGGTGACCTTGGCTCCGGCCAGCAGTTGTTCAAATTCCTTCAGCATCTGGGCCGTCGTCGGGCCGTCTTTCAGCCGCATGTTCACGCGGGCCGAGATTCGCCACAGCCGGTCACCTTGAGACATGAAATCCTGCTCGCCCGAGCGTGCCTGGGCCTTTTTCAGGATTCCCATGACCTCCAGCGCGCCGCCTTCGATTTCGGCGGGGAAGAACGTCGCCAGCGACATCGTGTGCTTGACGCATTGATGCTGACGCAACCGGCGTTCGAGCTCGCGGACCTGCTCCATTTTCTGCAGGAACGGCAGGTCCTCTTTACCTTCGAAATCGACGACAACCTCGACGGAGTCGATCATCGTCAGTTCATTTTCAACCCGCTTCAGATCTTGCGATACTTCGTTGTTCTTCGGCAGGAATTCCACCGGATCAATGTGACTTTCGAGGCGGATCAATCCCACGCTCAGCACCAGCATGCAGACGACTGCCCCTGCCAGAATCTTGCGATGATGCTGCAGGACGGTTTCGCCCCAGCGATGGAAGGCCCGCCCGTGTTGTTTGACTTGAACGAGGCAATTCGGCCAGATGACCAGAATCGCAGGAGTCAAACCCAAACCGGCCACGAGTGCCACGACCGATCCGCAAGCCGCGGCGAGACCAAATTGCTGCACCGGCACGATACTGCTGACGTTCAGCGAAATGAGTCCGATCAGCGTGGTCGACGTGGACAACATGCAGGGCCGCCACGATTGAATCATCGCACTGCCCAGGGGATCGGGTTGACCTTCCTCAAGCGCCGATGTGTAGTAACTTAAGAGGTGAATCGAAATCGACAGCGTGAAGATCATCACCATGATCGGCAGCGAGCCGAGGATGAAGTTCATCTCGCCGCCCCAGAGTTTGAGCAGCGTCAGGGTGAGATTGATGCCCCACAGCGTCAGTCCCAAGAGAGACAGAGACAGTCCCCAGTGACGCGACGAATAGTAGAGCAGCCCCAGGCTGAGGGCGAGCGTCACCAGGAAGAAGCGGCGATTCGCCTTCTTGCTGCCCAGGCGATCGAGTTCGCTGACGATGACCGGTGCCCCCGAGACGAAGACTTCCGGGCCATCCATCTGACAGTATTCGATTTGCTTGCGGACGGCTTTCACGACCGTGCTGCGCTGTTGCAGCTTGTCATCGTCGAGGAGTGCAAACAAGCCGACGGTTTTGCCCGATTCCGAGAGGACCAGCCCCTCCAACCGGTATCTGGCTTCGGCTTCTTCGACGCCGAAGTCTTTCATCACGGCGAGAAAACGATCCGGAGTCCAGCAATTGCGGATACCGGGGATTGCCTCAATACGCTTGGCGAGGGCCTCGAACAACCGGGCGTCGTGGTTGTCGCTGGTAGTGCCAACGACGATGACTTCTTCGAGCCCGAAGTTGTGTTTGAATTGGTCGTACGTCGTCCGGACTGGCGTCTCTTTGGGGAGCCAGGTTTCGATGTCGTTATTGGATCGGATCGATTCGGCCTGCCAGAGCAGAACCGGAAACGATAACAACACGGCCACCAGGAGGGGCAGGCTGTAGCGCTGATAGAAGCTCGACAGCATTCGCTCTTGCCACCCTTCAAAATAGTCGGTCCACGACGACGCCTGCATCATGCGCGACGTCAAATGCGGCCGCGAACCGTTCGCTAATTCTGTTGTATTTACCAACCCATTGCGGGGTTGGATCAGTCCTCAGGCCCAACTGGATCGGTCGGTCGAACCTGAGTTTATTTCGGTCACTGAGATCGTCTTGGAATGTGTATCTGGAATCAGATATTGCATATCGAAACGCAATCCGGCCGAAGAACCGCAGCCGCGCTGGTGACGTGCCTTCAGTCGTTAAGTATCGGAAACCAGACTCCCCCACAGACCATAAAATCTACGTAAGGTCACCGTGCCCCTGGCGAGTTCGCGTCAACCGATCCGATGATCGCGGTTGTGTTGGTAAGGCCTGTTATGCCACCCCAGCAAACCGCGCGACTTCACATGGCGACGCGTAGTCTCAGTATGTCTATCGTGAGTTCGCAGAGCCGCAGGTCAGTCGATTTGTCTCGACGAGAGGACGGGAAACGACGCAATTCGTTAGAGACGCTACGGTCGGCAAAGCTCGTACAGATTAACGAGGCCGTGCGGAGCTCAAGGTGGGGGGATTGCTTAATGGGAAAAGGATTCTCAATGCAATCAGGCGACCTCGGGATTCCGTGGCCGACGCTGCTAGCGTCGGTGTTCGCGTCAATGAATCCTGAAGGGATGCCCGAGGGAAGGACCTTGTGGCTGCCCGATAGACACATTTCTGCGATCCCTTCAGGATCGGCGAGCTATGGGGTACGTCTTCCGGTGGTGTCGTCGCTTCGCTCCTCAACCACCGGCTACCCTCTGTCATCCCTCCGGGATGAAAATACCGACGCTGGCAGCGTCGGCCACGGGATGCCCAATCGAACCTAAAACAGATGCCCGGGAGGAAGATGAATATCCCCCGACTGCTTTAGGTGCTCCAGCGCCGCCGCCGAAATTGTTCGGCCGCGTGGAGTACGTTGGATGAACCCCAGGCGGAGCAGAAACGGCTCGACTTCATCTTCCAGGGTGTCGGGCGGGACATTCATGCTATGTCCGATTGCCTGCAATCCCGCGGGCCCACCGGCGAAGACCGACCAAAGGGTCTTCAAGTAGCGGCGATCCTGATGGTCCAGTCCGAGTTTGTCGATTTCCAACTTTTCCAGCGCGTCATTGGCCAGCGCCAGCGTAATCTTCCCGTCCGCTTCGCTGTCGACAAAATCGCGGCACCAGCGTAGCAAGTTATTCGATTTGCGAGGGGTGCCTCGGCTGCGAATGGCGATTTCGTGGGCGGCCTCGGGAGCGATCACCGTACGCAACTTCGCTGCATTGCGAATCACGATTTCAGTGAGTTCTTCCGTGTTGTAAAACTCCAGATGCAGGCGGTTGACGAAGCGATCTCGCAACGGCGCTGACAGCATCCCGCTGCGCGTCGTGGCACCAATCAGCGTGAAGGGCTTCAGCTTGAGATTAACCGTCCGCGCATTGACTCCTTCTCCGAGGGCAATGTCGACGCGAAAATCTTCCATCACGGGATAGATGAATTCTTCGACAGTCTTCGGCAGCCGGTGAATCTCGTCAATGAACAGAACGGCCCCGTAAGTCAGATTGGTGAGATAGGGCAGAAGATCCTTGGGGGCACTGAGGGCCGGTCCGGACGTGATGTGGCATTCCACACCGAGTTCTCTGGGTAGTACGGTCGAGAAGGTCGTCTTACCCAACCCGGGAGGGCCGTCGAAGAGCAAGTGGCCCAGCGGCTCTTTGCGCTTGCGGCACGCATTGAGCATAATCTGCAGGCGGCTGACGACTTTCGTCTGACCGACCACATCGACCAATTTCTTCGGCCGGAGTTCCTCGTTGAACCGATCATCGCCGGGATCAGGCGCGCTCATCCCGCCCGGAATGCCCGGGGGAATTGGAGGGAGTTTTTCACCACCTCCGCCGCTGATGATTGATTCGCGTGCCATGGTAAAGTGCAGCAGGAGCGTGAAGGATCAAACCCGTAGCCCGTCTCTCTGAGTCGGGATGTCTTCAGGGCCGGAGTCCCGACTCAGAGAGTCAGGCTACAGACGCCTTACTACTCCGCGGCGATGGCCTGCATGACCTCGGCCGACGCATTGAAGTTCGAGGTCACCGACTGGACGTCATCGTTGTCTTCCAGGGCTTCCAGCAGCTTCATGATCTGCCGCGTCTGATCGAGATCCAGGTCAACGGTGTTCTGAGCGATCCGCGTGACTTCCGCAGAATCGCAGGCGACGTGTTGATTCAGGAAGGCGATGCGGACTTCTTCGAATTTGGTTGGGTCGCAGGTGACCTCGAAAGAAGTGTCGAATGGTTGCACGTCGTCGGCACCCGCTTCCAGAGCAATGTCGAAGAGTTTCGACTCTTCGATGCTGGAGGCGGGGATGATAAACAGACCCTTACGGTCGAACATCCAGCCGACGCAGTTGGTCGCACCGAGGTTGCCGCCGTTGACTTCGAAAATTTTGCGAACTTCGCCCGCAACACGGTTGCGATTGTCGGTCAGGATGTCACACAGGACGGCCACGCCGTGGGGACCGTAGCCCTCGTACAAGACTTCCGAGTACTGTTCGCCGTTGCCTTCGCCGGTACCCCGCTTGATGGCCCGTTCGATGTTTTCCTTGGGCATACTTTGCTGACGAGCTTTGTCGATGGCGTAACGCAATCGCAAATTGATGTTGGGGTCTCCACCACCCAGTTGGCAGGCAATGATGATCGCCTTGCTCAGCTTGCCAAACACCTTGCCCTTCTTCTTGTCGGCAATGCCCTTCTTAATGGAGATGTTCGCCCAGTGGGAGTGTCCAGCCATCGAATCTCGTCTCGCGCTCTGTCGCTAGTTGCTGTAACGGTCATATCAGCCGGAACGCGCTCGCGTCCGGTTCGAGTTCATGATCGACTCGAATGTTATTTTGAACCGTGGGCTAGCGCCCAGCGGCTGATTGCGGTTGTGTTGTAGGTGGCATTTATGGTGTCCCGGAACGCTCTGATTTCAGTGTCCCGGTGCCGCTCGTGTGACTCTTCAACTTGTCTTCCAGTTTTCCAATCAGCTTGGTATCCGGCTTGGGATCGGTCTTGGCCGAGGCCAGGGCCTTCTTCCACGCTTCGACGGCTTTATCGATATTCTTCAAACGTTCTTGAATGTCGCCCAGATGATCCCATAGGGTGGCATCCGAGGCATTCTGCTTCGCCTGGGACATCTGGATGGACTTTTCCATGCTGATCAAGGCTTCCGGATACTTCCCTCGCTTATACAGCACCCATGCCAGACTGTCGAGGTACGCGGAATTCTCGGGATCGGCCTTCACGGCCTTCTGAATCATCGACTCCGCCTTTTCGAGTTCCTTGCCCTGATCGGCATACAGGTATCCCAAGTCGTTGTTGATGCCAGGGTCGTTCGGGTCGACGGCATACATATCTTCCAGGATCAATTCACCCTTGCGGATGTTACCCATCTGCACGTGGATGTTCGACAGGCTGAACCGGGCCTGTTTGACCAGCATGCTGAGGTGTTTCAGCGGCTTGAAATCGGCAATCAGCTTCTCGTAGAGTTCAATCGCCTTCTCATACTGAGCGGCATGGTAATGAATCCAGGCCTCTTGAAAGCGGAACAACGGCTGCTGATTGGGATAGTTCTTCTGGGCCTCCGAAGCGACGTTCAAGGCCTCTTGAGTCTTCCCGTCAAACTCCAGGCAGCGTGAAAGCTGGTAGAGGAGATTCGCCTTTTCTTCTTCCAGATCGGGATCTTTCGAGGCGTCTTCGTACATCTTCGACGCGGCTCCGAACTGCTTCGCTTCAATCAGCAGATCGCCCAGTTCGTCGTACAAACGAGACTTGAGTTCCGTTGAACGGCGCTGGGAAATTACATAACGATAGAGCTCACTGGCCTCGTTGATCTTCTGTCCCTTGCCAGCCAGCTTGGCCAGCACGTAAACCGTGTTGAGTTCGACGTCAGGCTTTTCCGCCTTGATCCCCTTCAGGCCCACGTCCAGCATGCCGTTCAACAGCGCTGAATTCTCGGTAATTGCCTGAAACTCAGGGTCAAAGCCATCGAATGACTTTTGCTTGGTATAGAGCTTGGTCAGTACGCCGATCAACTCTTGCGGCTTGTTCTGTTGCCGATAGATCTGAATCAGGCCGCGAAAACCTTCGGGATCGGAATCATCCTTCAGACCCTTCTTGAACAATTGCTCGGCATCGTCCAGACGCTTCGCGGCAATGTATTGAGCACCCAGGTAAAACTGCAAAGTGGTGTTGCGAGGATCTTTGCCAGCCAACTCTTCCAACTGCGGGATCAGATCTTGCGGCTTGCCCATCTGAGTCAGAATGGCTGACAGTAATTCGTAAGCGGCCCTGCCCTTGGACTGGCGTTGTGCGGCGAAATACTTGTCGAGTTCCGCGAGCGCCTTTTCGGGCTGCTTCGTCTGCAGGTACACCTGGGCCAGATTGTAACTGTGGCCGCCAATGCTCCCCTTCATCGACTCGAGAGCCTTCTGAAAGGCCGCCAGGGCGAGATCCGACTTCCCGGCCTCCAGAAAAACCTGTCCCAGCTTCTCATACTCAATATGAGGATTTGAGCGAAGTTCCTTACGGACATCGGCGTCGAGGTTGTACTTCTCGAAATTCTGCCGGGCATCAAACACCACAGCCATGCACTCGGCGGCTTCGTTCTTGCGGCCCGTGTCGCGATAGAGCAAACCCAGGTCGAGCATCAGCGTTACGTAAATCGGCGACTCATGATTCAGAGTCGGGACCTTCAACGCACTTTCGAAAAGTTTGATCGCTCCGGCGGGATCTTCCGGAGCCAGCACGCGGCCGATCTGACGCAGTGCCCGGATATCGGTCGGGTTGAGTTCCACCGCCTTCCTGGCATACTCAATCCCTTCTTCCTGCTTGTTGAGTGCCAGCGAGAGGGCCATGAGCTTGCGGACGAGGGTCAGCGAAGACGGACTCTTGGCGAGACCTTTCTTGTAGGCCTCATAAGCTTTCTCCAGCTCTGAGCGGCTTTCCAGAAGTTGTCCGGTGGCGAGCCACGCGGCCGCGTCGACAGCGTCAGTCTCGGCCTGGGTGCGCGGTGTTTTCGGCACAAGGGGCGTTAAAGGCTCGTCCAGTTCCTGGAGCTGAAAGCCTTCCCACTTGGGTTTCTCGACTGATTTCTCAGGCGCGGCCTGTTGAGCGACTTGCAACGGCGCGCGAGTCATCTCCGCGAAAGCGGCGGGCAATCCTGCACAGAGAGAAAACGCCAGCACACCTGCTGACAACCGCTTCACGCTCCAGAACCCAGCCATTGTGTTGCTCCTGCCGCGGAAGGCCCACTAATTCCAGATCTCGATTCCTGACGCGAATTTCGCCCCTCAATAAACGGAGCGCAATTCACGCGGAGTTCTGCCAACTCTCTCGAGAATTTCATACGGAAAATTCAACGCTGTATTGTAGCGGGGCGGGAGGGTTTCAGCCAAGAGAGGATAGACGCTGATCGTTTTAGCGTGAGGCAGGCGCCTGACTCCAACACTCAAACCAGGTCCTTTAAATGGTAGTGGTGAGGCCCCAACTTCCCTCCATAATTCCCGGCGGTGATGCGCAGAACTCCCGGGACCTGGCAGGCAGCATGCAAGCCGAGACGCATGGCTTTTTGCACCGCATCGAACGTCAATCCGTCGATGACAATCTCATAGACCGCACCGATTTCGGGAGACAGCTCCGAATCGACGACGGCTCGCAATGTGGGGCAATAAGCGTCGTTGGTACTCGCCTTGAGCTTCTTGTAGCGTGATCCCACCTTGCTGCCGCTCCGCACGATTCCACCGGGAAAAGGGAGCGCGACATCCGGCAATTGGCGGATCGCGGTGACTGCTGCCGTCGCACCCGCGAGGGCACTCGATTGATCTCGGCCACAGAACAGCAGGTTGCCGCCCGCCACCCCTTTGATCGTGCCAAACCGGTCTTCGCAGACGAACTCGCCATCCATCACGGGAATTCGCCAGAAGCGGCGACCGCCGAGTTTCTTCGATTGCTGGTGGGTATCACCAAAAAACCGCAGTTGGCCCCCGACGACGATCTGCTTTTCCTTCGGACAATCGAGCAGTCCGTTGTAACAGGCGGTTGTCGGACAGGTCAGCACGCACTGACCGACCCGGCCGGTGACTGCTTTTCCCAGTCCATCGCGATTGAAGGCGAAGACCAGAACCGACACGCCCGGTCGGCCATCCGGCGTTTCGTCACCGCTGAGAGTCCCTGAAATGGAGGCTTCCGCATCGCAGGCAATCACGCTGGTGGCATATCCAGTCATGGCGACTGCGGCCACCTGAGCCCATTCGAGCGTCTCGGCGGTGATCACGACGCGAGTGGCCATGATCGGAAACGCTTCGGCAAACGTATCGACGATCTCGACACCGTTGACCGATAGGGCGGGTAGTGTGGCAGTAGTCACAGATTGCTCATCCAGAGGAAAGATCCATAGAAATCGCCAGGTCGTTCGCGCGGCGCCCAGCGACCAGTCACCTGAAGCCTGTGGGCTCCCGTACAACGGGACATATTCTGGCTGAAACATCTCTCGACCGCCAGCGCTACGGTTCTGGAGTTGCTATAATCATTCGCGGTCAGCCAGCCTGATCACTATTTCTGGTAGAGACGAATCACCGAAATCTGGCGAGATACATGTCCGGTTCAACTTTGAAAATCGTCGTTCTGGCTCGCAGCGATGTGGCGCATGTGCGAAATGCCTGGGAAGCGCTACGCCCCTCGATCGAACAACAGACGGGATTAGAGCTGGAAGCGGTTGATCTGGGGGGCGGACTGGATTTCACTCGTGTCGGAGCCGAACTGGCGGTGGTGCTGGGGGGCGACGGTGCCATCCTGCGAGCGTGCCGGCAGATGGGCTACAACCAGTTGCCGATCCTGGGGGTGAATCTCGGCCGGCTGGGTTTTCTGGCCGATATCTCCCCTGCCGAGTTTGCGGCGACCTGCCCGCGCCTCGTGGCCCGCGACTACAAGTGCGTCTCGCATTTGATGTATTCGTGTCAGGTCAAACGTGCCGGCAGCGACCAACCGACATTTCTCGGCTTGAATGAAGTCGCGATCTCGTCCGGGTCGTCGTATCACATGTTTGACGTCCATTTGTTGATTGATCACCAGACTGTGACCACTTACAGCGGCGACGGATTGATCATCAGCACGCCGGTTGGTTCGACTGCTCACAATCTCTCGGCGGGCGGGCCCATTCTCAGCCAGAATCTGCAGACATTTGTGATCACGCCGATTTGTCCGCACACGATTTCCGTCCGTCCGATCGTCGACAGCGCCGACTGTGTCTACACGTTGCAGCTCAACGAGATCCCTGCCGGCGTGACTTTGATCGTCGATGGCCAATTGCACGTGCCCTTGGAATCAGGCGACCAGATCGAGGTGAAACGGGCTCCGGTCAGTTTCCAACTCGTAAAATTCCCCGGCATGAGTTTTTACAGCACGCTACATCGAAAACTCGGCTGGGGCGGCCAGCCGAATTACCAGCCACGCGCGGATGGGTGACCGTAAGAGGGCTCACCAAGTCGTCTTTTTTGTCCAACATTTAGACAAAAATCTGATTGAGGTGATATCTATACCTCGAAGAGGTTCGGCCGAACCTCGCCGTCCCTCTGCATATGTTTGCTACGATTAGCCATCCATGAGCTCACAACTCCGTTGGTTGAATTTTATTGTTGCCGCCCTGCTGATCACCGGCTGCGCAAAAGAGGCTCCACCCCCACAGGCCAAAGTCGATACGCCACCGCCCGCAAAAATCGAAAAGCTGACAACCCAGCATCTTCCGAATGCCGTTCGAGTTCATTCCAAGGTGATCTCCGGTGGCCTACCTGAGGGGCTGGTGGCATTTGAAGAGTTGCGTTCTCTAGGGATCAAGACGGTCATCAGCGTTGACGGCGCCAAACCCGATCTGGTTTCCGCCGAGAAATGCGGATTGCGCTATGTGCATCTGCCTCACGGCTATGACGGTATTCCGCAGACGCGAGCCGCAGAACTCGCCAAGGCGGTACGAGATCTGCCCGGTCCGATCTACATTCATTGCCATCACGGCAAGCATCGCAGTCCTGCCGCAGCCGCCACGGCGTGTGTGGCCGCGGGTTTGATCGACCACGAGGCAGGTCTCAGCGTGCTGCAAGTGGCCGGGACGAGTCCCAACTATCGAGGCCTCTACGAGTCTGCTCAAACAGCCAAGCCCTTGGACAAAGCTGTGCTGGACCAGCTCGATGCCGACTTTCCCGCGACCGCGAAATTGCCGGCCACTGCAGAGGCGATGGTCGCCGTTGAGCATACTTTCGACCATCTCAAGTCATTTGAAAAAGCAGGCTGGAAGCTTCTGCCAGAGCAGCCCGATCTGACTCCAGACCACGAGGCGCTCCTCTTACGCGAACATTACGCCGAGTTGTTACGCACAGAGGCCGTGCAGCGCCAACCAGAACGATTCCGGCATCTGCTGACCACCGGGGAAACTGCCGCTCAACAGTTTGAAGACGCCCTGCGAGCCTGGTGCGTTCCGAATGCGAAGGGCCCCATTCCTGATGCCATCCCGGCTGCCTTCAAAGCGATCAACGACAACTGCAAAACCTGCCATCAGGAGTTTCGCGACGTGCCCCTCAGCGAAAAAGGGACGCGAGTCGAATCGGAGAAACGTTAGGTAGACGTCTCCCAGCAGTCAAAGTCGCGAAGGATTTTGGTCAGGGGTTTTCCAGAGAAATCCGACTCGATTTGTGTCTCGAGTCAATGGGAGGGTGAGGCTCCTGCCGTGACGTCGAACTACCCGTCACGTCGTTGGCCCACCGTGTGAAATATCGACTCGCACTTGCGAGTTGGCCGATCAGGATGGACACTGACAATCGATTCCTGATTTCGCCGCGACACGTTCGCGATCTCTCCGCCCAATACGGCAAGGTGACGCTCATGCAACTCTCATTCGGAAGTCTGTCTCTGTCACGAACAGTCGGTCTGTTGATGCTCGCCGGCGTGTTTGTCGGTTCCCAATTTATCCTGGCCGAGGAACCCGCAGAGAAGAAACCGGCCGCGGCGAAGGCCGCCGATAAAGCCGAGGTTAAGTGGCAATCGCTGTTTGACGGCAAGACGATGGAAGGCTGGAAGCCAACGGAATTCGGGACCGGTGGCGAGATCCTGGTTGAAAAGGGAAACATGGTCATCTCCTTCGGCGATGGCTGCACCGGAGTCACCTGGCAGAAAGATTTCCCCAAGGTGGATTATGAGGTGCGCCTGGAAGCTCAACGGGTTGACGGAACCGATTTCTTCTGCGGCATGACGTTTCCCGTGCAGGAATCGCCCTGCTCTTTCATCGTGGGTGGCTGGGGGGGCGGAGTGGTGGGACTCTCCTCGATCGACGGCGAAGACGCTGCCCGCAACAAGACGACTCAATATATGGAGTTCAAAAAAGGCCAGTGGTACAAGATTCGGCTGCGAGTAACGAAGACGCGCATTTCAGCGTGGATCGACGAAAAGCAGGTGATCGATCAGGAGACGACCGGCCACAAACTGACGATTCGCCCCGAAGTCGAGAAGTCGCGGCCGTTCGGAATTTGCTCGTGGTCGACCACTGCGGCGCTCCGCAAGATTGAACTGCGCAAGTTGACTGCGGAAGAGTCACAGCCGATTAAGGAAGCCGAGCCTAAAAAAGAGTAAATTGAGTTCGTCAAAATAGGTCTTCGCTTCGCCAGTTCCCTTGTCGAAGCTGCCCTCGTCGGCAACGAATCTTACGAACCTGCCCAGGAATCACTGACCAATGAGCACCCTATTTCGGCTCGTCTTAGTTTCAGTTCTCGTTGTCTCGTTGGGTATTCCTTTGGGCTGTGCGAAGAAAGAAGAAGCCAAACCGAAGGTCACAAAGAAGAAGGCTAAGAAGTCGAAGAAGGTCGCTCCGAACGATACGGACTCGGCGACAGAAGAGACTGATAACTCGACGATTCGTTTTCCAGCGCTGGCTGCAAAGTCGGGGGAAGAAATGAAACCCGAGCAACCCGTTGTCACACAAAAGACCACGGAGCCTGCTTCTCGGCCCGTCGCAACGACAGAAGCCGCTCTGCCGAAGGAGTCCCCGGAATCTCCTGGTGAATCGGCGAGCGAGTTGCCGATCTCCCGGCGGTCGCCTAAGGAGCAGGAAGAATGGGTGCAGGCATTTGAGGCTCGGGCACGAAAAATTCGCCCCGCAGATGATGCCAAAGTCAATGTGTTGACGCGGGAAGAATACGAGGCGCAATTCTCGTCAGAGTTGAACTTGCACAAGAAATTCGCGGGGCAATTTATCGAAGTGAACGGTGTCGTCGCCCGGTTTGGGATCAAGGGGCTGAATGAGCGATTCATGCTCATTGCTTCCGTAGAAAAGCCGTTTGAGTTCAATGTCTTGCCGTACTACACCCTGGACCGCGAGCCGTGGGCGTCTGTGGCCGAGCGTCAGAAGGTCAAACTCCGCGGCTGGTGGATGGATCATCCAGGCTGGATATTCGAGATCGCTGAAAAGGGGGAACCCACAGCGGTCAACCTGACCGCCGACGAAATCGTAACCGAGTTCAAGGCGAACGAGAGTCAGGCCCGCGAGAAATACTTTGGTAAGGGATTTCTCATCAGTGGAGAATTGCTGAGGAAGGACATTGAGAACGGCAAATTGCGATCCGTAGTTTTCAAAACGAAAGGCGACATCGAATTCAGCGTCAATGCTCCGGACACTCCGGGATATGTTGCTGAAAAACTCGAGGTTGGTAAGCCACTGAAGGCGTATGGCCAATTGACTCTCTACGACAACAAGCAAATTGTTTTTGGACCCGGATTCATCATCTCGCCGGACCGGAGCAGCGAATCCGATACGAAACCGAAACCTTAAGCGGTCCAATTTCTCGTCGGAATTCGTCCGAGTTCCAGTTCACTTAGACGACGCCCCATTCGCCTGTTTAAGCAACTCTTTGAGTTGCGCTGCAGACTCTTGCGCGGCCGGCGTATCAGCAAAGTTGGCCGAGGTCTCCTCATACAGCTTGGCGGCTTCTTCAAGCTGCCCGATTGTGGCCAGTGCGTCGGCGGCTTCCAAGGTGGCTCGGGCCGCGAGGTAGTGGTCATCGGCCTGAACCAATGGCGTCCACAGGAGATGGACGGCCCCCAGCTCAAATTCACGGCGGGAGACGTACGCTCGCCCCATCAGGAAATGAGGCCCGCCTCGTAGTTCTTCAGGCAGTGACTCCAGCTTTTGCTCCCACACTTTCAGTTCGGTGAGGTTGATCTCCTTGCGCGTGGCCAATCGTGTCCGCCAGAGCTGACATGATGCGAGGGCGCCGACCCGGCGGTCACTTTGGGCTGCCAGATCACGCAAAGCGACGCTCGCGGATGTTCCAAACTGAGGATCGTCCAGCAGGATACTGGCACCCATCAACTTGACGGCCACGGGTTGCTTTTCATCGAGTAACCAGCTCTCGCCTTGCGACTTCAACGCCGGGTTCGGGGATTGGCGATTCCAGATCAACGGGATCAGGGAAAACGAGTGTGTCCGTGGATCGCTACGAACGAGC
This sequence comes from Planctomycetaceae bacterium, assembly GCA_021732415.1. Classification (GTDB taxonomy): domain Bacteria; phylum Planctomycetota; class Planctomycetia; order Planctomycetales; family Planctomycetaceae; genus JAKFVC01. The sequence goes on from JAKFVC010000270.1 coordinate 23,103, forward strand.
ACCGCGAATTTCGAAGTCGCGTTGACGTAGTCCCCTTTCATCAAAGCACAGCGTACGAGGTAGGTCAGGATCTCACGTTTGACCCAGGCGCGGCCTTCTTCCTCAAACGCGGCTCCAAAGGCCTTCGTCGCCCCTTCGTAGTCCTTCTTGCCGAACAGGACGAGTCCCTTCTGGTGCCCAGTCATCTGCGGCGTCACGATTTCGATCACGTCCGCGGCGGGAAATTCTCGTGGTGCTTCACCCAGCTTCAGTCGGATACGTAATGTCTCGCCGGTGTATTCGAGGATCTCGCCCTTCAAGGTGATCCGCGTCGACGATCTTCCACCCGGGCTGATGATGACCTTGTCAGGAGTGTCGGAAGCATCCTGCGCGTGACTCGCGGTTGTGGCCAGCAATAAGACGATGCTGCAAAGTAGGCGACGCATGCAATCGATTTCCTGACCTGTAGGATGGCCGCCCCGGCCGTCATCTAAACCAAATAGTTTGTGGAAGTCATCGATCCCGGAACGCCGTGACATCTCGGTAGCGATAAGTTCCGTTGTGATCTTTCGCCAGTTGTTCCAGCCAGTTCATCGATCCGAGTTTAGCTCCCTTGCCGAACTCAATCACGTGGATCTGGGTGTTATTGCGATTCGCGTCGCGCAGATCTTTCAAGTCACGCGGCGAGAGCTCGGGAGTATCTCCGTCCGTCAAGAAGAAGACCACATTGGGGGCGGACCGCAGCGCTGTCATCAAGGCCGGTCTGTGCATTGTGCCGCTGCGTGGTTGCTGAGCGTTGATGAACTGGCGGGCAAATGTTCGGTTGATGTCCGTGGCGAAGAACAGATCCTGTTTGCCGTTCAGCATCGGGTGCAGGTCGGAATCATAAAACAGGACCTGGAATCGTTTCGTCGAATCGAGGCGTTCAATACTGGCCATCGTTTCGGCTCGAGCAACGCCGATGGCATTTTCCTCATCCATGCTCCCGGAACAGTCCACAACATAGAAGAAGTGGTCTCCTTGAGCAGCGATCTGGAAGAAGCTAGTTCCGTCTGATCGTCCAAATCGCGGCCCCGCGCCACCGCCGGCAGCTCCCCGGACGAGACCCTTGCCGGCCGATTTCTTGGGTCGCGACGCGGCCGCGGATGGCAGGCCCGTTGGCAAGGGGACACCTGCCCCGATGGTCGACGTTTCCGGCAATTGCAGCGGTACGGCGGGCCCAGTATCGGCCATGGATTCTGAGAGTAACGGATCGCTAGCTGCCGCCTCTGCAGCGTCCGAATCCGCGGCATCCTGGGAACCGGCCGCATCGGAACTTGAAGCGGGGACGTCACCTTTTGTAAACAGGCCCACATCGCGGAACGATTCACCCGAGCCTTCAGGAACTCCCTGGCGATTGAACCCGAAAATCAAGCAGAGGAACAGAAAACCGTGCAAAAACAACGAGATCACCCAACTCGGGATCAACCGATTGGGCTCACTTTCGATGATGTCGAGCTCTGGAAATGCCGGCGCTGCAGGTTTCATGTTCGATTTATCGGGTCGGAGGTGGCCTGACTCCTCTATTATAGGGACGAAGATCGCTGGATTGAGTCTACTCGGACGATTTTGATACCGTCAATTCGAGATTTTCCGGTGGATTGCGGCGTCGCTCGCGTGGAGTACAATGCAATTCTGGCGAACCTGTTTCGGAATCCCTGACTCCAGAAATACCATCCACGACCAGCAACTCAACTGGAAATCGGAAAGATCACGATGGCCGAAGTGCAGAATATCCTCGTCGGAATCGACCTCTCACATGGCGATCATCTGATTTCTGCGGAACTCAGCCCCGAGTCTCTCGGTGCTCTGGCGCAGGCCACCGAATTGGCCCAAAAGAGTTCCGCGCAGTTGACGTTGTTTGCGGTTGTCGATCTCGATCCGCACGCTTACGCTTATCTGGATGAGGAAGACCCGCAGGCACTCGCCAAGCTCGGGGCTCAAGCTGAAGAAGTGCTGTCAGGCTTCGTCCAGACGGCAAGGTCTCAAGGGGTGATCACGGTGAGTTCGGCCCACTCTTTTGGTAAGAGTTGGGTCGAGCTGATCAAGCAGGTCCTGCGAGGAAACCACGATCTGTTGGTAATCGGCACACGAAAGCTCACTGGCCTGCAACGACTGCTCATGGGCAGCACCAGTTTGAAGTTGATGCGAAATTGCCCTTGTCCAGTCTGGATCACCAAGCCGCACGTGACGGCCCCGGTGACTCGAGTGCTGGTTGCGGACGACTTGACGGAGATCGGTGCCCGGCTGGTGCGTCTGGGTAGCGTGCTCGCAAAGGCGAAAAATGCCGAGTTGCATGTCCTGCATGCCCTGGAATATCCGTGGGATTCGGACCAGTCCGTAGTAGACCCGAAGCAGGCCGCCTATCACGAGAAGTGTCAGGTCCGAGCCCAGGCCGAACTGGCTGAGCATTTGGCATGTGCTGAGGCTCAGGCGCTTCCGAAACCGGCGCAAGTCGTGATTCGCGAGGACTTGGCCGAGAACGCGATTCTCAAGTACATCGAGACGCAACAAATCGACCTGCTGGTGATGGCAACGATCGCCCGGAGTGGGATTGCCGGCTTCCTGATGGGCAATACCGCCGAGCGCCTGATGCCGCAGATCGAGTGTTCGGTGCTGGCCATCAAGCCCGATGATTTCCAATGCCCGATTACGTTGGATTCGTAGGTAGCAGATGGGAGGGCGAGGCTCCCGCCGAGCCTAAGGCGACCGCAGGTCGGCGTCCGCCGGAGGCATAATATCAGCCTCCGGCGGACGCCGACCTGCGGTCGCCTTAGGCTCGGCGGGAGCCTCGCCCTCCCAACTCAGTCTCACTCGCTGTAATTAACCGTCACTCAGCCTGCACCGCCTCAACCTGTTGGCCGTTGCCTTGATTCTGCGGCGGCTGTCCCGGCTGTTGCTGATTGGGATTGCCGCGTCCCTGCTGGTTCTGCTGCGGTTGCGGGCGGTTCAGGATCTTCGCCAGCCGGGCTTGCAATCCACTCGCTTCAATCGACCGGTCGACTCGCAAAACTTGGATCGTTGATTGCGTGGGACGCGCGGCATTGTCGAGAGCCGTGATCAATTGCCCGACGTTCTCCAGCAAGCCTTCCTGCGATGAGACGACAATCGTGTTGGAGATCTCGTCGACACCCAGCGACAGTAGTCCCTTAAACTTGATGGGGGCCTCGGGTTCCTTCCCCTTCTCGTCGGCATCTGCGCCGTAAATATAGGTGTAGGAACGCTCGGAAGACGTCGGCTTCTTGTCCTTATCGTTCTGCTGTTGTTGCAGCGCGGGATCGTTCTCGCTTAACAAATCCCGGTAGACCTCTTTGACGGCGTCGGCGATGACTCGCGCTTTGGAATACTTCAACTGAAAGACACGATTCAGACGCAAGGCTTTGGCGGCTCCTTCTTCAGGACGGTCGTAGACGTCAATCAGCTCCTGAATGATCCGCAACTGCTCGGGATCGGCTCCGGTGACCAGGATCGTCCGGGAATCGGAGTCCGAAATGAACTTGGGGATCCGCCGCTTCGAGAGCGTACGAGCGGCTGTGTCGTTTGATCTGGGGGGCGAATATCCGTAGTAATAGTCGTAGCTCGAACGGTCGGATTTCTTCTTCTCATCCGTACCAAAATACTCTTCAAGATTCAGCACGACCCCATAGACCCACGTGCTGCGGTTCTTGATGTGAAAGATCTTGAAATCGCGTCGCGGCGGAGCCATCCGGCCGATGGCCTCTTCGAGAGCGTCCAGCGCCTGAGTATTGGCCGAAGTAATCACCAGTTGGCCATCTCGCGTCACGGTTGCCTGAACCGGATCGGTGGACGGCTGGCGGCTCGGGCCAGGTCGCTGGATTTCGCGAACAGGCTCCTCTTGGACTGGCGTTTCGGCCTCAGTCTCCATCGGTGCAGATGGTTCTTCAATGGTCGTTTCGCCAGGATCTTCGGGAGCGAAGGTCGGCAGGATCGTCTGGAATTCTTCGATCGCTCGACGCAGCCGGCGCTTGAAGAGCTCGGACTCCAATGGATCCGGTTTGAGTGGTGCGGCGGGTGGGGCCGCTGCGTCCTCTTGATCTGTCACCGGTGGCTCTTGGAGCCGCGCAAACGTGACCTGAGGAACAGGTTTTCCCGCTTGCAAGATCCGTCCGCTCTGTCCCGGACGTCGCGTCGCATCGGCACGCGGTTGCGGTAACTTGGCGGACGGAGAATTCCGGCGCGCCTCGGGTTCCGGCTTCGAGGAATTCACAGCGGGAGGCCGCTTCCCGCGCACAGTTTTGTCGGCAGGCATCAAGCCTGGTTGCAGGATGCGGAGTTTCTCCAACAGCTTTTCGGCTTCTTCAGGCGACCCCAGTTCGAACACGCGCAGCGTGTTCGGGTTGCCCTCTTTGGAAGGGATTTCCCCCAGCTTTTCCAAGAGATAGTGAATCTCTTTGAGTTCAATATCATTGACCCACAGCAGCAGGCGGTTGTTTTCGGTGTCGGCGCTGACGCGGAATTTCTTCGTCTCTTTCTTCTGGTTGCCACCCATCTCGAACCCGTACCGCCACCCCATGTAGGGGTTGTCTTCCTTTTTCTTTTCACCGGCGCCCATCATGAACTCGATGGTTCCAGCGACATATTCGGCCTCCAGCCTGCGCAATCGAATGACCTCGAACCGACGATCGCTGCCGTCCAGCTTCTTCAGCAATTCGGTGATAACATAATGGTCGGCCAAAGGACCGCTGACGATGATTGCCTGGTTTTCCTTATCCACTTTGATCTGGGTCAGCGGGTCAAGGTTACCGAGCTCTCCCAAGACTTTAACGAACGGTTCAGGGTCAATCGCGGCCAGACGGTAGATCTTGGTGTTGGTCAACGCCTGCATCAACCCGCCCCCTTCAGACGAATCAACATCCAGGGTTTTCACGGCTTGAGTGATGACGGCCATCTTGTCGGCGGGCGCCTGGGCCAGAATACTGTTCCGGCGGGTATTCACGACCAGATAAACCTACTTCTCACCACCTGCACCACCCGGTCGCCCCCCTCCGCCG
>JAKFVC010000189.1 GCA_021732415.1 Planctomycetaceae bacterium
GAACAACACCATCTGATCACGCTTCTGTGGTGCACTGGCCCAACCCATATCTGCGGCTCCTTTGGTCCGCAATCTAGCGCACGGCTTCAAACTGGGCAAGAGAAGGGTAAACTAAATCGACACGCCGGGAAGCCCCTGGATTTGCACGTCCAATAATAATTCCGCCCCGGAGGGGCCGGCGAGTTCGGGTTTCGGCATCGGCGGCCCCTCCGGGGCGCAATCGAAAATCGCGTGGTTTGAACCAGGGGCTTCCGACGTCGAGCCCTCCGGGCTGAAACGCACAGAATCGATACGTGTACGAAGTTCCCAGTGACGGCGTCAGTCCGCAATCCCGTATCGCACGATGCACCAGATGGCCTGGAATCCATCGCGCCAACCAATTTTCTTGCCCTGATCGTAGGTCCGGCCCGAATAACTGATCGACATCTCATAGATGCGCAGTTTTCGCCGGCGGGCAATCTTGCCGGTGACCTCGGGTTCGAAACCGAAGCGATTTTGCTTGAGGGTCGGGACGATTTCCTGGATCACTTCCCGCTTGAAAACCTTGTAACACGTTTCCATGTCAGTCAGGTTGAGATTGGTGAAACAGTTTGACAGCGTCGTCAGAAAGCGGTTGCCGAGATAGTGCCAGTAATACAGCACTCGGTGCGAATAGTCTCCCAGAAATCGAGAGCCATACACGACATCAGCCTGACCCTCGACGATCGGCTGCAGCAAGCGCGGATATTCGGCCGGATCGTATTCCAGATCCGCATCCTGAATGATCACAATGTTGCCGGTGGCCTCGGCGAAGCCGGTGCGGAGTGCTCTGCCCTTACCCGCGTTTTTCGCGTGATAGAAAATTCGCAGCCGGTTGTTCGGATCCTTGTCGGCTTCCAATTCCAGTTGAGCCAGCAGATCCCGAGTCCCGTCGCGGCTGCCATCATCGACCAGGATGATTTCTTTGCGAATCGGGACCGCCTTGACCCGTTCCAGCAGCGACAACAAGGTCTCCCGTTCGTTGTAGACGGGAATCACCACCGACAGCACCATGTCGGGTGGAATGACGTAGTACCCCAGCCGACGGCACACCCCTTCACCCAATCGTTCCCGTAAGGATGCGAACCAATCGGTGGTATAGGGGGCGTAGCGTTCTGGATTGTCGGTCGTAATGGTCATGAATAACCGGTCTTGGGGATGATGAGTCACGCGTCGGGCGTCGGCGGGGTTGTAGTTCAGTTCGCCATGTGAACTTCGCGTCAGAATCTCCGTAACCCACAGCAGCGAGACGCAATGTAGCGAAAGTGCGACAATGGTGTCACGGCGAATTTCGATTCTTGCGCAAGTCTTCTTATTCGCTAGAACGGTATACGTCATCCGCACGCATCGGCATCAATCAAAACTGGCCGATCGCGGTCGCCCCGGGGATTTCCGGTCCGAATAGGTGTTAAATTTGAAAAAGTTGATGCGCCCGTGGCCGACGCTGCTAGCGTCGGTATGAACTCCGACGCTAGCAGCGTCGGCCACGGGGGTCGCAATTATTTCGGCCGGCGCAACAAAATCCACATTTCATCCAATCTCAGGCACCAGGCCGCCAGCAAATACGCGGCCGAAGCCCCCAGGCACGGCACCGCTAGCCCCATCAGCTTTCCAGACCACCATCCAGTCTGCTGTCCGAGCACCATCAGGCCAAGACCAACCGCCGACATGACCGCGGTCGCCAGTAGCGTTCGCGCGGCGCAACTGCCGAGCCGCCCCCAGTCCAGTGGGCCGAGACGTCGTTGAATCGCCCACAGCAATCCCGCTACTTGCAACATGGCACAGCACGCGGTGCTCATCGCGAGGCCACATTCGGCAAAGAACCAGATGAGGGTCAGATTCAAGGCTACATTGACCACGACGGAAATCATTCCCAAACGCAGTGGCGTGAGGCGATCTCCCATGGCATAGCAGCCGCGTTGCAGGATCAATATCCCGCAATAGGCCCACACGCCGCTGCCATAAGCCGCAATGATCTGAGCCGTGCGCAGGGTAGCTGCGGGGGTAAATTCGCCTCGTTCAAACAGGCAGCGGGCCACCGGATGAGCCAGCCACATCAGTGCCGCACTGGCGGGGAGTCCGATCACCAGGACGAGCCTTAACCCCAGCGATAAGTCTTGTTTGAGGGCCTCCATTTCACCCCGTGCGGCATGTCGCGCCAGCATGGGAAAGATGGCCGTTCCTAAGGCGACCCCGAAGACTCCCAACGGAAACTGATACATTCGCTCGCCGTAATACAACGCTGAGACCGCACCCGCAGCCAATGGATAGTGCGGGCTCCCCGGCAATGGCATCACGGCGGTTGGATCACCCACGGGATGCGAGAACGACCATGCGATCACGCTGTCGAAGAACGTGTTGATCTGCGTGATGGACAATCCCAGAACGACCGGCAGCATCGCGGCCAGGATTTCTCGGACTTGAGGCCCCACACTTCGCCAATCCCCGTGAAACCGAAACCCGACACCGCGCAGTGCCGGCCATTGCACCAGCACTTGCAAAACTCCTGAGACAAGAATGCAAACCGCCAGCACCTGGGCCTTGGTTGTGGTGTCCGCAAACCACGGCGTGATCCACCAGGCACCGATCAGCCACACAAGATTCAGGACCACTGGCACCGTCGCCGGCCAGCGAAAATGTCCCAGCGAATTGAGCACGGCACCGACCTGCGATGCGAGGCAGATCAAGATCAGGTAGGGCAGCATGATGGCTGTCAGCTCGATCAGCACGAGCGTCTCGTGGCTGACTGCTCCCCAATGCGCCCATGCCAGCAAGCCGAGTTCACCGAGCACCACGGCCACCGACAGAAATATCGTCAGCCAACTCAGCACGGCACTCGCCAGCCGCCAGGCGGTGGTCCGATCTTTCGAGACCAATTCTCTCGCAAAGATGGGAATGAACGACGTTGCCAGGGCCCCTTCACCGAACAGCTTTCGCGACAAATTCGGGATCCGGAACGCAATCGTGAACGCATCCATCACGGGTGACAGGCCAAACAGGCGAGCCATCGCAATATCGCGCACCAGCCCCAGAATGCGGCTGAGAACGGTCATGCTGCTCATGATCAGCATGCCGGACAGCCATGTACCGGGGCGAGAGGATTTCGATTCTGCATCCATGCGCGGCAATGTAATGGAAAATCTTCCCGCAGGTCGAGGCCTAATGAATCGTGGGACGGGTCTCCTGGCCCGTCCGTCCCCCGCCCTTCTTTGTGATCTTTGTGACCTTCTGTTCCAATTCTTGTTTTTGAACAGAAGGTCACGAAGGACACGAAGGATTCAAAATCTGCTGACACTGTATTTGGCTTTTGATGATCTCAATGCGACTGGACGGACGGGCCTGGAGACCCGTCCCACGATACGCGCGACCCGTCTCACGATTTGCAAATGCGACTCATCAAACGTCTAATAGCGGTTCTTAACGCGGTTCGAAATGGATCTCGTCACATTTCCCGACAGAGGAACTTCACACGATGCACTACAAAAGACTTGCGATTTACACGCTCGGAACTTTGGCGATGTTGTTCGCCGCAACCACGGGATCGGCCGCCGACAATGCGCTGACCGAATCCGAAAAGCGGGCCGGCTGGACGATGTTGTTCGACGGTACCGATACCAAAGGCTGGCGGAATTACAAGAAGGATGGCCTCAGCGATGGCTGGGTGGTGAAGGATGGGGCCTTGACGTGGGTCAAGAAGGGGGCCGGCGACATCGTCACCAAGGACGAATACGACAGCTTCGAATTGTCGCTCGAGTACAACATCTCCAAAGGCGGCAACAGCGGGATCATGTTCCACGTCCAGGAGACCGAAGGGGCTCCCTGGCAGACTGGGCCGGAGATTCAGGTTCAGGACAACGTTGACGGTCACGACCCGCAGAAGTCGGGCTGGTTGTATCAACTCTATGAACCCAAGCCTGATTGGGCGACGGGGCAGAAGGTGGATGCGACGCGTCCGGCGGGACAATGGAATCAATTGCAGATTCGCATTACTCCGGCGAACTGCGAAATTAACATGAACGGCATCCGCTACGCGATCTTCCAGAAGGGGAGCGATGAGTGGAACGAGAAGGTCGCTAAGAGCAAATTCAAGGCCTTCCCCAACTTCGGCAAACCGACCAAGGGATACATTTGCCTGCAGGATCATGGCAACGTTGTCGCCTATCGCAATATCAAGATCCGCAAGCTGGGGCAGGACGGTTCAGCTCCTGAGCCCATTGATGGGACCCTGCCACTGAAGGTGGAATTGGCCTACCCCGAACTCCAATGGAACGGTTGGCAACCCGAAGACGCCGATGGCCGGCCGCAGCAGTTTCGTCCCATCGTGTTGACCAATGCCGCGGACGGTACGAACCGGGTCTTCGTGGGCGAACAGAAGGGGACGATCTACTCCTTCGACAATAACGCAGCGGTGACCAAGTCGAATGTCTTCCTCGATATCTTCGACAGCGTCGTCTACAAGGACACCGAGAACGAAGAGGGGCTGTTGGGATTTGCCTTCCATCCGCAGTACAAGAAGAACGGTCAGTTGTTCGTGTACTACACGTCAAAGAAGACCAAGCCGCACACGTCGGTGGTCTCGCGATTCAAGGTCTCGCCTGACAACCCCAATATGGCGTTGCCCGCTTCCGAAGAAGTGTTGCTCGAGATTCCGCAGCCCTTCTGGAATCACAACGGCGGTACGCTGGCGTTTGGACCGGACGGATATCTCTACATCGGCCTGGGTGACGGTGGTGCGGGGAATGATCCTCTGGATCAGGCGCAGAACATCAACACGCTGCTGGGATCCATCCTGCGAATCGATGTTGATCACCACGACAGCAGCAAGAAATACGCGATTCCGAAGGACAATCCATTCGTCGGCAAAAAGGATGCTCAGGCCGAGATCTACGCCTATGGCCTGCGCAACATCTGGCGGATGTCGTTCGATCGCCAGACGGGAACGCTGTGGTGTGCTGACGTCGGCCAGAACCTTTGGGAAGAGATCAACCTGATTACCAAGGGGGGCAACTACGGCTGGAATCTGCGAGAAGGGATGCATCCCTTCGGACTCAAGGCAAGCGGCCCGCGTCCCGACCTGATCGAGCCGATCTGGGAATACGACCATCAGATTGGTGCGTCGATCACGGGCGGCGTGGTGTATCGTGGCAAGAAACTGCCGGAACTAGTTGGCAAGTACATTTACGCCGACTACGTGACAGGCAAAGTGTGGGCATTGAAATACGACGAAGCCGCCAAGAAGGTGGTTTCGAACGAAGCCATTCCCACCGACAAGCTGCCGATCATTTCGTTCGGCGAAGACGAAGAAGGGGAAGTTTACTTCACCCTGGTGACCGCGAACGGCAAGGGTGTGTTTAAGTTCGCGAAGAAGTAGTTCGTGAATGTTGGCAAGCAAAAACAGCCCGGTCGCCACAGGCTATCGGGCTGTTTTTCTGTAGCCTGACTCTCCGAGTCGGGTTCTTCGTAAGCGGAAGCGCCCAACTCAGAGAGTCAAGTTGCAGAGCGACGTGGCTCAATCAAACAGGCTTATCGACCACAGCCGCAATGGCCGGAGCCATCTCATGGTGCCCCTTCAACGGCACAGTCGCCGTCTTGGCCGCAGCCGCCAGGGCTCGCAACCGCGAGCGTTCCCCGCGGTACATGATGCCATAGTAAAACACCGGCGTCAGGAAGATGCCGAACATCGTCACGCCCAGCATTCCCGAGAACACCGCCGTCCCCAGTGACCGCCGCATCTCTGCGGCCGCGCCATGACCGAGCACCAGCGGCAATACACCCAGGATGAACGCGAACGACGTCATCACAATCGGCCGCAATCGCAACTGGCAGGCTTCGACAGTCGCTTCATAGAGAGGCTTGCCTTCGTTCCGTAGTTGCTCGGCAAATTCCACGATCAGAATGGCATTCTTCGCTGCCAATCCCACGAGAACCAGGAACCCAATCTGCACAAAAATGTCCACCGGCATCCCTGTGATCAACATCCCGCTGACGGCGCAGAGCAAGCACATTGGCACGACCAGAATGACGGACAGCGGTAGCTTCCAGCTTTCATACTTGGCTGCGAGAACCAGGTAGACGAGTAGCGTTCCCAATCCGAAGACAAACAGGGTGACGTTGCCCGCTCGGATCTGCATATAGGTGATTTCGCTCCACTCGAACGGCACCCCCATGCGGTCGGTCAGTTCGTTGATTGCCTGAATCGTCTCACCGGAACTGACGCCTGGTGCCGGAATGCCGTTGATGGCCGTCGACAGATACATGTTGTACCGCGACACAATCGCGGGACCGGCCGAATCTCGGACTTCGCACAATGTTCCCAGCGGGACCATGTCGCCCCGCTTGCTGCGGACTTTCAGTTGACCGAGGAATTCGGGGTCGGCCCGGTGGCGATGTTCGCCGAGCAGATTCACCTGCCAACTGCGACCGAATTTGTTGAACAGATTGACGTACGTGCCGCCCATGTAAACTTGTAATGTGTTGAACACGGCGTTGATGTCGACATCCAGCGATTCACATTTCGTGCGATCGACGTCCACATACAGTTGGGGAGTCTCGGCGCGATACATCGAGAAGAGTCCCGCAAATTTCGGATTCTTCATCCCCTCGGCGATCAGTTCGTCGGTGGTGGTTTGTAACTCGACGGGATCGACGAAGCCACGTTGTTCAACCTGCACCTTGAAGCCGTCGGCATTTCCCAACCCCATAATCGGTGGAGCCCGGAACGCCATGACCACGGCCCCGTCGATTTCCGCAGCAGCTTGTTGGAAAACTTGCGCGGCGATGGCCGCGTCGTAGGTTTCCGGCGTGCGGCGATTGTGGAATTCGTCCAGGATCAAGAACATCGAACCGTAGCTGGATCCATTGGCACTCATCAGGAATGACTGCCCCGCCAGATTGATCGAATGGATGACGCCGGGGATGCCGGGATAACGCTTGGCTCCCTTGGGGGGAGGCGGGCCCTTGTATCGGCCGGTGTCGTCCCCCAGGAAGATCCGATCCAGCTGCGTCATGATTTCAGACGTTCTCTCCAGCGATGATGAATCTGGAAGCTGAACGTTGACGAGCAAATAGCCTTGATCCTGTTGCGGAATAAACCCCGTCGGAGCGCGATCCATCTGATAGTAGGTCAACCCCAGCAGACCGCCATAGACGAACAGGACCATGACGGTGACCCGCAACATGCGGCCGACCGTCCAGCCGTAAACCATGGCGATGGCATCGAAGGCTTTATTGAAGCCGCGGAAGAACAGACCGAGAAGGTAATTGACCGGCCGGATGATAAACCAACCCGTAATGCCGCCGACCAGCAGGCCGGGGACCATCAGAATGCACATGATGGTCCAGCCTAACCATTCGGGCGTTGCTCCATGTCCTCCGTGCGCGCCGTGAGCCTGTTCGAGACCCGGAATAAACAGCTTTTCGATGGAGCCCGCGAATCCGCCGCACATCCAGTTATAGCTGAAGTAAGATCCGAGAAACGCGAAGAACCACCATGGTAACGCTTCTCGAATATGGACGTGGCTGCCGTCGGCCGCATGTTCCGTTTTGAAGATCGTCACCGCGCGGGCGGGTGTCAGTGTCATCGCGTTGATCGCCGAAATAACCATCGCTGCCGCAATCGTCAGTGCGAATTGCCGGAAGAACTGCCCGGTGATTCCGGTGATAAACGCAGCCGGCAGGAAGACCGAACACAGCACCAGCGTAATGGCCACGATGGGCCCGGTGATTTCTTCCATGGCCTTGATGGTGGCAGTGCGCGGATCGAGCCCCGTGCCGATCAGTCGCTCGATATTTTCCAATACGACGATGGCATCATCGACGACAATACCAATGGCCAGTACCAGTCCAAACAGCGTGAGATTATTGAGACTGAAGACCAGCGAGGGAACCCCCAGAGTGGTGCCCGCCAAAGTCGCCATCGCCATGACGGCAAACGTTCCGACGAGCGACACCGGGACGTCGATCATCGGCAGGACCATGGCCTTCCAGTCCTGCAGGAACAGCAGTACGACAATCGCGACCAGGATGACGGCGTCGCGCAACGTGATGAAGACTTCATGAATCGATTGCTCGATGAACGGGGTCGTGTCGTAGACGATGCGATAGTCAATGCCGACGGGGAATTGACGCTTCAATTCCTCCATGCGTTTCTTCACCAGTTTGGCCGTCGCGAGCGCGTTGGATCCCGGCAGTTGGAAGATGGCCAATCCGACGCTCGGCAGGCCATCCATCTTGGAAATCTGATCGTATTGCAACGCCCCCAGTTCAACGCGGCCCACGTCGCGCAGCCGCACAATCTGGCTGGAGGTCAGCGTGTCGCCGGGTTCGCCGTGAGTCGTCTTGATGATGATGTTGCCGAATTGCTCGGCTTCTTCCAGACGGCCGAGAGTGCTCATCGTGAACTGAAATTGCTGCCCGTCAGGAATCGGCGGACGGCCGATCTGTCCCGCTGCCACCTGGACATTCTGGCTGCGCACCGCCGTGACGACGTCGCTGGTGGTCAGATTGCGCGCGGACATCTTGTCGGGATCCAACCACACGCGCATGCTGTAGTCGCGCTGACCAAACAACTGCGCGTCACCCACACCCGCGATACGAGCCAGCTCATCACGGACATTGATCAAGGCATAATTGCTGACGAAGAGGTCGTCATACCGGCCATCAGGCGAGATCAGATTCACCACCAGCAAAATGCTCGGCGACATCTTCTTCGTCGAGACACCCTGGATCTGCACCTCCGGCGGAAGCTGGGGTGTGGCCAGCGCGACTCGGTTCTGGACGAGCACCTGCGATTTGTCGAGATCGACTCCCAGGTCGAACGTGACGGTCAAAATATAACTGCCATCATTACCGCACTGCGAAGACATGTAGAGCATGCCCTCGACGCCGTTGACTTGCTGCTCAATGGGCGCAGCGATGGAATCAGCGACGACCTTGGCGTTGGCACCGGGGTAAGTCGCCACGACTTGCACGGTGGGCGGCGTGATGTCGGGATACTGCGAAATCGGCAGAGTGTAGACGGCCACCGCCCCCACCAGGGTGATAACAATCGAAATCACCCAGGCAAAGATCGGACGGTCAACGAAGAAACGAGCCAGCACACAATACTCCTTAGACCCCAGCCAGGCGGGAGCGAAACACCCGGGCGGATAGGCTGTAAATCAACTTTGTGAGGGGCCGCTACTTCGCCAGCGGAACGAACGGATGCGGCTGAACTACTTCGCCTGCGCGTACGCGTTGCATTCCACTGACGATGACGTTTTCACCTTCTTTGATGCTGTCCACACCCTTCTCGGTTTCGGTTGCAGGACGGACACCTTGCTCATCGCGCACGACGGGGATCGGTTCAACCAACTGCCGTCCGTCGGGCTGAATTGGCCCCACTCTGACCGGGCGGTATTCCACTTTGTTCTCTTTGGTGACAACGTGAATAAACTTGCGAGACTGATCCGAACCGATCGCCGCCTGAGGAATCACCAGGCCTTTTTGCGAATCACCCACAGCCAGCCGGACCCGCAAAAACATTCCCGGAGTCAGCAACCGCAGACCGCCGTTGGGTTGCACAGGGTTCGAGATGACGGCTCGCATTTGCAGTGTTCCGGTCGATGCATTGATGCGATTGTTCACGAAATCCAATTTGCCCACGTGAGGGTACCGGTCAAGCTCGTTGGCCAGACCGAACCGGATCTCGATGTCGTGTGCATCCTTGAATTTTTTTTCTCGGATCCCTTTCTGCAAACGCAACATGGTCCGTTCGTCGACATCGAAGTAAGCGAAGATCGGATCTTCAGAAACGATGGTGGTCAGAAGGGTCTCGTCCTGCACGATCAGATTGCCAACCGTCAGCAGATTACGTCCCACCTGACCAGTGATTGGAGCGACGACTTCCGTGAAGCTGAGGTTCAATTTGGCCATCTCGACCATGGCCTGAGCCGACTTCAGCGAAGCAATCGCTTCCGACTCGGCCGAGATGAAACGATCCGCCTCTTGTCGGCTGAGAGCCCCCGGCGTCTTGATGATGTCGTTCGCCCGCTTCATATCGGCCTCGGCCAACTTAAGCCGAGCTCGAGACATCAGCACCAGGCTTTCGTCACGATCCACTTCCGCCTGATAACGGCGTGGGTCGACCTTGAACAGCACCTGTCCCTTTTTCACTTCGTCGCCCGGCTTGAATCCAATCTCCATCAGATAGCCGGTGACGCGGGCTTTGACCTCCACCGATTCGATCGCGTCGGTACGCCCGGTGAAGTGCTCGAAGTCGACGACATCATGCATGACCAGCGGCACGACGCGGACGGACGGAGCAGTGGGCCCAGCGGTAGGTTGGGCAGCAGCAGGCTGACAGCCGGACGTCAGCACCACGAGTAGTAAAAAAACGCCGCAACCGGACCACCGTAGGGATGGGACCGTACCTCGAATACTCATACTTGATCGATCCAAAAGGGCCAGCCGCCGAGCAATCAGGCTCCTGACGGCGAGACATCTCCGGCCCCTCGCGAGCCTGCCGATGATGTCCCAATGCTGGTGCAGCCAGAGGTCGCACCGCCCTGAAGGATAAATGACTGCAAAGTCATTTGTCAAATCCGGTTTATCTTTCTGGACGACATACGTCGAAAATTCACAGCACTATTGATGAGGGGCGGGTCTACGATTTTTCGAAATTAGCCGGGACCACGGTCATCCTGAAAATCAAATTAGCCGCGCCGCAGCGCATAGAATCCATCGAACACCGGAAGGTTGCTGACTTCCATAGTGCCGATATGTCGAAAAACCGCGAAGTCGTTAATGCTGGTTGACTCATAAACTTCGTCCCCTTCACCATACGGAGACTGAAGAGTTATTTGCATGTCGAATCGCGACTGACGTTGATAATTCAATAGAACGCTCTTGACCTCCATTCCCTGAATGATTCTCCACGCCATTAGCAGAATATCCGGCGTGCGAGTACCGCCTAGTACTTGAAGAAATCCTTTTACCTTTAAAGGGTATCGATTGTAGTGACGGACTATTGACTCTTCAGAGAGATCTGGCGCGCTCGGCCCCAACATTTTCCTCGCCTGAGCATGAACTTCCGACAAGGTCTGTCGAATATGTGGAATCGCCTCCTCAGGCGGTGCGAACATATCAATTAGCCAACCTTCCCCCGCATCCCGAATCACCTCTTCGAGGTTATGTGAATTTGGCATTGCATTTACTCCATAGAAACCGAAACAGAGTGAATATCGTCTGCCAGCCCTGACTTGATTGCCTCCAATGCCGCGTTCATCTCATGGTCCCGCTTATCCACCACAACGGTGAGCAATCCGGGGTCAACAAGAAGATGAATCATGCTATTGAGCACTTCCGGGACGGCCCCCTTCTCAGACCAGATTTCTGCCGAACGGCTGTCGCGATAGATAAACACTTCTTCCACCTCGGAAAAAGGAATGAGCCAAACATATTGGTAAGGCTCTCCGGTCTCCCCATCAGCAAAGACTGAGTCTGGCCAAAGCTGGGCGATTGCACGGGCGGCGATTTCAAGCGACTCGTTTCCGGCAGTGGTTCTTAACTGGATATCGATTCCACCAATCATTCACGTCCCCTCTTCTGCTGGCCAGTTGCATGTTAGATCGCTGTATAGTTTACGTCTTTCTGGGTCGTCTGACACAAGATAATCAACTCTACTATAAAAGATCCTCTTATCTCTCCCCGTGCCGCCGTTCAATTGCGTGAGTCCGGCTGTGCCACGAAACCAGAACACATACTCTTGCTTTTCGACTGGAACTCGAATCTTTTGATGCAAAACGCGTAGATTTGCTTCTGTCGGTTCAATGTCGGTGAAGTAGGCACCGATCGGCCTGTCGGCGGCGTTGGGCTGACTTGCCTTAAAACACCAGACCACTTGGGAACGAATGGCATTCCATCCCGGCTTGTCCGTATAGTGAAACATCAGGACTCCCAGAGAACCATTGAGATCTCGTTACACTAGCATGGCGCAAAAACGGTCTTTTTACTCCTGGAGAGTGGTCAGACGCTATCATAGCCGACAGTAAGTTTATTGGAAGTGGCCAGGACACTCGGACTTGCTTCCAACGTGCGGAGTCGGATTCATCGGATCTGGAATCGGATGTGTGAGGCCGAGAGCTTTCTGAATCCGCCTATCGCGGCTGCCAATGGCCCCAGAATGCGGCGTGACCGATGGAGAGATTGGTAATCTGAGTCTCGGTGTTATCGGCGAGATTCCTGACAAATAGCTGACGGACACCTTCCCGCTTCGAACCGTAAGCGAGCCACTGGCCATCGGCCGAGGGTTGCGGATGGTAGTGCAAGGTACCCGGTGCGGATTTCGTCAGTTGCTCGCTGCTGCCTTCTAGGGTGACTCGGAAGAGTTCGACGTTCTGATCGACCTTGGCCGTGTAAAACACCGAACTCCCGTCAGTCGACCAGACCGGGACATCACTGCTGCCGCCGTGGAAGTCGGGGACGTCGAGGAATTCGATCACTCCGCGATAGCCCGCTCGGTCGGCCAGCTTTTTCAGGCCGGTGCCGTCTGCTTTCACTAGATGCGGATGGCAGTTGTAGTGCTCACCGGAAACGAATAGGACCCACGCGCCATCGGGGGACCAGGCGGGGGCGAAATTGAACGACTTGCCGGTGTCCACCTTCATAGCATTTGAGCCGTCGGCGTCGGCGAGATAAATTTGATAGTTCTTGTGGTAGGCAATCCGTTTGCCGTCGCGCGAACTGCTGAAGCCGTAGGCGAACTCTTTGGATTCCTTGGTCAAGTCGACTTTGTTGCGTCCGTCGCTGTCCATGCTGAAGGGGTGAGAGTTGCCGTCAATCAAGGCCGTGAAGCCCAACTTGGCAGGATCCTTCGGCCAGAAGAAGACGCCGCTGTTATAGAAGCTAACGCGATCGACTGCGGTGACGTTCGTCGCCTTCCCGTTATCGAGTTCAAACAGATAACTATCGACCAGCCACCCTCCGGGAACGAACCGGAAGGTCTTGTGTTCTTCCTCCCACAGGGCATTTTCCGGACTCTGCCAGCCACGCCCGAGTACCGCGATTTTGCCATCAGGGGACCAACCCGCGAACTGTGTCCAGGAGTCGGATTCCTCGGCGAGTTCTGGTGCGAGTTCACGTCGGCCGGTCCCATTGGTGTTGACGACACAGGCCCGCATGGTCTTGATGTTGGCGTGGCGGCCACCCGGCAGGTTCGTTCGCAGTTCTGTATAGCCGATGAGTTGCGGCGGAGGTGCGGCACACAGATTCGACTCGGTGCTTACGAGGACCAGAGTGAGTATCCCGAGTGTGAGGAGTCGAAATTGGGGCATTATCGTCTCGAAAATTGTGTCGATCGTGGTCATCGGTTTTCGTCCCGACTCGGAGAGTCGGGCTACGGCTTGCCGAGTACATGCTCAAGGGCCGCCTGGACATCCAGTCGTTGATAGCTGCGGTTCGTGGCAGGATCTTCGACCTTTTTCCCCGTTTTCTGCATGATGGCGAGCATCGCTTCGGGCAGGTTTTTGCCGTCGGCCTTCCAGTCGTAGTTGGCTTTCTCGATGGCTTCGCGCAAGAGAATCGCGGCACCGCAGGCAATCGCGTTGGAAGAACTGGTGGCCGCGGCCGGGACGACTAGATCGACCTTGGCGTGGCGGTCGAGGTAGACCTCATCTTTGCCAGTCTTCACCGCACCGATCGCGAAACAATTCGGTTGACTCGATGGCCACGAGATGCCGTTTGTGAACCCGTGATTGCCCGTCGGGGCGCTGACCCAGACATTGCTCTCGCGGAGCTTCGTCAGCTTGTCGTCGATTTCCGTGGGGACTGGCTTGTCGTGGGCGAGGTCGTCAACGGGAGCCACGTTGACCGTTGTAATGCGATACTTCTTGTGGTTCTCGAGAACCCATTGCAGGCCGGCCGCCAGCGTGGTGCTGTCTTTGACGTTGCAATGACAGCATTCCAGAGCGCGGATGACCGCGACTTGATCGTTGTACGCCACCCCTCGCTTGCCGTTGTAATTCACCGATGAGGGAATCCCGATGGTCGATCCGTGATAGCCCTTCCCTTCATGTTTGGGATTGTTGTCACCGTCGACGCTATCGTACGAGACCAGGACCTTGGGTTGCCCATCAATGATCGCGGTCCACTCCGGCATGGACATGTTGCAGCCATCATCCACGAGAGCCAGTGTCTGACCCTTGCCGAACGTCAGGACGTTGGCGTACGTCTTCCAGGCGTCAGTGATCCGCGCGTGGGTGAATTCGACTCGCTCGGCGGGGTCTTCGGCGTGCGAGATGATGCTGGTTGAGAGCAATGCAATCGTCAGCAGGATGGCCGAAAGTCTGCGCTGAAGTACATGGTAGATGCCATTTGCAAGCTTCATGTCGACACCCTTCGTTGAGGTTATTTCCCAGGAATCAAACGCAACACTTGACCTTCCAACTCACTGACTTTCACCGCGTCTTCTGGTTTGTCCAATTGCAACATCACATCGTTCACACCGGAGCCATAAACCCCGCGATTCTTCTGCGAGATCACTTTTCCCGCAAAGCGAACGTCGGTCGGTCGATAGCCGGGGCCGGTCGTGGCGATGGTCACCGTTTGGTTGGGTTGCAGCTTACCTGACTGAGCCCAATACGATGAATAGACCATGAATTGGACTTGGTCTTTTTCAATGGTTTCGGTCTGGCCGGCGAGGCCCTCCGCGGCGATTTCCCCGTTGATCCGTTTGGTCTCCAATTCCTTGAGCGTTTCCAGGCTGGCGTCATCGGCGAGCAGCAGCACGACGCGGCGGTTGTCGCGGTAGACCCATGTCATATAGACGTGATCATTCGGCTTCAGCGGCATGCGGTTCACGAGTTTTCCCGCCGACCAATTCTGGCAGGCCGGATCGATTTCAAACGAATGCTTCTTTTCTTCCAGCGGTTTTTCGCCAGCATAGACCTGGGCAACAAAAGTCTTCGGGTCGGTGAAGGTGAAAATCTTCCAGAAGTGGCCGTGCCCCTTCATTTGCGAGATCTCATCCTGAAAATGCACGACGTAGCCGCGGCGATGATTTTCGTCGGGGTCGAAGAACATGTTCATCTTCTCACCGGGGACGAGTTGATCGAAGCGGGCTCCATAGGCCAGATGACGGTAGGTCGTCGCCCAGGGCAGGACGCGGACGCGGATCACTTCTCCGGGGGGATCAGGGGTGACTTCGGCTTCCCAGGTTTCGGGGTTCCACTTCTTCCAGACCCACCAGCCTCGCGACCGGCCGATCATACCCGGGGCCCCGAATTTGCGGGGGTGGACGGCCATCAGGGCCTTCGCGGCAGCGATTCGACGAGTGGCTTCTGTGCGTTGTTCTGGCGTGAGTTTCTGTTCGGTTCGTATGCGGTTGGCAATCACTTCGTCGGCTTTGGCCTTGCCGAAGATGTGCTCCTGATTTTCATGTTCGCCAGCGAGTGAGTAGAGGATGAAGGCTTCGAGATTGCTTTGTGGAACCCCTTTTCCAGCCTCGTAGAGTTCGCCGAGATTGAACTGGGCTCGGGCGTGACCTTGATCGGCCGCCTTGCGGAACCAGCGGGCAGCTTGACGCGGATCGAGTTCAACTCCGTGAGCGTGTGCGTAGTCCAAGCCGAGGTTGTGTTGGGCAGTTGTGTCGCCCTTGGCCGCGGCCAGTCGATACCAGCGGATGGATTCCACGAAGTCCGCTGGGACTCCAAACCCGTGAGCGTAGATGGAGCCTAACGAAACTTCGGCCTTGGTGTGGCCTTGGGCGGCGGCCTTCTTAAACCAGCCGAGCGCTTCGGCATCATCTTTGGCGACACCCTGCCCCGCTGCGTACTCACGAGCCACTTCAAACTGCGCTGTTGCGTCTCCCTTGTTTGCCTTTTCCAGTAATTCGGCGAACGGCTGATCGGCCGCCGAGGCGAACCTCGACAACGCCAGAGTGAGCAGTCCGCACATCACCCATGTTGAGTAGGCGCTGCGCGGGTTAGGGGCAGAGTGAATCGGATCGAGACGCGGATTCGTGTTCATACGCTGAGAGAAGCTCCATCGCCGGTTGAGAACGCATCAAACATCACCATTTCGATACAAGGGTAATGAGTGGCAGGGGCGGGAGGCAATTCAAACGGTGGAAAGAGTGCCACTGGCTGTGCCAGTGTTTTGCTGGACGGCGCGCCGATAGACACTCGGCACTGGCATAGCCAGTGGCACCCGGACACCGGCGTATTGATTCTTCGGCAATAAAAAACAGCGACCATGCCAACGTTGAAGGCATGGTCGCTGTTTTACATTATTCGACGCGGGGTACTGCGAATACGTTTGATCGCGGTACGATCGACGACACTCATTATTCCACGGTGACGCTCTTGGCCAGATTCCTGGGGCGGTCGACGTTGCAGCCGCGAAGGACGGCCATGTGGTATGAGAACAACTGCAGTGGAATCGTGGTCACCAACGGCTGCAGGAAGTCTTCGACCTCGGGGATATAGATGACGTCGTCGGCCAGGTTGTCGAGAGCCTTGTCGCCCTGACTGGCGATGGCGATGACTGGCCCGCGGCGGGCTTTGACTTCCTCGAGATTGCTCATCACCTTGTGATACATGTTGCCGTGCGGCACGATGAAGACCGACGGGGTCTGCTCATCGATCAACGCGATGGGGCCGTGCTTCATCTCCGCGGCCGGATAGCCTTCCGCGTGGATGTAGCTGATCTCTTTGAGCTTGAGGGCACCTTCCAGGGCCACTGGGAAGTTGTATTGGCGGCCCAGGTACAGGCAGTCTGTGATGTGGTGGTATTTCTTGGCGATTTCCCGCACTACGTCGTTGCACTTGAGGGTCTCGCGAATCACGTCTGGCATACTTCGCAGGGCGGTGATGATACGCTTTCCGGCGGGATGGGACATGTGTCGCAACCTGCCGAGATGCAGGGCGAGCAGCGTCAGGACGGTGACCTGTGACGTAAACGCCTTAGTCGATGCCACGCCGACTTCGGCACCGGCGTGCAGGTAGATTCCGCCGTCTGCTTCACGGGCGATTGTGGAACCGACGACATTACAAATTGCCAGGGTCGGGTGACCTTTACGCTGACATTCACGCAGTGCCGCCAGGGTGTCGGCCGTCTCACCGCTTTGGGTGATGGCGAAGACCATCGTGTTTTCAGAAAGGGGCGGATTGCGGTACCGGAGTTCGCTGGCGTATTCGACTTCAACTGGAATTCGGGCGAATTCTTCGATGAGGTACTCGCCCACGAGTCCGGCGTGCCAACTGGTTCCACAGGCCGTCAGGACGATGCGATCCAGCCGCCGCAATTGTTGGACCGTCAGGTTCAGACCGCCGAAGCGCGCTGTGGCCTCTTCTTCATCGAGACGGCCGCGCATCGCGTTTTCGATCGTCTGCGGTTGCTCGAAGATCTCTTTGAGCATGTAGTGTGGGAAGCCGTTGAGATCCTGATCGTGCTGCGTCTGGTCGAGGGTCTGAATGGATGGTGCCCGGGTGCCCGTTTCGCGATGGATCAGGCGCATGCCGTCGGTCGTCAAGATGACCATTTCATGATCGGCCAGATAGACGACTTCATCCGTGTGTCCAACGAGCGGACTGCCGTCGCTGGCGAGATAGTATTCACCCTTCCCGACACCGACGACCAGCGGACTTCCCAAGCGGGCCGCGACCAGCAGTTCCGGGAAATCGCGGAACAAGATCGCCAGGCCGTACGTTCCCTTCAACCGGCGTAAGGCCAGTTCGACTGCATCGAGGGCTGTTTGCAGGTCCTCAGGGTCTTTTCCGAGACGGGTTTGTTCCTCGAGATGATGGGCGATCAGATGGGCGATGACTTCGGTGTCCGTGGCGGAACGGAAGATGTAGCCCAGGGCTTGCAGTTGTTCTCGCAGGGTGGCGTAGTTTTCAATCACGCCGTTATGGACGAGGATCACCTCACCATTTCCGCCCACGTGCGGATGGGAGTTGACGTCAGTCGCGGGCCCGTGGGTCGCCCAGCGTGTGTGGCCGATGCCCAGATTGCCGGGACAGGGTTGTTCGTCGACCAGGCGGGCGAGTTCCTGGACGCGCCCAGCTTTCTTGCGAATCGAAATGCCATCCAGATCACGAACGGCGATGCCTGAGCTGTCATAGCCCCGATATTCCAGGCGTCGCAAGCCTTCCAGCAGGATGTCTGAGGCTGATTGTCGTCCGATGTACCCTACGATTCCACACATGCAGATGGCTCCCCGGTCTCTTGTAGCTCGAGCTTTGCGATTCGACCGCACTGCATCCAATTGTTATGGAGCAACGCCGGGTCGAATAGCGCCCCAAGGTGGTCTCTTTACCTGATCGGTCTGCTCATGCAGGCCCCTGACGCTTGATTTCAGTCTAGGTGATCGATGAGGGTGTCTTGTTTGTCCAGCAAGTGAATCTGCGGATTTCCGGGGTAAATCTGTGGTAGATCTGGGGGGATTTGTGGCCGAATCCGATCGACCTGATTTTTCACGGGATGCTGATTGTGCCGGTGTTATACGCAAGAGGGGCGAATGTGACAATCGCGATTGCCGGAGCCGGGAAAACGGGGTGATTGTTGTGAATCGCAAGTGACGAAAGACGGATAAATGTCTAATTGCCTGATGACTAATGTCTAATAAGGCGAGATACCTAGCCTCGGTCAGTACTGGAACCGGTTTGGCTGACTTGCCCGACCGGAGACTGTTTCCAATTTAGACATTAGGGTTTAGTCATTAGTCATTCCCGCCTAAGCGGGCTACTCTTTCTTAAAAATTGACGTGACTTGGGTTTGCGAGCAGAATATCATTTCCATCCGTTGCGAACTTCCGTATATTTAGGGGTTCTCGGAGTTGATTCCTGCGCACTGGAACTCCGAGCGATTTGTTCAGATGGTTTTGCTGTGATCGTCATTCTTGTCGAGTTGCCGCTGGAGTCTCGGATATGACCGCTCGTTTAGTTCCTCTATCCGAGGGCAGCATTGCCATCGTTCTGGATAAGGCGATCACCTTGATCGGTCGCCATCCCGACTGCGACGCGGTGCTCGACGAAAATCAAAAGATCTCACGCCGCCATTGCTGTATTGCTCAAGTCGATAATCGCCTGGTCTTGCGTGATTTGGGCAGCATGAACGGCATCCGGGTGAATGGTGAGCCGATTGTCGAAGTCGACTTGGTGGAAGGGGACGAAATCACCATTGGTGATGAGGAATTCGTCCTGGAGTTGAAGTCCAAAGCAGGGACTGGTAAACGTTCAAACGCCAATGATTTGCCGACGCCCGAGAAGCCCAAGCGAACTCCGAAACCAATCTCCGCCGCGCCGGGTGCCCGCCGCGCTCCACTCCCCTCGGATTTGAGCCAGGAGTTCCCCGTCGCGATTCCCGACGAGTTGGAAGAGGAAGATTTGCGCCCCCGGCGAGGCAGCCGTTCGTCGATTCCCGATAACGGGGTCAAGCGGCGGACACCCGATTCGAGGACCAAGGAAGAAGAAGATTCGTCGGACTCGGGGGATGGTGATCCGTCTGAGCGAGATGATAACATTCTGAAGCTGGACAGCGGCGAGATCGAACTCAATGGTCTATGATCTGTTGCGTCTTAGCTCGTGTCTCAAAACGTGAAATCGTCTGCGTAAATCTGCGTCATTTGTGGATGACAAATTCCGAATTTTATCCACAGTTGACGCAGATTTACGCAGATCATACAGAACGAAGATCAAGCCGCGATTTTTAGAGATCCCTATGCCCCGAATCGTCATCGCTGAGTGCAAGCAGGAAGTCTCGACGTTCAATCCGAGTCCCAGTCATTACGAGGACTTTCGCATCGTCCGCGGTCCGGCGATGGTGGATTACCACCGCGGTGGCGGCGAAGAAGTGGCCGGCGCGATCAGTGTCTTCGATGCCGACCCCAGCGTGCAAATTGTGCCGTCGTTTGGAGCCAGTGCAATCACTTCGGGTGGTGTGCTGTCGGCTGCAGGATTTCAGCGTTTGAGCGGTGAATTCCTGGGCAGCCTGGCTGAGGCCGGTCCAGTGGATGCCGCCTTTTTCTCGCTGCATGGGGCGATGCAGGCGGAGAACGAGGACGATCCTGAAGGCTATCTGCTGCGGGAGGCCCGACGCATTCTCGGGGAGAAAATCCCGTTTGTTGTCTCGCTTGATCTGCATGGCATCCTGACCGATCGCATGCTGCAACACAGCGACGCGGTCGTCTGTTATCACACCTACCCGCACGTCGATTTTTTCCAGACGGGTGCTCGTGCGGCGAAACTGCTGTTGAAGATTTTGAAAGGCCAGGCGCGACCGGTGACCGCCCGCGTCAAGATTCCGGCACTCGTCCGCGGCGATGAACTCATCACCGATACGGGTTCCATTCGCGAGTGCATCGAGTTGGCTCAGCAACTGGAGGCCGGCGATAAAGGACTGTCCGCGGGTGTCATGTGGGGCAATCCGTTTACCGATGTGCCGGAACTGCGTACGAATAGCATCGTCTGCATGGACGGCGATGAGGCCGCGGCCCGTGAGCAAGCTCTCGCATTGGCGCAGCGGTTCTGGAAACATCACTCGAAAATGCAGGTTCCGCTGACCAGTCTGGTGGAAAGCGTTCGACAGGCCGCGGAAATCAAGTCGGGAACGGTCGTCATGATGGACGCGGCGGATGCCACCAGTTCCGGGGCGTCAGGCGACAGCAATGCGATTTTGGGAGAACTGATTCGTCAGCAATATCGCGGAACGGCCCTGATCCCCATCGTTGATCCGACTGCCGTTCGCCAGGCTTTCGAAGCTGGCGTGGGGGCTACGATTCAGTTCTCCGTCGGCGGGGCGTTTGATCCGGCCCGGTTTCCCCCGGTCAAGCTGGAGGCCCAGGTGCGGATGTTGTCCGATGGCAAATTCCGTAGCGAATCGTTTGGCTGGAAGTGGGATTCCGGCAAGACGGCCGTGCTGCAGTCGGGCAGCTACACGCTGGTCGTCGGCACACGGCCGGTCAGCCTGTTTGATCGATCCTGGTTCTTCGCCAATGGGCAAGATCCCAAGCGATTCAACCTCGTGGTCGTGAAGTCGCCTCATTGCGAACACCACATGTTCGCCGACTGGTGTGCGAAACTGATCAATGTCGATGCCCCCGGTTCAACGAGCGCCAACGTGCGCGGTCTCGGGCACACGCGATGTGCTCGGCCGATGTTTCCGCTGGATGGCGAGATCGAATTTCATCCGGTGGCCGACATTTTTCGGCGCTAGTGAGATGCCGACTGGTAAATGGGACGGCGGGGGCCCCAGAGGGTACCCCGCCGAGCCTAACACGACTGCAAGTCGGCGTCCGCCGGAGGCCCGATTCAATGCCGCTGGTCGTCAAATATGACTTAATGCCCTGATTTCGGCGTGGCACTTTGAATGCGGTTCGCGGTTGCGGATACCGCGCAGGCTCGCGTCGGCCTGAGATTTTTCTGCAATTTGGTGTGGTAGTAATTCATGAATTATTCACAATGGATGAATTATGCGCTTCACATTCCTGTGTACACTGGCTCAAATGGTGTGCTAGGATTATGTCAGGTGCGAGAACCGTGGCGTAGGCGTCCTCGCGTTGCAGTCTATTTTTGGGCCAGCGGTTTCACAGCAATGGAATAGCTGTAAAAGTGAGACGACATGACGATTCATTTCACCAGGGACCTTGAGTCACTGCAGGATGCCATTTCCCAAATGAGTGAAATGGCCACTGAAGTGGTCAGGCAAAGTGTCGCCACGCTTGAGAATCCCGATCCGGAATTGACTCGGCGTCTTGCTTTGAGTGATGACTTGATCGACGCGATGGACATCCGGATCAATGAATCCTGCCTGAAAATCCTGGCCCTGCACCAGCCCGTTGCCAAGGATCTCCGTCGGATTGCCTCGGTGATGAAGATTTCTGGCGAACTGGAACGGATCGCTGACGTTGGCATTAACATTGCCGAACGTGGTGCCGCGCTGGTCAATCTGCCACCGATTTCCATCCCGCGCCATTTGCTTGAAATGGCCCACAAGGCAGCCTTGCAACTGCAAAAGTCGCTGGAAGCCTATGATCGGATGGATCGCTTTCAAGCGACCATCGTCTGTGGTGGCGATGAGGAAATCGATGAACTGCATCGCCTGACAATCGACGAGCTGACTTCGATGATGAAGCGCGAGCCTCGATTAGTCGCCCCGGCGATGCATCTCTTCTCCGCCGCCCGCAACATTGAACGGGTGGGAGATCACGCGACGAATATTGCGGAAGACGTGATCTATCTCGTCGATGGTCGGATCGTGCGTCACGCGACTTCGATTTCACGCTTTCAGCGCGAATCTGCCTGACGTTCTACGACGTATGCCTGCGGCAAACATCCAGCAAATGATCCCAGGTATACAGTCCTGAACTGTGCCCGTCACTCCAAGTAAATTTCAGCGCGTAATTGCCGCTGGGAGTGAGTTGCTCGGGCAAGATCGACTCGGGAATCGTATCGAGATCCAGGATGCGTTTGCCCGTCCATTCGTCGATGCAGCCAGCGCAGGGGCACTCGCCGCGCACATATTTGAACGGCAGCTTGAAGGATGAGCCGTCGCTCCAGTGCATCTCGAGAATGCCTGCGTCGCGGTGAGCCTTAATCTGGGTCGGGGTCAGTGCCATATCCGGTTGCTGCCAATTTCTAGCGTTGTCATGCTCGATACTCTGCGGGCGAATTCATCCCGGTGCGATCGTCGTAACTGACGATCAGTGAGCGTTTTTGAGCAATTCGTCCCACGTACGATAGGCAGATTGTCGTATCGAGGACAGCCTCTCTGCAAGGTTGCGGCCGAGGTTGGCTCCAAAGTGTCGCTCAAAATCTACGCGTCCACCAGCGTTTGAGAGTATGAGTGTGTGAGAGTAACGGAGTCAGAGTGTCGCCTAAATATGATTGAGACCTGTCCTTCCCCTCATACCCATTCACTCTCATACCCTCACACCGGTAGTGATTGCGATAAGGCATAACGTATTTAATGATCGTGGTTAATGCTGCTGATCGCCGGTAGAATTCCGCTCGACCGGTGGCTTGCTCAGATTTTTTGACCCGAGTACTTTCCGCGCATGTTTTCTTTCGTCTTACTGTGTTTCCTTCCCGCTTGCCTGATCTCCTGCCTGGGGACGGGTATGATGCGGCGGCTGGCACCGCGCTGGGGGCTGATGGACCATCCGGCGGCGCGGAAAGTTCATATCGTTCCGACTCCCCTGGGGGGAGGCATCGGGATCTGGCTGGGAGTGGTCGTCCCGCTGGTCGGTGGCTGGCTGGTGGCTTGGAGCTTGCCCTACATTCCGTTTGTCAAAGATTGGCTGCCGGCGGCGATCTTGCCGCATCTCGATGGCATCAAGTTCCGCTCCGGGCAAATGTGGGCAGTCCTCGCGGGTGGGACAGCCCTGTCCATCATGGGACTGTTCGATGATTGGAAGAGTCTCCCCTGGCAGCCACGTTTGGTGGTGCAGTTTCTGGTGGCTTGTGGTCTGGTATTTGGGGCCGGCATCCATGGGACGATATTTGTGGCCGTGCCGTGGATCGGTGCCGTCGTGAGCGTGCTGTGGATTCTCGTGCTGATCAATTCGTTCAATTTCCTCGATAATATGGACGGCTTGTCCGGCGGAATTGGGTTGATTGCAGCCAGTCTGTTCGGTGTCATCATGCTCACGGGGACCCGTGAACCCCGTTGGCTGGTCGGTGGAGCGTTATTGATTCTGGCAGGTTCGTTGCTGGGCTTTTTGCTGCACAACCGGCCTCCGGCGAAGATCTTCATGGGAGACACCGGCAGCTATTTCATTGGGTTGATGCTCGCTTGCCTGACCGTCCAAGGGACCTTCTACGAATACGGCCAGCGCGGCACGCATGTCATTCTCGCCCCGTTGTGTATCCTGGCGGTTCCACTGTATGACATCTGTTCGGTGCTGTTGATTCGGATCTGGCAGGGGCGCAGTCCGTTTCAGCCGGATAAGTCTCACTTTTCGCACCGGCTGGTCGAGATGGGCCTCAGCAAACCGGCCGCAGTCGCGACCATTCACTTGACGACGTTGACGACGGGCCTGGCTGGACTCTTGCTGTATCAAGTCGATGGCTGGTACGCGGCAGGTCTGGTGTTTGGTTTGATTCTGTGCGTCCTGGCGGTAATTGCCATTCTGGAAACGGCAGGACGTCAGGCTCGAGATTGACCATGACTACTCCCCGCACAGCCAGACGTGCTCTTGCCAGCTCTGCCGCCTCTTCCCCGGCAATGGTGGACAGTGATCCGCTGCGCTGGGTGTGGCTGGCTCTCGTCAGCGGATTGTTTTTCATTCGCTGGTGGCAGCCCACTGAGGGGACCGCGCTCGGTGATACCTTGCCGATTGCCTTGGGATGGTTCCTGGCGGTCGCGCTCGCCGGGTGGTTGGGGCTGCGATGTACCGGCTGGCGGATTCGCTGGGACGGTTTGCAATGGGCAGTCTGGCTGCTGGCGGGGGGGCACATCGTATCGGGGTTGATCATCGTGGCGACGTCCGGAGACCGCCGAGCCGCGGTCAACCTGATCTGGGAGTGGACTTCGCTCGCCGTGGCCTTTCCCTTGCTAAGACTCGCACTATCCACGGTCGAGGCGCGTCGTGAATGGACCGTAGTGGCATTGGCAGCAGCGTTGACACTGAGTGCGTACGGCCTAACGCAACGGTTTGTGTTTTACCCACAGATGGTGCAGCAATATGAGCGGGTGCGGCAGGAACTCGACCAGCTTGAGCAAACGGCCGCTGAGGGAGGCGTGGCCGATGTGCAGCGCATGCAGAAATTACGCTCCGAGATGCTGGGCAGTGGTCTGTCACCGCAGATGCTCAGTGGATCGGGACGAGAACTCCTCGAAGGCCGGTTGATGCACAGTTCGGAACCGCTGGGACGATTTGCCCTGGCTAACACATTTGCTGGATTGCTACTCGTCTGGTGGGCTGTGCTGGCACTTCAAACAGTCCAGTTCTGGCTTGGTGGGCGCGGATTCGGGAATCCAGTCCGGTTCGTGGGGCTAGTTCTCTCACTCGCGGTGATTGGCTATTGTCTGTTACTGACCAAAAGCCGCACCGCCTATGTGGGCGTTGTTGTGAGTCTTCTGATGTGGACTCTGGCCAGTCGCGGGAAATGGTCTCTGCCGAGTCGTCGCGTGATCCTCTGGGGAATTGGAGGTACCGTCGTTCTCGGTGGAATCACGCTGATCGCCAGTCTGACCGGTGGCCTCGATAGGCTGGTTCTCGCCGAAGCCCCCAAGTCGCTGCAATATCGTCTGGATTATTGGCGGAGCAGCCTGCAGGCCATCCAAGAATCGCCGCTGTTCGGAGTGGGGCCCGGTCAGTTCCGGCAGAACTATCTCGCTCACAAGTTGCCGCGGTCGAGCGAGGAAATCGCAGATCCTCACAATCTGGTCTTGGACGTCTGGGCCAACGGCGGTCTGCTCGCCCTGGCCGGATTAGGGTGGCTGGTCTGTTGTCTTGTCCGAATCCAGTGGTCGGGAGTTGGGCAATCGGCGCTGTCCGCTGACGGTGGGGCCGAGATTGCAGCGCAAGTACCGATCCCTGAAGCGATTCCGTTGCCTCCTTCCGTCTCGGAATCGGGTGTTCCTCCTCGTCCCGCACGAAAAATCCCACAGCCGAAGGTTCTACCGCGTAAAGCGCCATTAGAAGCGGATATCACCAGCGTAAAGATGACTGGTTGGTCGAGTCCGATTCGGTGGGGAGGTCTAATTAGCCTGTTGTCATTGTGGCTGGTGGAAGGAGCCCTGGAGACTTCGTTACTGGCGTTCGTGGCGGCGTGGAGTGTGGCCATCCTGGTGCTCGATGCGATACTGCCGGCTGAGGCAATTCGCCCTTTGACTTGGATGGCTGCGAGTTTAGGATTGCTGACCCATTTGTGTGGCGCCGGGGGCATTGGCATGCCGGCGATCACGCAAGTGTTGCTGCTGGTGGCGATTTATGCCGCCAGCGAGGTGCCAGCGGGGATCGAAGTACATTTACCGAAGTGGGGGAGCTGGGGGACTTTGGCAGGAGGTTTGGCGTTATTGGGGGGAGGCTTCTGGACTGCAGCGCAGCCGGTGGGA
Source organism: Planctomycetaceae bacterium (assembly GCA_021732415.1). Classification (GTDB taxonomy): domain Bacteria; phylum Planctomycetota; class Planctomycetia; order Planctomycetales; family Planctomycetaceae; genus JAKFVC01. The sequence goes on from JAKFVC010000189.1 coordinate 26,053, forward strand.
CAGGTCAAATCGTTGCTGACTCGTGCGGACTTTGCCAAGTTGCCTTCGCAGCGGGAACAATTTTATCAGCAGGCGACAGTGGCCGATGCATTGGCTCCCGAGCCTTGGGAACGGCTCGCCGAGACGTTGTTTGCCAAATGGAGGTCCAATCCCGAGCCAGACGAAGCCGATTTTCAACGGGCGGTTGTCGCCCAGCGGGCGGCCATAGAACGGAACCCTCGCAGCTTCCATACTCATCGAGCTCTCGGCATGTTTTATAATGCAGGTGCGGAGAAATCAGGCCGAAAAGAAGACCATCTGGCAGCAGTGCGGGAGATGCAGATTGCTCTCGCCCGGTACCCTCACAACGCGGAGTTGCAGTCTGACGCTGCTGACGTCTTTCAGGCCGCTGGCGATACCAGCTTGGCGGCAGCGGCGGCCCGGCGGGCGCTGGAACAGGATGACGTCAATCATGCCGCAGGGCATCGAGATAAATGGCTGACAGAGAGAGTTCGAAAACGGATGGAGCAGTTGTCGGCAGCAAGGTAAATTGAGTAGGTCAGGCTGTGCCTGACGATGGCGGCATACAAACGCCGATGAATGCACTTCCACCGGCAGACGAAATACAACGGACGAAATATGACGGACGAAGCGTCAGGCACAGCCTGACCTACGTCGATAGGTGATCGAGAATTGGAATGGGTTCATGGTCGTATGCGTCACCAGCGAAGGTGTCGTCACGGCGTATTTGATAGAGGAATTTCGGATATCATGGTGTGGTCTACAATCAACATCTGGTCTCAATGCTTTGTGAATTGTCTGGCGGTCGGGGCCTTGACGGTGTGTGCGGTGGGGTGCGATTCCGGTACTCCGCAGGCCGCCACCGCAGCCAAGTCCGAGACTCCCGCGACGGCCGCGCCGTCGACTCCTGCTGGGGCAAAACCCGCCGCGAAAAGCAAAGCCAAAGCCAAGGTGATCGGGGGCGACACCTACGATTTCGGATCAACGGAAGTCGGACAGCAATTTGACCATGTCTTCGAGATCCAGAACGTCGGGACAGAAGATCTCACACTCGAAAAAGGGGACCCCAGTTGTTCGACATGTACCAGTTTTGAAGTCGATAAACTGTTGCTGAAGCCCAATGAGATCGCCAAGGCGACCGTGAAATGGCACATTAAGAGTGAGAATCCGGAGTTTCGACAGTATGCGCCCGTAAAGACCAATGATCCGGATCAAGCCGAAGTGAGAATGTATGTGAAGGGCAAGGTCGTCAAGGCTATCATGCTCGAACCTGTCGGTAAGTGGGACATTGGTGACGTTCCCGAAGGCCGATCGAAGGAATTCATCGGTACAATCACGTCGGCCGTGACCGAAAAATTCGAAGTGGAATCGGTCACCAGTCCAAACCCGAAACTCAAGTTGAGCTGGACGCCGATGAGTGCCGAAAAGCTGAAGGAATTGAAAGTCAAGAAGGGCTTTGACATCAAGGCTGAATTGAGTTCCGACATCAAGGTCGGTCAATTTACGGATACGATCACCGTGAAAGTTCTGAAGCCGGAACCGATCACGTTGAGAGTCGATGCGACAGCCAGACGCAGTGGGCCATTGCAGATTTTCGGGCCGGGTTGGCATGAAGAACGGACGCAGCTTTCGCTGAGTGCTTTTGATCCCAAGGAACCGCTGGTCACGCGACTGTTCCTGTATACTCGCGGCGTGGATGACGAAACGAAGATCGTCAAAGTCGACTGCCCGGATGATCGGTTCACTTTCGAACTGAAGCCCGACACCAAATTCAAAGGACAGTCGGGAGACCACCGCCGATACGAGTTCTTCGTCAAGGTCGCAGCCAGCCAGCGCGCAGCGATCTACACAGCCCACAAGCCGTTAAAGGTCCAGATCGAAACGAATCAAGAAAAAGTCAAGCAGATCGAATTGAATATCACGTGTTCGGCGGTGCCGTAGCGGTGTGTCTAACGAACCGCTGAGGGACACTTTGCCGTTGATACTGAGAATGAATCTGGCTCCCCTCGCCCTGGTACTCCGGGGAG
>JAKFVC010000171.1 GCA_021732415.1 Planctomycetaceae bacterium
GGTGGGTGCGGCTCTCGGCTTAATTGAATCCGTTTCAGGCAAGGCCGTACTGTCACTCGCCCTGAGTCTCGAGCCCCCCGCTGGGTCCCGGTCGTCAACCTACACCTATCGTGGCCGGCTCCAAAAAGCGCCCCCCGAACTGGTAATTTCCTATCAGAACCGAGCCCGCCTGTCGTTCGTGATGCTGGTCGTCCAGATGGTCATGATTTTGATTTGCTGGTTCTCGCGCCAACGAGCCCTCGCCGTACGCGGTCTGATCCTCGCGCTGGGGATCGGAGTCCCGCTGGCCCTGATGACCATCGTCCCCGACACGTCGCTGCCCTTCCTGGATGGAGTGCTCGGCGGGACGGTACTGGGGGCCATGTTGTGGATGATCATTGCCGTGTGTCGGTGGTTCAGCTCGCCGGAGTTCTGGGATCGGTTGAATCGCCCGCTGGTGACTTCGGCATTGGTCCTGCTCGCCTTCCAGTGGTCATTGCCCAGCGTGTCTGCGCAAGAGAGCCAGGTGAAGGCTCAAGAAAAACCGATGACCGGTCCGGCCGAGACAAAACCAGCGACTAAGACGGATCGAGAATTGACACGCGAGGTCGTGAATGCACTTCGAGCAGCGAAACTCAAGGGAGCGGATTTCGAGGTTCAGGTTAAAAATCGCGAAGTGATCTTGAGCGGTACTGTTAAAACCGAAGAGGAAATCAGCAAGGCGGACAAGGCTGTCCTAGGTGTTTCGGGATGGCAATCCTTTATCAACAAACTTCAAGTCCTCAACACAGAGGGCGACATCAAGCTCGATCGGATTGTCGTACCATTCGAGGCCGACACCGATCCGTTGAAGTCCAATCGAGTCATGCTACCGTACGTCAAGTTTGTCGAACTTTATCGGCGGGCACATCCGGAAGAACCGGAAGTTAAGGACTCGCCTGTCGCGGCAACTATCGCCGAGGCACTCTATGCTGCAGAGCTCGTCCCCGCAGCAGCCGGCAAAAAGGCTGCGATCAAGATCAACGGACGATTCGTTTGCTACAGCTTCCGCGACTCACAAGTGACCTTGCCGCTCCCGTTGGGAAAAGTGGCCGTGACAATCGCCCAACTGGACGGGGCTGCGGCGCCTCTGGTCGCGGGAACCGAACAGAATCCGCTGGCAGTGTTGATCTCGTCACCGGGTCTGCATGTTGTCGACCTGCAGTTTACTGTCCCCGTGCAGTTGACTGGTCCGGCAGGGGTATTCTCTCTCGCGCTCACTGATGTGCCGTCGGGGTTGATGCGTTTCAAAGTTCCTACGGGTGAATTGAACTTCCGTGTGAACGGCAGCAGCGGGGCCTTTCGACGAGTCGGCAAAGATGACGCGGCCGAGTTGCTGATTCCCGTTGCGGCGGGGGGTAACTTTCAAGTCAGTTGGCAGCCTCGGCAGAACCGGGCGGATGTGGCGGGCGTGGTGCATGTCGAATCGACATCCGCGTTCATCCTGTCCGAAGAGGGGCCGCGATTGTTGTCGCACTGGATCTATCAGGTCCGGCAGGGTTCTCTGGCGGAAGTCTCGTTCTCATTGCCTGAAGAATTGGGCGTCCGCAAGATTGAAGGCCAGGATGTCGGCGGCTGGGAAGTCGGGGGCGAAGGGGAAGCTCGGCAGTTGAAGATTTTCTTACGCCGGAAGGTGGAAGACGTAACGCATTTGAAATTTGATCTGTTCCTCAAGCAGGCGGCCGATGATCTGGAGACGACCTACGTCGTGCCGCAGTTCGCTCCGCAAAACATCACGCGCGAGACCGGTACACTGGCGGTCCTGGCTGAGAAACAATTCTCCGTTCGCGTGGGCGATATCTCGGGCCTCGCCCAGATCGAACCTCAACAGGTGCCTCTGGCACGACTCGGCGAGCTGAGCATGTCGCCGACACTGGCCTATCGCTTTGCCAATCGGCCTTATCAGTTGCAACTGGTCGTGGGACGCCGACAACCGCAGTTGAAGGTGGCCGGCCGGCATTTTGCCCAAGTCGATACCCGGAAGGTTCAGCAACAAAATCGATTTACGTTCCGGCTGACGGGTGCTCCGCGGGCCAGCGTTTCCATCATCCTGCCGCAAGGCTACTTGCTGCAGGATGTGCAGGCCCCCGAGGTCACCGAATGGCACATTTCCGGTCGCGAAGATTCCGCCGACATGGATGCCGAGGCCATGCTGCATCTGGAGTTCGCCGCCCCGCGCGTGGGTACCTTTGACGTCATGCTCACCGGAAAAACGTTGCGGCAGCCCGATCCCCTCAAGGCGGAAGTCTCGTTGCCCTATCCACTCGAAACGGATGAACTCGACTCGCAGTTATTGACGACGCTCGACGCCGTCTACACAGGTTCGGCCACGATGCTCGACAACTGGAAGTCGATCGATCCCGCCGAACTCGCCCAGATGTTTGTACCGGGAGGGACCGCGCCGAATCTCCTGGGCTTCAGCAGCCAGACACCGGCCCCGGCCCCCATCGCGTTTGATTTGCATCAAGCGTTGCCGCGACTCAGCGGGCAGGTCCTGTCACTCGTCACGGTGGAAGAGAACTCGCTGGAATACTTGTTTGCCCTGCAATGGAACATCAGCACGGCCGGGGCCGATTCGTTCGTCTTTACGACACCGGAATGGCTGGCAGGGAAGCTCGATTTTCCGGAAGGGAACGGGCCACGCCGTCGCGGCGTCACGCAGGAACCGACTGGTGAGGGCCGGACTCGTTGGACCATTACATTGGAAGACCCGCAGCGCGAACGGTACTTTATCGTCGCCCGGGCCGTGCTGCCGCCGTCGGACAAGGGTGCCGTCACCGCACCGGGCTTCATTCTGGAACAAGTTCTACCGGGTCAAGATCCGCCGCAGATCAATCCGCTGGAGACTCAGACGCAGTTCGTCGTGCTGGTGAATCAATCGCAGACGCAGCTGACGTCTGTGGCCCCCGATGCGGTGGAAACCATTCCCGCCGAGGATCTCACCCGGGCCATCAAGGTGCGCCAGGACTTGATCGATCAGGCCGCGGAAATCGTCCGCGTCCGCACCGTGGGAGCCGACGTGGTTTGGAAACAGCAACGCTTCCTGGCCGGGCAGTTGCTCCCCGCCGCGGTCAATCTGGCGCATCACATCACGGTGCTGGCACAGGACGGAAGTTGGCGTGAACAGGTCACCTACCGCATCCGAAATCGCAAACGTCAGTTCCTGGCAGTGAAGCTGCCCCCCGACTCCCAAGTGTTGTCGCTGTTTGTGAAGGGCAAGCCAGCGCGGCCCGTCTCGCCGGCGAAAGAGCTCGGCTTCACCTTGATTCCGCTGCCCAAGACGGTCGAAGGGGACTTGTCATTTGACGTGCTGCTGGTCCTGGCGGGTCAGTTGAGTACCGGCCCCTTGCCGCGCAACTGGGGTCTGTCTCGCCAGCAGATCGACATTCCGATTCCGTCGGTCGTGTCGCCGGAAGAGAGCGCCGAGTATGGCATTGCTGTCTCTCAGACCACCTGGACCCTCTACGCGCCGCAAGACATCGACGTAGATGTGTTGAAGAGTCCGGCAGTGACCAACGTCAACGAAGTCACCGAGACGCTGCAACTCTTCGATCAGTCGATCTCATTGCTGAATGATGCGTCCGAGCTGATCTCGATCAACAGCAGCACGTACAACCGTCGCGCCAAGGCCCAGTCGCTCAACAATCTCAAGCAGTTGAAACTGCAGTTGAACGACCTTTCGAATTACCAGGCTGCGACCAATTCAGTGGAATTGGCCAAGCAGCAGGAGTTGCAGAAACGGGCCGCCCAATTGGAGCAATCGATCGACAAGTTGGTCATTTCCAACAACGAACAGGGTCTGATGCTGCAGCAGGACGCAGCCGGCAACACGGTCGTGATCGATCAGCGCGGCGACAAGAGTGGCCAGAAGGGGCGCATCAGCGAGTTCTATGCGGACAATCCCAATGCGGACCCAGAGAATTCTGCTGTCAATTCAACCGATGGCACTCTCAAGCAACCGAACCTTGCAGAAGGCGGCAAAGCTCCCAAGGGCCAGAAAGGGAATGTCGATCGCGACAACCTGCGCGGGCAGAATCAGTCCCAGGTTCGCGAGTTGGCGGCGGAGCAACAAAAGAAGATCATTGTGCAGGAGGATCTTTCGGACCTGCAGCAGGAAGAGGCAGATGCCAAGCCCAAGTCCTATGAATTTAGACAGCCCGCCCAGACATTCAGTGGCACAGCGGGACCGAGTCGAATGTTGGCACGGCCTGGGCCAATGGTTGATGGCCCAGGTCCCGGTCAGCTTAGCATGGCTTATTCTATAAAGGCCAAAGAACAGGAGTTCGCCAACCTACTGCAGCAGTTCAACACGTTGATGAAGGAGCGGCGATACGCAGATGCCGAAGCCGTTGCTCAGAAGGCAAGGCAACTCGATCCTGAGAATCCGTCTGCTGAAATCATGAAGTGGAAGGCCAAGTTCGCCATGCGGAATGCCACCAATGAAGAGCTGAAGGATCGCAAGGAAGAGGGCTTCCTCGGTCAGTTGGATTCGGTGGAATGGTCGGCGATTCCCTTCGATGATCGAAATCCGATCGTCTACGGCAAGAATTGGCAGGAACTGAAGCGCAGAGGCGGTGGCGGTGGCATGGGAGGTGGGGGACAGAATGCCCCCTCAGCCTACTACCTCAATGACGACGTTCAATACTTCCCGCTAGGGCCCGGCGGTGCTGGCGGTGGGTTACCAGGTTGGACTGCGAGCGGCGGACTGTCTTTGCTGATTGACATTCCGACCGACGGCAAGGTCTACAGCTTTTCCAAGCTCAGCGGCGGAGCCAAACTGGCTTTGGCCGTGCGACCGCATCAGACCTGGCAATTCGCGTTGGGACTGGTGTGGACCCTGACGTGGCTGGTCATCCTGGTCGTGATTGCCTGGACCCTCAGCCGCCCGCTGGCGGTAGCGGCACTGTATCGGGAAGCTCCGTGGATGTTGGCCGCGTTGGGGCTGGTAACCTTCTTCCTGGTCCGATCTGGATCGGGTGAAGGCATGGTCTTGTCGTTGCTGGTGTTTATTGTCGGGGTCGTGTGGATTACGTTCCGGAAACCGGTAAAGGCAACGTAGGATGGGCTCCTAGCCCGTCTGAGCCCGTAACAACCGACTCGCCCCGAATCGACCTTCACGAACTTCGCGGAGCGCGCAGCCAACAGTAATCAATACGGCTCGAAATCACATGAAAACCCTGAATTCGGGTGCCACTGGCTGTGCCAGTGCTTTGCCGGACCGGGCATCGATAGACTACGAGCACTGGCATAGCCAGTGGCACCCGGAAGATTGAGTTTATTGAAGCGATTGGGCGTGGTTGAACAAGGTCACTCGTGCGCTGCGCGAAGCTCGCCAGCGTCAAATCTATGGCACGTCGGTTGTTACGGGCTCAGACGGGCTAGGAGCCCATCCTACAGAGGATTGCTTGCGGCCGCTCGTTCGGCCTCTTCCCACGCTGCCACTCGTGGGGCGTAGCTCTGTGCTTGGGCCACGAAATCCAATCCCACAATTTGCTTCCATTGGTCAAACAACAAGTGATAGTACGGCCCCGGTTGGCCGCCGCCGACCGGTTGGCCTGCGAACTGCACCACCGGGACCAGGCCGAATGAGGTGGCAGTACACAGGATCTCGGGTGACTCCTGGGCGAACTCGGGGCTGATGTCGCGATCCTCGACCTGCAGACCGATCCGCCGCGCCGCTTCGCACGTGATGGCCCGGCTGACTCCGTGCAGGATCTGTTCAGACTTGGGACTGTAAAGCACGCCGTCGCGGATCACGAGGATGTTCCAACTGGGGCCTTCCGTCAGGTTTCCGTGGTCATCAGTGAGAACCGGCCAGACCGGACCCTGGCGTTTCGCGTGCAGTTGAGCCAGTTGGAAGTGGACCCGGCTGCGTGTTTTGGCTCGCGGGTCAATCAGCCCGGGCGGCAAGGATTTCTGCGGTGAGACCACGACCTGCACGCCTTGAGTGTAGTTCACGGCAAACCGACCCATGTTCCGCAGCAGTGGCCAGCAACTGATGATAATGGTGGCTCGTTGTGGTTCGGCGAAGATCGGCGAATACATCTCCGCGGGGCCGCGTGACAGGTCGTGCCGGATATGCCAATCGACATCGGCGGCTTCGGTCGCCCGGTTGCGGGAGAGGGTTTCGCGGGTCAGTCGTTCGAGTTCATCGAGGGACAGTTGCGGATCAATCTCCAGAAATTGCAGCGAACCATGCAGGCGTTCGAGGTGCTGTCGCAGCTGAAACGGCTGGCCGTTGAAGGTCCGCGTCATTTCGAACGCAGTCTCACCGTAGAGATACCCCGAATCAAAAATCGAGACCTGGGCCTCACGTTCGGGGACGAATTTTCCATTGAAGTAAACAACCCGATTCGGCATCCGTGACTCCCCATTGTTCGTGTCGTGGTCAGAGGGCAACGTCACCCCGCGAGTATTATAGGCAGTATCCGAAACGCGGGATGCCGGACAGCCGGTGGGAGGGCGAGGCTCCCGCCGAGCCTAAGGCGACCGCAGGTCGGCGTCCGCCGGAGGCCTCCGTTCGAATGCCTCCGGCGGACGCCGAGCTAAAGCTCGTATTAGGCTCGGCGGGAGCCTCGCCCTCCCATCAACTCGACGGCGTTGCCCTCCGGGCTGAAAATAAGACTGTGGAGCCCGATCATTATTGCGTATCTTTCGAACCCGCGTTTTGATCCGGGACCATTCATATCTACGTAACCTATTACAATATATGCCGATACAACCGCCACGCCAATCTCATCCAACCATCTGTCTCCACATTCTTCTCCCTTCCAAGATGAACTTTTCATTGTGGAGTTGTGCGGAAGTGACTTGGCGTTAAGAATACGCGCGGGCGAACGCCTTGCGAGCTGGATTTGGGGGCGGCAAATGGATTGCCGGCTGCTTCGCCGCGCGGCACCTCCGAGATTCGCATACGCACTCCACACTACTGAATACAGGACGTCAAATGACTCACGCTTGGCACGATGTGACCCCTGGCGAAAATCTGCCCGAAGAATTCGTCACCGTGATCGAAATCCCCCGCGGTTCCAGCATCAAGTATGAACTGGATAAGCCCACCGGCCTGCTGAAACTCGATCGCATGCTGTACTCGGCCGTGTATTATCCGGCGAATTATGGCTTCATTCCCCAGACATTGGCCGAAGACGACGATCCGCTGGACGTGCTGGTACTCTGTCAGGAAGCGGTGGACCCGTTGACGCTGGTGCGGGCCCGCGCGATTGGGTTGATGACGATGATCGACAGCGGCAAGAAGGATCATAAGATCCTGGCGGTCGCCGTCGACGATCCCGAATTCAACAGCTTCACCGAAGCCAAGCAGTTGCCCGGCCATCGCCTGGCGATCCTGCGCCGCTTCTTCCAGGACTACAAGCAATTGGAAGGCAAGCAGGTGGAGGTCGAAGAATTCGAGCCCGCCGCAGCCGCTTATCCGATTATTCAGCAGTCGCTGGAGAACTATAGTGAGGCGCGCCGGAGAGGTTTTAAGATGTAGGTGGCGTCGGTGCTGACGGCCACCGTGTTAATGCCTAATGTCTAATGTCTAAAAGGATTGAGAACTGGGAGTTGGAATTGATGCTGTTGCAGTGTCGAGTTCGTTTTCACCTGCCGAGACCACGCTGGCGTCCTTTTAGACATTAGGATTTAGTCATTGGACATTCCTGCCACAGCTATTCAAAAAAACAACACAATCCCGTATTGACGAGATTGTAAGGAAGTGCAAAATGCCCGCGCTCACGTTCCGTCGTGGCGCATTACCCCGCCTACAATTCAAACCGTCGTTCTGTCGCTGGAACTCACCTCCTGCTGAACCGCCCCTGCGGTTCGTTCGGGCTGCCGAAGGGTGAGTACAAGGCGTTGTCGTGAATGGATCACGATAACCTCTTGCTAGCAGGAGTCATTCCCGTTTCGATGCGGCCAAGCAAAGGAGTGCATAGCCCGTGAAAAAGATTATTCTGTCCACGTCAGTCGTTGCCTGCATGATCGGCCTGGGCTTGGCCCTGACCAATGCCTGGGGCCAAAATGCTGGCAAGGTCCCCGCCGAATCCATTCCGCACAAGGTCGGATTGATCGACATGGCGTTCCTCTTCAGCAAGTACTCCAAGTTCGAAGCCTTGCGGGCCGACTTGAAGGCCGAGATCGAAACCGCCGACGGTTCATTGAAGGTGCGGTTGGAGAAGATCAAGGGTCTGCAGCTCGAGATGAAGGATCTGGTCCCGAACAGCCCCGACTTCGTGGCTCGCGAGAAGCAGATCACTGAAATGGCTGCCGCTGCCGAAGCCGAACGCAAGAACCTGCAACGCCGGTTCATGCGCGAAGAAACCAAGGTCTACCAGACCGTCTACCGCGAAGTTCTGGATGCGGTCAACAAGTACGCTTCGATCTACAAGTACACGCTCATCATTCGCTACTCACGCGAAGAAGCCGAAGCCGGTGATGATCCCCAGAAGGTCATGCAGGCTCTGCAACGTCAAGTGGTCTACAATCGTCCGGAAGACGACATCACCGACTCGGTGCTGACTTTCTTGAACAGGCAGTACGGGACTGGCGCGAAGCCGGCGGTGGGTGGCAATGGCCCGGCTCCCAAGCCGCGAGTCGTCAATAAGGGGGATGCCGCAACACGCGGTGTATCCACTAACTAGATTTGGGGCGCGCCCTCTGACCTGATGGCTCGCGAAGTCCCAATTCAAAGGGTACGTGAGACATCGTCAGAAGTCTGTTACGCTGATGCAGCCCGGCTGATTGGGGCCGGGCTGCTCGCAGCGCACTTCCAGAGAAATTACCAACGTTCGAATCCATGCGGGTCGAGTCACGTGTTTCGCCCGTAGGAGCCAACATGCCGTCACGGTTCCAACAAACTCTGGCTCGACCAGCGAGCGTCACCGGGATTGGGTTCCTGACCGGCGCTGACATTACCGTCCGTTTCTTCCCGGCTCCGGCCGATCATGGAGTGACCTTTACGCGGACTGATGTCATCGAACACGTGGCCATTCCGGCCCGGGTGGAATTCACCGCCCAGCGTTCTCGCCGAACAGCTCTCGAACATCGTGGTGTCAGTATTGAGTTGATCGAACACGTCATGGCCGCACTGGCCGGCTTGCAGATCGACAATTGCCGCGTCGAATTGAATGGTCCCGAACTCCCCGGTTGCGACGGTTCGAGCCGCATGTTCGCCGACTGTCTGCTGGACGCCGGCCTGTTGACGCTGGACATGTCCCGCGACATCTGCCCGGTCCATCTGCAGCTCGATCTCGACTACGAAGAGTCTGGCATGGCGATGTCTGCCCGGCCGAATCCTCAAGCGGGACTGCGGATCAGCTATGAGCTGGACTATGGGGCAGATTCCCCGATTCCGGCTCAGTCTCTGACCATTGAGGTCACCCCCGAAACATTTCTGAACGATATCGTATTTGCCCGCACGTTCGTCCTGGAAGCCGAAGCGCGCGCGTTTCTGGCACAGGGGATGGGGCAGCGGCTGTCGTTCAAAGACTTGCTGGTTTATGGCCGGCAGGGTGTCATTGATAATGAGCTCCGCGCTGCGGACGAATGTGTCCGGCATAAGATTTTAGATTGCATTGGCGACCTCGCATTGCTGGGTCGCGATTTGTCAGCCCACATTATTTGTCGCCGTACCGGTCATCGGCAAAATGCTGATCTGGTCCGAGCGATCCAACACCAGCACTGTCAGGATGCACGAGGCTTCCGTGACGCTGCTTAACCGCGTGTTTGAGATGGGAGGGCGAGGGACCCAGAGGGTACCCCGCCGAGCCTAACACGAGCTTTAGCTCGGCGACCGCCGGAGGCATCTAATACGGCCTCCGGCGGACGCCGACCTGCGGTCGTCTTAGGCTCGGCGGGAGCCTCGCCCTCCCGATCTCCGGTTTTTCATACACGCAAAAAAACATTGAGACGCCCGCTTCTCTGACTATCACAAGGACGTGGTCATGACAGCCCAAATTCATCCGTTGGCTTATGTCGATCCGCACGCACAAATTGCGGACGGCGTGCAAATTGGCCCGTTCTGCATGGTTGGCCCCGATGTCAACATTGGTCCGGGATGCATCCTCGACAACAACGTGACACTCACCGGACATACGACCCTTGGCAGCCACAACCGCATGTTTCCCTATGTGGCGATCGGCTGTGAACCTCAAGATGCCGGCTACAGCGGAGCTCCCACGAAGGTCGAAATCGGCAATAAAAATGTCTTCCGCGAAGGAGTCACCATCCATCGCGGTGCCGAGAAGGAAGACCACATCACGCGGATTGACGACCGCAATATGTTCATGTCGAATGCCCACGTCGGTCACAACTGCCACATTTACAACGATGTGCTGCTGGTGAACGGTGTGCTGCTCGGTGGCCACGTCCACGTCTATGACGGAGCGATTGTCTCTGGCAATACTGTCGTGCATCATTTTTCCTCAGTCGGTACGCTGGCCTTCATCAGCGGCAGCAGTCGCGTCACAGTCGACATGCCTCCATACATGCTGGCCGCGGGCAGTGACTGCCTGGAAATCCACATGGTCAACATGGTGGGACTGAAACGCCGTGGGATTCCAGATACCTCGATTCAATTGCTGAAGCGAGCCCATCGCTTGTTATTCCGCAACTACAAGCCCGTGGAATTAGTAAAGCAATTGTTCGAGGCGGAACTCAACGGTAACCTGCCCGTCGAACTGCACACCCTATTCGATTTCATTTTTGCTCAAAACCGTGGTGCGAACGGCCGCGGCCGTGAAGCGATCCGTCGTAAAGCTGCCTGATTTTTAGCCAGAATAGGCTGTGTCTGACGAATTAAAAATGCAGAATTTGCACCGCGGAGACACGGAGATCACGGAGTTTTTGGATGGACAATTTCTCCTTATCCTCTCCGTGAACTCCGTGTCTCCGTGGTGAATTCCTATTAATTAACGCGGTCGAATACGTCAGACACTACCCTAGATTTTTACAGATCCTTTTTCTATTCCCCGCCAAAAAAACCTCTGACAATTGGGCCCGGTTTGTGTCTCGCGCCTCGATGCAGACTGCCCTCCGAGAAAAAATGACTGAACCCACCCCCGCCTTGCGAGTCGCCGTCATTGGGACCGGAGCTCTCGGTCAGCACCACGCCCGGATCCTCAGCCAGCTCCCCGGAGTTGACTTGGTCGCCGTGGCCGACACCCGCGCCGACATCGGCCGGGCAGTCGCTCAGAAGTGTGGCACACGCTGGGTCTCGGACTATCGCAATCTGTTCGGCGAAGTGGATGCCGTGTCGATCGTGGTCCCGACGTTCGCTCACTTCCCCGTGGCGTCCGAGTTCCTGAAACGCGGGATTCCGGTACTCCTCGAGAAGCCACTGGCGCTGAACGCCGATGAGGGTCGCATCCTCGTCAAGCTGGCCCAGAAGTATGACGCCCTGCTGCAGGTAGGACACATCGAGCGGTTCAACGCAGCCACTGTCGCGGCCCGGCCGCTGTGTGCCGATCCCAAATACATTCGCTGCGAACGGCTGAGCGCCTATCCGTTTCGTTCGATGGATATCGGCGTGGTTCACGATCTGATGATCCACGACATCGACCTGGCCCTCAGTTTCGTCGATTCTCCCTTGGAGCGAGTCGAAGCATTCGGCATCGGCATGATGGGTGGCGGCCACGAGGACGCGGTGCAGGCTCGGCTCTATTTCGAATCAGGCTGCATCGTCGATCTGAACGCCAGCCGTATCAGCCCGGTGACTCAGCGGACGATGCAAGTCTGGTCGGCCAACGGCTGCGTGAACATCGATTTCGCCAAGCCTGAAGTCGTCCACATGGCCCCCGGAATTGGCTTGCACGAAGGCCCGTCGCCGGTCGAACTGGCTCAACAGCCAGGTGCCGATGTGAATGCCTTGAAGCAGGAAGTCTTCGGTAAGTTCATCCAGGTGCAAACTCTGCCGATCCAGGCCCACGACAACCTCACGCAGGAACTGTCGCAGTTCGTGCATTGCGTGAAGCGTCAGGATCAGCCGTGGGTGGATGGCCAGCAGGCCCTGCAGGCAATGGTGGTCGCAGGGCGAATTCTGGACAGCGTCGCCCGCCATCAATGGGAAGGTCACGCCGCCGGTGCAGTCGGACCGTTTGCCCGCCGCCGCGAATTCCGCAAGGTGGGTTAAGGTAGCTTAGCAGCCCCGTGGCCGACGCTGCCAGCGTCGGAACGCAGACGCTAGCAGCGTCTGCCACGGGTTACCGTTTGCGTCCTTTCGTCGTTAGACTATGAACTGGGTTTTCGAACGATCCTTGAAACGATTGTTCGTGAAGCATGTGCCATAGTTCTTCCCGACTTGAAAGGGCTGGTATGCGCCGCTGCGTTTCCTGGACTGCGTTGTTTCTGGTCGTGATCGCCCCGTTCGGTTTTTCGGATGCGCCGCTCCCCGATCCGGTCAAACCTGACTTCAATACTCCGCGTCCGATCGATGCGGTGGACTCGGTCTTCATCACCGACTTGACCTGGATGGAAGTCCGCGACGCGATGCGCGCGGGGAAGAAAACCGTCATCATCGCGACCGGCGGCATCGAACAAAACGGTCCGTACCTGGTTGCCGACAAGCACAACATCGTCCTGCGTGGTACCACCGAAGCCATCGCCCGCAAGCTGGGCAATGCACTCGTCGCCCCCATCATTCCGTTCGTTCCGGAGGGCAAGATCGATCCCCCCGACTTGCACATGCTCTATCCGTCAACGGTCAGTCTGACCGAAGAAACCTATCGCAGCCTGCTGACCGAAATCTGCCAGTGCTACAAGGTCCACGGGTTTGAGAAGATCATTCTCCTCGGCGACAGCGGCGGCAATCAGGAGGGCTTGAAGGCCGTTTCCGAGCAGTTGAATACCGCGTGGAAGGATGGCAAGACTCGCCTGTACTTCATCCCCGAGTACTACAACTACAAGGATGTCGGCCCGTGGCTGGAATCGCAGGGGATCAAGCAGGGCAACGACGGCCTGCACGACGACTTTGGAATGACCGCCCAGATGCTGTCGATCGATCCCAGCAGTGTCCGCATGAAGGAACGAATCGCCGCGAAGAAGTTCAAGATCAACGGTCTCGAGCTGGCGCCGGTGGAGAAGACGGTTGCACTTGGTAAGAAGATTATTGACTATCGAGCCCAAATTGCGGTCGATGCGATCAATGCCAAATTGAAGGCGAAATAGTCGGACGGCGTCTGCAAACCTGTAGCCCGACTCTCTGAGTCGGGTGCGTAAATCGAAGAGCACCCGACTCAGAGAGTCGGGCTACAACATTTCAGCCCCAAATTGATCTCCAGGGACTAGCCGATTGCCGCGTAAAAAATCTCCTGCGGACATCGGCTTCTTTCCTTCTGGTTGAATCTGCACGATGGAAATCGGCCCCGATCCGCACTGTACCGTGAGCTGATTTTTTTCGGCCAGCAGCACCATTCCCGGTGATTTGCTGCTGACCGGGCCGTCGGCCGCGGCCACTTGGCGAATGACCAGTCGTCGCGGCGGGCGGCCCTCTTGATGCAGATAGGTAAACGCGTTCGGCCACGGCTGCATGGCTCGTACGTGCCAGTCGATTTCATCGGCCCGCTTGTGCCACGGCACGACTCCGAATTCCTTCTGCATCTTCGGGGCGAGAGTCACCAGACTCGGATCCTGCGGAATTCGCTCGACGGTCCCTTGTTGCAACCGATCCAGAAACTCGGCGGTCAACGGCGCCGCGAGCACCCCCAGCCGCTCTTCCAGTTCGCCGGCCGTTTCCTGGGGCTGGATGGGCGTCTTGACGACACCCACCACAGGGCCGGCGTCCAGTGCCAGCACGACTTCAATCAGGCTGACTCCAGTCTCCGTTTCGCCGTTCAAAATCGCATAGTTGATTGGTGCCGCGCCTCGATACTTCGGCAGCAGCGAAGCATGAATATTGAATGAGCCCAGCGGCGGAATGGCCAGGAACTTGCGAGACAGAATCTGTCCATAGGCGGCCACGATGAAGACATCCGCCCCCAAACCAGCGAGTTCATCCAGAGCTTCGGGAGTTTTGATATTCTCCGGCTGGAAGACGGGCGTGCCATGTTCCAGAGCCACTTCCTTCATGCGATTGCGATGGACCTCTTTGCCCGTACGCATGCGGTCGGGCTGCGTATAGAGCGCGAGCACTTGATGCGGCGTCTGATAGAGCGCCGCGAACGACGGCACGGCAAAATCGCCGGTCCCCAACATCACAATCTTCAATCCAGCCACGTTGAGTCCTTCTAAGTGAAAGCGCAGAATAATTTCAGCAGGTGAGCCCGGCGGCGTTAGCCAAATGAACTCACTCTGTGACTTGGCCAATCAGCCGGCACGCGTTAGCGTCCGGTTCCTTTGGAAATTCGAGTCGATTGTTGCTCTGAACCGGGGGCTAACGCCCAGCGGCTGATTTGTCCCACCACAAAGTGAGTGCCATTTGGCGTTAGCCCCGGGTTAGTGTGGTGAGTTGAAGCCGATTGCGCAAGGTGACCGGTTTCCCTACCCCCCGCCTCACGGCACGGGGCTCACCTGCCTGGTTATTTGGACTGCCTACTGAATTTGTGTTTGAAATCGACTCCTGTTTATCGTGCAATCGGGGCGGAAAATCAAATCGGAGTCAGGCTACGAGGATGCTTCTCCCCCCGCTAGAATATTGCACGTCAACCAGACACATCCAATACATCTTCAGTTCGGGAGTTGATCAATGCAGAGCCGCGCCACTCGACGTGATTTCCTGAAGCAGACTGCGGTGACCGGTGCCGGAATCCTGGCTGCCGGGCACGCTTTTGACCTTTCACTGACAACGACCGCCAATGCCAAAGGGCTGAATGTGAATCAAGCAACCCTGCCCATCGTGGATACTCATCAACACCTGTGGGACCTCACGAAGTTCGAACTGCCGTGGACCAAGGGGAAGGAAGTCGCGTCGCTCGCCAAGAGCTTTGTCAGCGCGGACTATCTGAAGGCGATCGAAGGGTCGAACGTCGTCAAGTCGGTCTATATGGAAGTCGACGTCACGCCGGCTCAGCAGTCGAAAGAGGCAGACTACGTCATCGACATCTGCCAGCGGGGCGAGACTCCCATGGTGGCTGCGGTGATTTCAGGCCGGCCCAATGGCGATGAATTCAAGGCCTACATCACCAAATACGCCGGCAGCAAATACATCAAGGGTGTCCGCCAAGTCCTGCATTCCGAAGTGACGCCGGCCGGATATTGCCTCGACCCGAAGTTCGTGAACGGGATCAAGCTGCTGGGAGATTTGGGGCTCAGCTTTGATCTGTGCATGCGGGCGGGCGAATTGATGGATGCGGTCAAGCTGGTCGATCAGTGCCCGAAGACGCGGTTCATCGTCGATCATTGCGGCAACATGAGCGTCCAGTCGGCCGACGAAGAACTGCGGGCCAAGTGGAAGAAGGGGATGCAGGAACTGGCTAAGCGACCAAACACCGTGTGCAAGATTTCAGGCCTGATTGCATCAGCGAAGCCCAGCACATGGAAGCCCGCGGATCTGGCTCCCAACATGAATTTCTCAATGGAGACCTTTGGCCCCGATCGCATCATGTTCGGAGGCGACTGGCCGGTCTGTACGTTGGCGGCTTCGTATAAGGAATGGGTCGAGGCTTTAAAAACGATTACCGCGAAGACCAGCCAAGAAAATCGCAAGAAGTTGTTCCACGACAACGCAGTGAAGTTCTACGGTTTGTCCTAAGCGAGCCGGTTGCAGTTGGCGGCTGATCGATATTATCGACCGCCGTATATTCATTTTTATTAGCCACAGAAGGACACAGAAAAACACAGAAAAACACAGAAGGAAGAAAGAATTCTCGCTTTATTCTGTGTTTTTCTGTGTCCTTCTGTGGCTAAAAAAATCACCCCGCTTTTTGCACAGCTCGGACAGGTGGCTGCAAGGGCTGAATCGAACTGCCGACCAGCGGTAGTTTGAGCGTAAACGTTGTCCCTTTACCGACCGTGCTTTCGACGCGGATCCGGCCTTGATGCGCTTCGATCACGTCGCGACAGAGGGCGAGGCCCAAACCGGTGCCACCCTGACCTTGGGCGTCGGTCGTCTTGGTCGTGAAGAAGCGATCGAAGATTTTTCGCAGGTTCTCGGCGGGAATTCCAGCCCCGGTGTCGCGGACAGAGATCTCGGCCCAGCCTTCTTCGCGGTTGGCTTTAATACCGATCATCATGCGTCCGCCCGCTTCCATCGCCTGACGGGCGTTGATGATCAGGTTGAGCAGCACTTGCTGCAGTTGGCCGACGTTCACATTGGCCCGGGCATCGGCCTGAGCGCTGACTTCGACCTTGATGCGGTGGACTTCGAGGTCCTTTTCGACCAGGAGGAGCACTTCTTCGACCAGTTGGGTCAGGTCGATCTCATCTTTGCGATCGGACTTGTTGCGGGCGTAGGCCAGCATGCCCGTGGTGATCCGGCTGGCGCGTTGGCCGGCGGCGAGGATCTTATTGAAGGCCTTATCGCGGGCATCTTCGTCCTTGTGACGCAGACCCAGCTTCGCGTAGTTGATGACCGTGGTCAGGATGTTGTTGAACTCATGCGTGATCGATGAGGCCAGGGCACCGACGGTGCTCATCTTTTGAGATTCCAGCAGTTGCTGCTGTAGTTCCGCGATTTGCTGTTCGAGTGCTGCCCGCGTTCCGTCGCTCATGCCAATCCCCTGCGGTGAAAGCCCGATCGCGAGACCGATGCCAGATCCTTGAGTGCATCATCCATGGAGGAGAAAGCGTCTGCAATGCGCGGCCCCGCGCAGCGACTCTCTCACTGTTCTCCTATCGGATGTCCCCGGGTGGGACTTCAGACTGGTTGTGCAGGATTCCTAAGCCGAGGTTCGGGAAAGCAGGAACGAAAAATCCTGCTGGCAGGCTGGGGAATGCGGGTGGTCTTGTGGGAGTTTGGCGAGCCAAAACACAGATTGCCGGGTGAGTTTATCCGACAGACTTTGCGCAGGTTCTTTAACCCGAATTGGATAAATTGTGCAATCAGGATCAGTCAGGTGAGCCGGATGCCGTAAGGCCCCGGACTCCGTGGCAGACGCTGCTAGCGTCTGCCACGGGAAATTGTCCGGGCCCTTACGGCACCTGGGCTCACCTGATCGGATTTTATATTACGGATTCAACAACTGCTGCAGTGCCGGTTGCATGGCATCCGCCTGTCGCAGGAAGCCCAAGTCGGTCGGATGCGAACCATCGACGGTGTCTTCGCCATCGGCCCCCAGCAGCTTTTCACCTTTTAAATAGCCCAGGTGTTTCGTGCCGTCGGCCTGTAGTGCTTGATAGGCTTTCTCCAACTCAACCCGGTTGGTCTGATTGCGGTTCAGGCTGCTGCTGATCAGAAAGGCGTTCGAATAGGTGCGATCTTCGACCAGCAGAATCGGGGTCTCGGGGTGGGCGGCGCGTAATTTCTTGACGAACGGGACGACTCGTTCGGCGACCATCTTGGCGTCCATATTGGGAAGACAATCGAGGACATAGACCGCGGGATCCAATTCGGCGAGCAAATCGGCCATTTCAGCTTCCATCTTGCCGCTGCCGGAAAATCCCATGTTGATGACGGGGTAATTGAGGCGACGTCCCACGATTGCAGTATGGACCATTCCGGGACGCGAAGCACATCCCCCCTGCGTGATTGACGTTCCGTAGAACAGGATCGGCTTGCGATGTTTTTCCGGACGTTGATCGGCAACTGCCAGGAACAAGGCTTTGTCGATCCCCAGTTCGACGTTGGTGACCCCGTTATACAGAGGAAGATAGAGCAGGTATTCGCGCTCGCCGACCGGCAGGCCGCTAACCAGCGCGACTGAGTTCGTCTGAGCCCGAGGTTGCCCGACTGACAACCACCGCCAGTTGGTTCCTTCCTTCACGTACAAGTCCAGACCGCTGACGCCGGTGGCCGGCATATGGGGCATCGCCAGTTCGGCCTTGGTCAAGGTCCAACGGGCGTGAATGGTTCGCGCATCCGTGACGAAACGCACGGCCAAACCAGCCGAGTGATGGCTGAGTCCCCACACCGCCGCAGTGGCTTTGCCTTCGGCCTTGGCCGGCAGTCGGTCGAACGGAGATTTCAAATCGGCAGTCCAGCCTTGGCCTTCAACACCGAGGAGGCGGATGTCGTACCACAGGATTGGCTGTGCGGGGTCGGCAGTGCCCTTTTCCGGAGCCAGCTTTTCAATGGCCGACGCCGTGACGGGCAGGACCGCCAAGGCGACGATCCAACAGAGTGACCAGGCCAGATTTCGCAGAGTCATTGGAGGAGCCTTTATCTCAATACAAACGTGGAAATTCGGTTGGGATCATGTTGTGACGTGCGAGCTATAGCGGTTTGGGAGGGCGAGGCTCCCGCCGAGCCTAAAGCGAGCTTTAGCTCGGAGGCCGCCGGAGGCTTCATGCATTGCCTCCGGCGGACGCCGACCTGCGGTCGTCTTAGGCTCGGCGGGAGCCTCGCCCTCCCGTGACGCGCAATTCGTTGACCTACGGCTTCGGCAATTGCCACTCTTCGTTGAAGAAGTCGGCTGCGGCAACCTTGCCCGGTGTGCGCGGGTTCGGTGGCGTGTCGAGGTCGATCACGGCCCAGTCGGGCAGCTTCGGGACCTGCCGGGCATTGTTGAGATAGTCGTAGTCGCGGAAAGTGAATCCACTGTTCAAGACCACGTATTTCTTGGGATTCAGCGGGTTGGGATAGATCAGCAGCGGCACGTGCTTGTCGGCCGCGTAAGTCTTAGTCCCGACGGTGATCTGCTTGGCGTCCCACTTGATTGGCAGCTTGTCGGCGATCTTCGCCAGAATGGCGTTGCTCGACGGATCACCCCAGAGGACCAGATTGTGAGCGGCGATGTCTTCGTCCTTGATGTCGGTATCGTTCTTCACCCGGGCTTGCCCGCGGAACTGCTTGCGCCAGTGGTCCACCGCGCGAGCCGACTCGGCATCAACCCACTTGCCGACCTTATCATTGGCGGTTTTACCGGTTCCTTTCACGAACATGAACGAATCGAGGAACGCGTCATCGATAGGCCCCTGCAGTCCGGGTTGCTTCCGCAATGTATCCGGTGCGATGGGGCGCGCTCCATGCTTCCAGCCTTCGGGGGTGAGGTGGAACTTGGCATTGAAGCTGAAGTCGGAGGCACCTCGCAATTCGAAGATCTTGCCGCGGACCAGGACCGTGACCCGTTGGCGGGATCCGTAGGGGAACCAACCCGGCTCCATGGCCAGAGTGAAATCGGTGACATTCTTTGGATTGATGACGATCTGCGGCTCATTGATCGTCACGTCGGGGGTCAAGTAGTGCAAATCGGCCGAGATCCGGGCCTGTTCCCAATGCTTGCCGAGTCCGTCGATCTGCACCCAGTGCATGTGGTTGTAACGCAGGGAATACGTCACAAACTCGATCTGCTTGGGAATCCGATTGCGTCCACGGGCCACAATGCTCGCCAGCCGGCGTTCGATTTCCGCGGCCGAATCGGGATGATAACTGTGGCCGGTCTTTGGGCCAATCAGATGAATGAGCTGGATTTTTTCCTTCGCGAGGGCCGTCTCCATGATATCGGCGGCCTGCTTTTGAATGTCGTTCTCACCGCTGTAGGCGACGACCGGCAACTGAGCCAGATTGGCACACCAGTCGGGGCAGTCATACATGTGCCACAGGGTTTGTTCGTACGGAGTCGGGTTCAACGTTTCCTTTTGAAAGACTTTCAGAAAGTCGGGCGTCTCTGAAAACCCGGCCCCCGGTGCCGCCGCCGCGAACAGGTCGGTGTAATGGACCGCGAACTGCCAGGCCGCCGCGCCGCCCATTGAGAACCCACGCATCACAATGCGGTCCTCGTCGATCCGGTACTGACTTTGAACGGCTGCCAGGGCTTCCAGGCAATCAATCTCGCCAGCGAGCTTGTTGGCATTGCAATAGCGACCGTAAAGATGCAAGACGATGGTATTCGGCGGGGAAATCGGACCAACTTGTGTCCGTCGCTGCCCCAGGAAACTGACTTCGCTGAGGGTCTCACCGCGACCGTGGCACCAGATATCGAGCCGAACTTTATCGGTCCCGTTGAAGTTGTAGTTGGCAGGAATCACCAGCCCATACGGTTGATACGAACCATCAATCTTCGACTGATAACCGCGGACTACCAGGCCAGTCTCGGTTGCCCAGGGAGCTTTGCCTGCGAGCAATTGATCGGACCGCTCGATGCCGAGTTGCAGCAGACCTTTGGCGGAGGCGATGTCATTGGGGTTATGGAATTCGCCGTACGTAATCGCATCTTTCACCGCTCCCGACAACACAGCCACATCGGCGATGTGGGCCTTGCGGAAGGCGGCGATCTTCTTGTCGTTGTGCGGTTTTTGCAGTTCGTCCAGCTTGGTTTGAAGGGGTTCCTGGCCCACGGTCAGGGCGTCCTTGTCGGCATCGGGCAGAGCAATCCCCGGGGGCGGAACCGGTCGCACCTGTTCGCCTTTGTTATCGGTCGGACCGTCGGCAACCGCGGGCGTCTGGCAAACCGTCGCACAGGTGACGAGACACAGGATGATGAGATAGGGGGTCACTGGCAACGACCATGAAAAGGAGCGCATCCAAACCATCGCTGGATCCTGTCTGACGGTAAGTGAGTAAAGAAGGGAAGTTCCGCGCCGACAGTCTCGCACAAACATCAGCGAAGTTCAATTTGAGGCTATAGCCTGACTCTCCAGAGTCGGGGATGCAGCAGCTATTTGGTGAGAATTCATTCTTGAGTTTCTGGGTGACTGTGTCGCAGTGAAAAGTAGAACTGTCGCCAGTTGTCGCCCCCGTTGGGCATGTCCCAACGGAGCGCTGACTTGCCAGCTACTAGAGAGCAACATTCTTGACCCTCAACGCGTGGTCTCCGATGCCCCCTGCCGCCGTGGGCAAACCGTTGTTACAGCAGCGACTGGCTGGCGGCAGGGGGCATCGGAGACGTAAAGGTTGAGAATTCTGCAAAACTTACTGTTTGGTAGCCGACCAGTCAGCGCTCCGTTGGGGCAAGCCCAACGGGGGCGGTTTCGAAATGCCCTACCAAACAGCGGTGCCTCCCGAGTCAGGCTATAAGGCGACAGAGTGTTGACAGCGGCTCATCTCGATTTACAATGGGTGTTCCGCTCTACCTGCCTGCTCCTGGCAGTGGGTCAATCGAGTGGACACGCTTTCGTGTACGGCAGCTCCGCGCGTTAATTTGCGAGGAATCTGCTGACGAAGGTGGCAATTTTCTCCGGTCACCGGAAATGGTGGCTGGCATTTGCCCGTGAGTCTGTTGAGGCTCGGTGTCCGCGTTGCTATGGTTGAACCCCCGCGTCTCGGTTTCCCCCGTGGAAACTGGTTAAAGGCGTTTCACTGAATATTTGAGTAATCGAGATTGTGTGAGAGTGTGAGTGTGCCAGAGTAACGGGGTGATATTGTAGTCCAAATAATTCGAACTGCCATTACCCTCATACTCTCCCACTCCGATACCCTCACACACCCGCTCCGCGCAGTCGATTGGTCGAAACACAAGAGCCCGTTGCGTGATGATTTAGACGATGTCTGCGTCCCTGGCTGGTGCCGAGTAGTTGCCAGGCGGACCGAACATCGAACCTGATAGGTGCTGTATGTCGCGAGAAAAAGACCTGTTCGATGATTCCACGATGAGCTTCGGGGAGCACCTCGAAGAACTTCGCAAACGGCTGATCCTGGCCCTGCTGGGACTGACCATCGGAGTCATCATTTCGCTGTTCTTCTCTGACCGCGTGATGAAAGCGATGGAGATCCCGGTCAAGAACGCGCTGGCTCGCTATTACAAGATCCTCAATGGGGAAGAGGATCCGGGCGTGGAATTCATGAAGTACCTCAACCCGTGGCGTAAGCCGAAAGAGGTGAAGCCCAAGCCGAAGGTTGAGCCCGAGGTCGCGAACGACGTCATCAAGACGATCGATGTCCAGATCGACGGTCGCCAATTGTTGAATGCGCTCCACGAAATCCAGCCGTCAATTCCCAAAGCCCCCGAGAACGCCAAGCCGTTCAGCCTGACGCTGACGATCGCAGAAAAGGCACTTTCTGGAATCATACCGCTGCCGCCGACCGCCTTGTCGCTGGTGGCCCTGACCGCCGAAGAGGCGTTCATGGTCTATCTGAAGGTCGCGCTGGTCGCCGGGCTGATGCTGTCGAGCCCCTGGGTGTTCTTCCAAATGTGGTTGTTTGTCGCCGCCGGCTTGTACCCCCACGAACGCAAATACGTCTACATCTACCTGCCGATGAGTCTCGTCCTGTTCTTCGGAGGAGCCATCTTCTGCTTCTTCGCGGTGATTCCGTTCGTGTTGAATTTCCTGTTCGATTTCAACATCTGGCTGGACATCACGATTCAACCGCGGCTGACCGAATACGTCAGCTTCATCGTGATTCTGCCCGTCATGTTCGGCATCAGTTTCCAGTTGCCCCTGGTGATGCTGTTCCTCGAACGAATCAACGTCTTCGACGTCAAAGTCTTCCGCGAAAAACGCCGTCTGGCAATCCTCGCGATCGCCTTCATTTCAATGATTCTGACCCCCTCGGACCCGGTCAGCATGATGTTGATGATGATCCCGCTGTGCCTGCTCTACGAGTTTGGGATTATCCTCTGTACCTGGCAGCCCCAATCCAAGGAGAATCCGTTTGCCGATGGCAAGACGACGCTGATCACCAAGGACAAATGAGGTGATTTGCTCATCTTCGTAGGCGAGCGTCCGGCGTAAGCCGGATGGTTTTGGGCGAGTCACAAGCATTAAAACAAGCGTCGCTTATGCTCGCGACCTGGCGAGCCCGGCGGCGTAAGCCCCGGGATTCTTCGATCCCTCTGCTTCAATGTATGTGAAACGAAGAAATCAAAACACAAAGGCAAAGAGTAGTTGCCTTTCTCTGTGCCTCCGTGTTTCCAAATTTAATTGAAGAAGAATCCGGGGGCTTACGCCGCCCGGCTCGCCTGATCGTCCGTGGGAATGGACGCTGTGCTGTTACTTGTCGGTCGCCAAAAACCATCCGGCTTACGCCGGACGCTCGCCTGGAAACGCTCATTGCTCCGTGATGACGTGAACCTCATAGTTTTTGACCGGTTCTTGACACCGTCACAAACACTAATAAACTCAGAGGTACCCACTCCGTATCGTACAGGACTATTCAGCCGAGAATGATCGCATGGCCGAACCAGGTGCCTTTAATCCCTACCTGAAATGGCTCGCTATTCCCCTCGAGGAACAGCCGCCCCACTACTACCGTCTGCTGGGGATTTCGGTGTTTGAGGACGACGCCGAGGTAGTGGAAGCCGCGGTGGAGCAACGTTCGGGGTTCCTCCGCAAACATCAATCCGGCCCCCACGGTGCCGAGGCCGGAAAACTGCTGAATGAAGTGGCCACGGCTCGCCTGTGTCTGTTAAATCCGCGGAAAAAAGCGGCCTACGATGCCAAGTTGCAAGCCGAGTCTGGCGAGCCACCGGTCCCGTCGGATTCCTCAACAGTGCCACTTTCTGCCAAGTTGCGGAGTTTACCTCCAGCTTGGATCGCGGCCGGCGTTCTGATTGTTGCCGCGCTCGGTGTCGTCCTGTGGTTGAATACGCGTTCTGCTCCTCCGCCCGGTCAAGCTGTTGCTGCAGCCACGGATAACGAGAACTCCAAGCCGAAATCCACCGAACGAAAAACATCCAAGAAGACGAAGTCGACAGCTCAATCCGAGATTGCCAGTCAAGAGGGACGCAGTGCGGAAGATGCGACTGAAGAATCAGGCACCGACAAACTCGCGCTGAACGAGCGGCCCAACCGGCCCCGGACCAAATCAGAATCGCCCGGCGACACGTTTCGGGCACCCGAGGGCGCCTTAGTCATTGAAGAGGAGATGCCAGCGAAGAGCGACTCGCCCAAGAAGGCAGTCGAAACGCCAGCATCTCCATCCAGTGAATCGAATGACTCGAATAAGACTGACCCGCCGAAAACGACTCCGGACACGCCGCCGCCGACATCCGACAAACCGGCCCAAGAAATTTCAGACCCCAAGCTGCAGTCGGCGGTCGTTCTGGCTGAAAAGTCCAGCGAAACGGCCAAGGCTAAACTGTTCAAAACGCTGCGGACCAAGTTGGCGGAATGCAAAGATCCCCCGAAACGACAGAAACCGCTGACTCCCGCATTGCAGGCCGAGTTGGAAAAATTGCTGGCGGCCTGTGATCGCAAAGAGATTCCCCTGATTCGAGTCCAGGGCACGGTCGCCTGGAATGGGCACGATTATGCCTACGTGAACGCGGATTTCACCTGGAACACGGCTCGCGAAATCTGTGAAGCGATGGGTGGCCACCTGGTAACCCTGACGAGTGGCCCGGAGGCAAATTACGTCGAGAGTACATTTTTGCGTCCGAATGACAAACCCGCCTGGATCGGTGCCAGCGACGCTGCAGAAGAAGGGAGATGGGTCTGGGTGACGGGTGAGCCCTACCATTTCTGGGCCGGCATCAATAACGATTTTGGTTGCGCTCACGCAATTACATGGTGGCGTGATCTGGGATTCCATGATTGGCTCGGCGATAAGCGGCAAGCGTACATTTGCGAATGGGATTCGAATGCCAGTGCAGATCTGATTGCCCTGGGCAGTGATACCCGGATCTTTCAGGCCGTGCTCGAGGCCTACCACCAGGCCCGTCTCAATCGGCTGGCGCACCGCGAAAAGCTCTTCAAGGCGGTGAACTCTGCGGCCACGCGGTTGGAAAAAGCGGTCAGCAGCGATCAAGTCCGAGCCCTCTACGAGAAATTCAGCTTCGAAGCCCCGCCACCCCAGCGTTTTCAACATAAGAAGTCGGAATACTTTCTCTTCCGCGATGCTAAGACCTGGCACGAAGCAGAGGCTCATTGCGAACGCATGGGGGGACACCTGGTGATCCTCGATGACGCCGGTGAACCCGAAGTCGTGTTCGGTGAGGCCCTACGAAACAGCATTTCGATCTGGCTCGGGTGTTCCGACGAGAGGATCGAAAGCCAGTGGCGCTGGCTGAACAACACCCCGGTCAAATTGAAGCTCATCATGGACAATCTTGGCGGCGACCAACACGCTGGCTGGGCCCAGGTGAAGAATAATAGGATTACGCTGTTTGATTCCAACGCAGGCGCCAGATCGGCATACGTCTGCGAGTGGGAACTGGAATGAAAGTAGCCTTCACGCTCCGCGTGAAGTAAGCCGAGCGCGCGATGAACACTGAATAAGTTACGACGTTGTCCGCGCACCCGGCTATCTTCACGCGGAGCGTGAAGGCTACTTTGAAAGGCTGCGCCTTCGAAAACACACATCCGAATTCTGATCCGCTCGAGCAGCGAATCGCCGCCGAACTTTGGCGGTGGGCCTTTGCAGATGAAGTTGTGCGCGATGAGATGATCTCGCAGCGAGAATTCGCGTGTGACCTCGAATTCTATCTTTGCGGACTGTTGCACATCATTCCCCAGGCACAAGCCAAAGGATTGTGGTGCGATGGGGTGATTGAATTGGAGATTGCCAAGTTCAACCGCACGACCTTTCGGGTCATCGGAGTCGCTTATTTGATGCGAAACGATACGTGTGGACTCGCACCGTTCGAATTGGAATTCTATTTCGAAAAACGCCGAGATGTGGTCACGCGGCATGTGAACTTCCGCATTCACCCGGATCAGAATCCCAACGACTCCCAGTACCGCGCGAATCGCATTGAGAAGTTCCTGGAAAATCGACCGCGACAGGATCGAGATTGGGCGATTGCCGTCACGATCACTCCTGAAGTCGCCTAAGCCCGCCGATCCGCTCCGTGATCCCCAGTCCAGCAACAGGAAATTCGGGCCCGTCCCACCCGGTTGACGCGCATTTCCTGCCACAGAATGGCATAATGCTTTCTTGATGCGATCCAGCGGCCAACCGCCTGGACTGTCCATACTTGGGCTGACAACTTCTGCGACAAACGTGTGTGAGGTCTCATGAATTCTCCTGCCGCGAAATCGGGTGCCGGTAAATGGATGGCGTTGACCGCCGCCTTACTCGGGTGGATGTTTGATGGCGCCGAGATGGGGTTGTTCTCCTTGATCGGGAGGTCCGCAATTCGCGATTTGCTCGGGATGTCAGCTTCGTCGAGTGACGCGGACAAACAGACGGTCGCCTTCCTCTTCAGCGTGATTACCGCCGTGTTCCTGGTGGGTGCCGCGACGGGCGGAGTTCTGTTTGGCTGGTTGGGAGATCGCATTGGCCGCGTCCGGGCCATGTCACTCAGCGTGATCACTTATGCGCTGTTTACCGGACTGTGTGGATTCGCCACATCGGCCTGGCACATCGCAATCTTGCGATTCATTGCCGCCCTCGGAATGGGAGGGGAATGGTCACTGGGTGTCGCATTGGTGATGGAGGTCTGGCCCAATCGCTCTCGAGCCTTGATGGCGGGATTGATCGGCGCCGCGGCGAATGTCGGATACCTGCTGGTCGGGTTCCTGGGATTGGGGATCAGTCAAGTTCCCGGCACTGTTCGCAATTGGTTGCTGGCCACTGGACTGCCGGAGATCCAGGTCAGTCACCTGGTGGCCAATGATGCCTGGCGACTGTTGATGATCTTAGGGGTCGCGCCGGCACTGTTGACCTTCTTCTTCCGGCTATTTGTCCCGGAATCGGAGAAATGGGAAAAGGAGCAGGCGAGCGGAGGAACCAATCACTGGGCCACGCGCGACTTGCTCGGCGTCCTGATCGGCTCGCTGGGGCCGGGACTGATTATTTACGTTTTCGCGGCCAATTTTTCGTGGCAGATACGTGCAGCAGCTTCGGCCGTGGGCGTCGTCGTGGCCACGCTGGGCTACCTCTATCCGGTCATGCAATATTTGAAGCGTGTTCAGGCAGCCAGCGGGACTCCGGTGCAGAACGCCTTCGTTATTCGACGCATGCTGCTGGGGGCATGTTTGAGTGGTGTCGCCCTGATGGGTACGTGGGGCGCAGCCCAGCAAACCCCCAGTTGGGCCGGGAGCCTGGTCGATTCCTCGCAAACGGGGACCGTGGGGGGAATCACCATGATCTGCCTGTCAATCGGTGCCATCGTCGGCACGATTCTGGGAGCGTTGGCTGGTGGCTGGTTCGGGCGTCGCATTACCTATTGCATGCTCTGTCTGTTATCACTGGGATCAGTTTGGGTCTGGGCCGCCTTTTTCAACAAGTACGACAATCTCTTTTTGTTGAATGCGTTCCTGGTCGGGACATTCACGGCGTCATTTTATGGCTGGTTACCGCTCTATCTGCCAGAGTTGTTCGGCACCAATGTGCGAGCGACGGGCCAGGGATTCGGCTTTAACTTCGGCCGCATCCTGGCCGCCGTGGGTGCGTTGCAAACGACGGCAATCAGAGGACTGTTTTCGGCGGACATTCACCTTGTCGGACTGACGTTTCCCAAAGGTTATCCCGCGCTGTTGTGCTCCATCAGCATGATCTACGTGGTCGGTGCGATCATCATCTGGTTTGCTCCAGAGACGAAGGGACAGCCCTTGCCGGATTAGTAACACGTTCCTCATGAGACGTCGTAAATAAAAACGGAGCACAGCGACAGTGTCTCCCCTCGCCCTGGTACCCCGGGGAGAGGGGATGGGGGTGAGGGGCAACGATCAACCAGCGACCCGATATCTAGTTTGACACCATAAACAAAGAATTCGACATCCAATTCCAACGACACTCGCAAAGC
>JAKFVC010000160.1 GCA_021732415.1 Planctomycetaceae bacterium
CGTTCACTAAGTCCCGCGATCCGCATGTCACCCGACATCCGCTGCGCCCACGTCAGCGTCTGAGTCGTCATCATTCAGGTCCCTTCGGTCAGGAGGAAAGAAAGTCGAAACCGAAGTAAACCTGCCTTCTTTTTGGACGTGACGTACGCCTAATAGGGAGTTAGAATCCAGGAGGCCGCCAGTTCGCGCGCAACGATCCGCATATCCCGCCGCGCGAGCGGCTTACTTGAACAAACGGTTCAACCCGACATTGTGCCGCGGGCGGGTTTGGGGTGTAATCAATATCACTCGCGCGGCACAACGCGGGTTAACCTGGGCGTTAGGCAGATGAGTTCCAGCGACTGAGTGTCTGTCCTGAAACTGCTGGAAACGGACGTCGGTTGTTTGCTTCCTTCCAACTGGGGCGTCAATGAGGCGCTATAACATGAAACATTGGGGTGTCATCACTATTGCAGCAGTATCGATACTTGCTCTCGGAATTGTTTCGTCGGTCACGTTCTTGACTGCATCGCAAACGATCGCAGCTAAAACAATTCAATCAGGCAAGGACTCGATTGTCTTCCGGATTACACGATCAAATGGCAGGCTCTACGCGTCTGCCCAGCAAATCAAGTACGGTTCGCATGGCTGGAGTTCAGAACAACTGATCGGTGAAATTGAGCACATTGGGATATCGAATGCAAAAATAGTCAATGACAGCAAATCGAACCACACTTCACTTCACGTGGGCAAGGCCACACTTGAATTTGATCCTGTTTCACGCACCTTTCATGGTAACCAGTGATCTAGGGTGCCTAACACAAGCGGTTCAACCCGACATTGTGCCGCGGGCCGGTTTGGGGTGTAATCAATATCGCTCGCGCGGCACAACGCGGGTTAACCTGGGCGTTAGGCAGTTCGATGGTCTTGTGCCGGTTGATCTGCGTTATCCACCACCCTTTCGATCCACACTTCGATCGCTGTCATGCATGACGATTTTATAAGCCGCATTGCTGCGGTCGACTGGGCGGCCTGCGAAACGGCGTACGGGGTGGCGACCGACGTGCCTGGCCAACTCATCAAGTTGGCGTCCAGCGATCGACCGCAAGTCATGGATGCGGCGCATCATCTGTGGTGCGGCTTGTGTCATCAGCATGCCTATATCTCGTCAGCCGCTCTTCCCGCATTTCCCTTTATCGTAGAAATCCTTGATAATGCGGATGACGATCTTGCAGTCGAGATTCTTGACATCCTCGTTGGCTTTGCGGTCTGCTCGACGTTGGGTCCGGATGGGCCATCTCCAGATCATTGGAAGCGCGTTCTTCGGCAGAAGCTTCAACTGATGTCGCCTCGATTTAAGACACTCGTGGAACATCACAACGAATATATTTCTTCTTTTGCGGAAATGATTGTTGAATCCTTAACTAACTATCCCACCTAACATCTATATGGCCCTACGCTGTCAAGAGAGCGCACGTTGAGCGGGGTAGCCCAGGTTGCTTTTGCAACCTGGGTTTACAGGAAGCAATTGATCGTCGTTGAGCATCTCTCCAGGCAATTTGGTATCCGGCGGAATGGCTGGTTGCTGTGTAACCTGGGTTTGCTCGAAGTATTTGGGGGATCCGGCCTGCTGCGAGGTCTTCGATCGATAATTGGTGTGGATTCGGACGGGAAACATCGCTGCTGGAAGGGAATTATGACGCCGATCAATTGCTTCTTGTAGCCCCAGGTTGCGGAGCAACCTGGGCCACCCAGCGCGGCGAGAATCGACAGCGCCTTGGCCTTGCCGCCGTGGATCGCCTTCATGTACAGCGCATGGCCCAGGACGAAGGTGATCTCGTGCTGCCGGCACAGATCGGCCCGGCAGTATCAGGCAAACAGACACTCACACGACACGACGAGTCACTCGCGATAGGGCTCAACCAACTTGAGGAAGCGCCCGGGGTCGCACGGCAGGTTGACGTGTTCGCGGGTGAGTCCGTCGTCATCGACGACACAGACGTGCATTGTTCTGGCATGCAAGTCGACGCCGCAGTAGTATGGATGGGGGTGCTGATAATATCTCATCATCGGTCTCCTGTTGGTCAGGTGGTTGAGCCCGTTAAACCGGCGGGAGCAATCCCACCGTGTGAGCCTTCGGGCATCACGTCAACTTTAGGACAGCCTCCCCCAACAGGAGGCCATGATGAGTATCAAGCGGTTCAACCCGACATTGTGCCGCGGGCGGGTCTGGTGTGTAATCAATATCACTCGCGCGGCACAACGCGGGTTAACCTGGGCGTTAGGCAGTTCATTGGCACCGATATACGTGACTCCCACATTTGCCGAACTCGAAACGACCCAAGACCAACTGTGGGATTATGGCTGGTTCACGGTAACCAGGTTTAGCGTCCCACCTCAAATGGACATGCGGCTCTCGGCGGAGAGTCTGCTCGATCGCTTTATCCACGATCCCGTTTATCCACGGTCCTACTGTGAATCTCCCGACCCGTGGGGAGCCCGCATAGACCGGCACGGCCCATTTCTGATCAGTCAGATCCAGGCTGAATGGTTTCATCGTACCGGGCCAACGGCCCTGACAAAACAGCTTGATGCCGTCTTGAATAGCATATTCGACACACCACCCACGTGCGAACAGCAACGCCCGATCCAGCAATGGCTCAGCCGGATTGCGGAGCAGCGTCTTGCTGTATTCACAATGCAAGCTCCAGCTACCAGCGACGTTCGTGTAGAATGGTCATCCATCTGGCGGGTATTTCAGGAATTCATTGCAATCAACGAAGGCCTGGATGAACTGACGATTGCGGTAATCGGTTATGACTGACAATGCCTAACATCTATATGGCCCTACGCTGTCAAGAGAGCGCACGTTGAGCGCCGTGAGGCGCGTAACAGCCTCGCTAGAACGCGAATACAAGGAGAACGCCATGAAAGTTTTCAGCGGATTGCTCATCATTGGAATTCTGGGTGCGGTAGCTGCGGGGCAGCCTGGCGGCACGGTGACTACTCCACCGCCCACTGACGCGAATGCGGTCGCCGGACTCCCTGGAAAGGTGGATTTCGAGCGAGAAGTGAAGACGGCGAGCGAGGAGTACGAACGGGCCAAGCTGCGATACGACGAGGCCACGGAGCGTGCTCGGTTGAATTACATCAAGGTCTTGGAGAACAACTCCGATGACCTTGGCGGCGATGCGGCTCGTGCCGCTGAGTACAAGAAGGAACTGGCTCGGATTCGGGGCCTGAAGTTTCACTCACCTAAATTCGAATTCACAACGTTTCAGTGGGAACACAACGCGGCACCCGTCAAGATGATCCACAAGGATGAAGGGTTCTGTTATCTCGCAGATATCGGCGGAGCCTTCGACGGCGGTGCCGAAGTTGCTCGGGTCTATATCAGTGACGATGGATTTTGGTATCTGCACGGCAGCACAGGTCGCGAGTTTTTGGTCGTTAGGGCGATCGCGGTGAAGATGACACGCTAACCAGAACGGCATAGCACGTCGGTCAACCGGAGCGGTGGGCCGGGCGTTTTTCGTATTCCACGGTCACTTGGCGCCGCCGGTTTACCTTGGACATTAGGCAGTTCATGGAGCTCGAGTACGAACCGAGAACTTGGCCGCGGGGTGGCCCCGGTTCTCTGCAGCAGTGTCTGCGGAGCGAATCTGAAGCCACTGCCTCTAAAAGATCAATATCGGGTCAGGTCTTGTTAATCGCGATCAACAAGACCTGACCTCTCACTGGCCATCGCGATCGAGGCCCCGGACAATTCACCGACATCAGTGACTCGCCTGATTATATTCCAGGTAACCTGTTATCCTCACCCCAGTGACCACAATATGCGTGCTTGAGATTAGAACTCTCCCGTCCGCATCCTTCATTGAGCGCCGGAGCATCCGGCTCGGACATTCGGCAATATGAAGCCCATCACCGTCAACCGCGACGAGCGACACCGTCAGTTGAGGGCTGCCGAGACCAAAGCCCTGCAGCTATTTGCGGAAGTCGAGAATCGCAAACTGGTGCGTCCAGGCATTTTCGAGATCGCGTTGAATGCCGATATCTACCGGCTGGCGTTCGAGCTGTTTGGAGTGAAGAAGCACTGGCACAAGCGGATCGTCCGCGCGGGCGCGAACACGCTGCACCCGTATCGCGAAAATCCGCCGAGTCGGATGCTCGAGCCGGATGACATCGTGTTCTTCGATTTCGGTCCCGTGTTCGAAGACTGGGAAGCGGACCTTGGACGAACTTATGTCCTGGGCAACGATCCCACCAAGCTTCGAATCAAGGAAGAAGTGGAACGAGCCTGGCATCTTGCCCGGGCCCACTTCGCCTCGACACCGGATATCACCGGAGCCGGTTTGCATCGATACGTGATGGAGTTAACGCAATCGTGGGGCTGGGAATATCCTCAGCAACATTGCGGTCACTTGATCGGGAACTTTCCTCACGACGAACTCTACGGCGAGGATCTGGAGAACTATATTCACCCTCAAAATCAAACGCGAATGCAAGACCCGGATCGCCGCGGCAACCCTCGAGATTGGATTCTCGAGATCCACTTTGTGGACCGGCAGAAGCAGATCGGTGGGTTCTTCGAGCAATTGTTGAATGTCGATTGATGAATTCGACATGAAGCACTGCGATGCGGAGCTCTGGCCGGATCAGCGAGGCTCTGCATCGCGCGCATACAGGCGTTGCAAAATGGGCTTCATGACATCCAGCTCGGTGTAGTACATCGCACTGGGATCGACTCCCTGATCGTCGAGCCATTGCAACTGGGCCGCAATCCTGGGTCGCCCCGCCAGCCACGGCAACATCACACCCCAGATCATGGCGACCGATAGCATGATCAGCGCCAGGCGTGTTAGCCCGGCGAGTTTCGAGACAGGCGCCTCGGGCGATAGCAACATACCGTCTGTTACATTCGGCGTTGGTACACTGATTGCCATCGAAAAACTCCTAGAGCGTGTCTTAGATGGGAGGGCGAGGGACCCGCCGAGCCTAAGACGAGCACAGGTCGGCGTCCGCCGGAGGCCGGAGTGTTGAAATGCCTCCGGCGGACGCCGAGCTAAAGCTCGTATTAGGCTCGGCGGGAGCCTCGCCCTCCCATCTCAAAAACGTCCTTACTGGCCCGCTTCCCGGAAGATGACTCGGAACATCAGCCAGGACATGGCGAGCGACAGACACAGATTGAGGGCCTGACCGCAGAGGTACAGCGTCAGCGGCTTGCCCCCGCGCAAATACGGTGCAAGTTCGCGGAAGTTCGTCTCGAGACCGATGCTCACGAACGCCAGGCAGAACAACCAGCCGCGCAGTGTGCCTGTCGTTCCATCGATCATCGCGTCAATCAACTGGGGCCCCGCAGGCAGAGCTCCGTATAACATGGAAAAGACGAGTGACGCCGCGACGAATCCCAGGATGAAGCGCGGGAACCGATGCCAGATCTCGGCAATGCTGGGGCGTGGTGCATTCGCGTCGCGTTCGACATAGGTGACCCAGTACACGGCCACGCCAAACGCGACCACACCGATCAGGATGTTCTGGATCATCTTCACGAGGGCCGCGACTTCCAGAGCCCGGGGACCCACGGCAGCTCCCGCTGCCGCGACGGCTCCGGTGGAGTCGATCGTCCCTCCCAGCCAGGCCCCGGCCAGCACTTCGTCCATGCCCACCCATTTGATGAACGCGGGCATCACAATCATCATGATGACGGTGAAGGCCAGTGACAGGCCAATGGCCAGAGATAATTCTTCTTTCTTCGCCTTGCACGCCGCCGCGGTCGCGATGGCCGCCGACACACCGCAGACCGACATATCGGCCGAGATCACCATGTTCAAGGACGCGGATTCCATCTTGAGCACGCGCTGCCCAAAAATGAACGTGGCAATCAGCACCACGGGCGTCACGGTCCAGGAAACGATCAGCCCGGGCGGACCAAGAGCCACCATGCGATTGAGGAGCACCTCGGCACCCAGCAACACGAGGCCCGTTTTAATATAGAACTCGGTCGACACCGCAGGCTTCAAAAATGCCGGCGTCCCAATCGTGTTGCAGACGATCAGACCGACCATCAACGCCCACAGCGCGTACTCGAGGTTCAAGGCTTTGATCACACTCTGCCCGGCCATCGCATAGGCGAAGATGGCCAGCAGGAACACGACCGGGAACGCCTTGGCGAATCCCACCCCGTCACCCTTGCGGATCTGCATGGCAATCGCAAACACGACGAACAAGACCGCGAAGGACCCGAATGTTCCGGGCACAGCGTGGAACTCGGCCGCCTTGCCGCGTGCCGGACGGTAAAACGCATCGAGCGGGTTACTCGTCCAAGACCCGGGCTTCGACAGCCATTTGGCAACCGGATTGACGATCTTCACCGGAGTCTCGGACGTGGCCACCTGAGCTCCGGAATTGGCAAACCACACGATCAGAAATGCGGCGGTGAGTAGGAACACTCCACACCAGATCGCCCACCAGTCTTCAGACGATTTCAGTCCAGTGGGGCAGGGTTCATTCTGTGGAGGTTGGTCAGGTTGGGATGCTGTCATGCTGCTCGATGTTCGTGAAGGAGTGTTGGGAGGCTACTCTAAGTTGTGACGCAAAGCAGATTAATCAAGTAAGCCGTGTGTCGCGATCCAAACATCACTTAGCCTTCGCCCGGGTAATTGTGCCGGCGATCGTCCCCCCGTGTTCTTTATTCGCCGTCTCCCACCAGCGGCCGGTATAGACGTCGTCAAAAAACATGATGCGCGCCGACCAATTCGCACCACCAGGCCCCGCGCGCACATCGTCCAGAATCAGAACGGCCGTGTCTCCTGCGAATTTCACCGAGGCAGGAATCGCAAACTCAACTTGTTGATCGCGTACGGAAAGCACCGAGATAATCGACCACTTGCCCCCCTCACCCTTCTCAACACGAGCGATCTTGTAGCTGTCATCGCCACGCTCGCCCCCCAGCTTGCCCTTTTGGACGGGAGCCCAAGTCCCTTTGAGCGTCGCATTCTTCAACATGGCGATGAACTTCGCCTCCACGTCACCATCGCCTTGAGCCCTCACAGGCTCGGCCGCGGCGAACAGACAGACCACGAGCATAACGAGACCAATGCACGACGGAACGATGCGGCTCATGACGGTATCTCGACGAAGGAGCGTTTTCTATGGGCGAGCCTACAAGGCGGCTGCGCTGCGTTGTTCGCAGATTATACTGTGTCGGGCACAAAAAACGGCAACGCACACACGAGAATCCCATTCGAACAAGTTGACGTACTGAATGTAATACTACTGGTACACGCCCCCTCGTCTGCGTACACTGGTGAGTCGGAGACACCCACAGCATATGGCCATCCCGCTTGACCAGTTCATAAAGCAATTGACGACTTCCGGCGTCATGACGTCGGAGGAGCTAGAGAAATTCTGCGACGGTCTGCCGGCTCAGCATCAGGCGGACGGCGAGCAGTTCGCTCGCGAACTTGTCCGTCAGAAGAGGCTGTCGGTCTTTCAGGCTCAGCAGATTTACACGGGCAAAGGCAAGTCGCTCGTCCTGGGGAACTATGTCGTTATCGACAAGTTGGGGCAGGGCGGGATGGGCATGGTTCTCAAGGCGCGTCATCGCCGGATGGACCGTGTCGTCGCGTTGAAGGTGATGTCTCCGGAAGCGGTCAAATCCCCCGAGGCCGTCAAGCGGTTTCAGCGGGAGGCACAGGCTGCCGCCAAGCTCAATCACCCGAACATCGTGACGGCGTTTGATGCGGACGAAGCACACGGAACGCATTTCCTGGTGATGCAGTTCGTCGAGGGGAGCGACCTGTCGGTGATCGTCAAGCGCGACGGCCCGCTGCCGATTGATCAGGCAATCCACTGCATCCTGCAGACGGCGCGCGGTCTGGAATACGCTCACGAACATGGTGTCATCCATCGCGATATCAAGCCGGCCAATTTGCTCATCGATCACAAGGGGACCGTACGCATCCTCGATATGGGACTGGCCCGCATTGCGGACGACACAGGTGCGCAAGCCGAATTGACGAGTACCGGTACTGTCATGGGCACCGTGGATTACATGGCCCCCGAGCAGGCTCTGAATACGAAAACCGCCGACGCCCGCAGCGATATCTATAGCCTGGGGATTTCGCTCTGGTACTTGCTGACGGGCCGAGCCGCTTATGATGGGGACTCGCTGATGGCCAAGCTGTTGGCGCATCGCGATGCCCCCATTCCGTCGTTGCGTACCGTGCGCACCGAGGTACCGGCGGCCGTGGATGCGGTCTTTCAAAAGATCGTGGCGAAGCGGGCCCAGGATCGCTACCAGACGATGACGGACGTCATTCGCGACCTGGAGGCTTGCCTGCATGGTCAGCCGACGTCCATCACCACCAAACTGCCGCCACCCACGGTGGACACGGCATCTGATCCATTCCAGCTCAATTTCGAGTTCCACTCGGCGACGCTCTCCCGAACGCAACGCCGGGCCACCAAGACCGCTGCATCGGATTCCGCTGCGGAGGCCACGCTTCTCTCGGGCGATACTAAGACGTCTGCGAAAGCCATCCCAAACAGGCCCGCCTTGTCGCAGCGCAGCCTCCTGGGAATCGCAGGGGCCACTGGAATCGTTCTCGTCGTCGGGGTCATTTGGTATCTAATCCCACCTCGGAAAGAACAGTCCCCGGCCGACAAATCGACGAAAGTGGCGACCAAACGATCTTCGCCAGGACGCCCCAAGTCGGGGACCGCATCCAAAGGGGTTGGAAGCTCGAAAACTTCTCCCGAGAAGGAGGCCCTGGACTGGCTCTTCTCACAAGGCGCGAATGTGGGTGTGGGGCAACCAGGAGCTGTCGAAGGTGTCAAAAGCACTCAGGAGGCGCTG
Source organism: Planctomycetaceae bacterium (assembly GCA_021732415.1). GTDB lineage: Bacteria > Planctomycetota > Planctomycetia > Planctomycetales > Planctomycetaceae > JAKFVC01. The sequence continues at coordinate 8,840 of JAKFVC010000160.1, forward strand.
GCCAGTGGCAAGCCCGTGTCCTACGTCACAATAGGGCAGCGGGCCATTGACACCAAGGACCTGAGGTGCCTGACAGCGCTGCCGGCGATCTCGTCTCTGGCGCTGAGGCAATGCGGCATCAATGACGAAGGCATGGAGATCATTGGTCAGCTGTCACAACTTTCCGACCTGGACGTGTTCGATTCACAAATCACTGATCGCGGATTAATGCCCTTGTTAAAACTCCGTTCATTGTGGGGTTTGCACCTGGAAGGCAGCCAAGTCACCGCTGCGGGAATGGCGAAGCTCAGCGAGATATCCGCCTTGTCTCAACTGCAACTTTCCGGTCTTCCGGTCAATAACGAAGTCCTCAAGCAGCTGGGGAAACTCAAGAGATTAAGGGACTTAAACATCCAAGATTGCCAGCAAATTGATACCGCGAGCGCCGAAATCCTGGCTCAGTACCCGGCACTCGAGTCCCTCAATGTGAGCAGAACGGGATTCGGTATCGACGCCTTAAAATTGCTCGCCAAGTCGCCAACTTTGAAGCATCTGCATATTGAAGGCTGCCCGGCAATGAACGACGAGTGCAGTGTCGTGCTGGCCAGGTTTCCCCAACTGGAATGGCTGCTAGCGTCGAACACGTCTTTCGGGGACGCTGCCATTCGCAATCTGGCAACCTCTCCACGTCTGCAGCATCTTTCGCTCTACTACAACACAATGCTTACTGACACCTCCATCGCAAATATCACGCAGATGCAATCATTAATTTTCCTGGGCGTTACTTATACTAAGTTGACATCCGAGGGAGTTCAGCGATTAGCGGCGGAGATGCCATGGTGCCACATTCTTAGCAGCCACGGCGAATTCAAGCCGACCCAATCGACTCCCGCCCCCGCAGCGACCAAGCCGCCGGACACCCCTTTGGCGGCAACCGGCACGACTCGCGACTTGCTCAAACTGGTGGATATCAAGCGTGATGCCGGATTGGGAACCTGGAGCCGAACGCAAGATGGTGTTGCCTGCGAGAGCCGCGGAGGTGGAAACGTCCTGCAACTGCCCTACGAGCCCCCGGAAGAATACGACTTCGAGATTGAGTTCACGACTTCGGGAACAGGCCTCAATGTCAATCAATATTTAGTGGCGCAGGGAAACATGTTTACCTGGAAGCTCAATTCGCACAATATCCAGCCACCTCTCTACGGCTTTGAGCTGCTGGATGGCAAATTCGCGAAGGAAAATAAGGAAGCCGCAACCCAGGTCAGCACTGCCATCCAGAATGGCCAACGGTATCGTTCGACGATTGAGGTCCGTCGCAATTCGCTCCGCGCGCTGTTGGATGGCAAGGAACTGGTGAAGTGGTCCGGAGACTTCAAACGACTGAGCATGGAGCAATCCACCCCGATGCCGCATCCGGGGCGTTTGGGAATCGGCTCGTGGAAACGAGGCGTCACGTTTCACACAGCGGTCGTCCGCGAAGTGACCGGCACCGGCAAGCTGTTCGCTACGGCACCTGGATCGCCTCCATAACGAGTGGTCTCCATTCACAATCCGCGCTGCAAAACCCAACGACTTCTCGCGAACGGCATTCCCCCATTATCAATTAATAAGTCCTCGCAAGTAGTCCCCGTAATCGTTCTTAATTGTCGCGGCAATGGCCGCCAGTTGATCGGGGGTGATGAACTTCTGCTGGAGGGCAATCTCTTCGAGGCAGGCGATCTTCAAGCCCTGTCGCTGTTCGATCGTTTCGATGAAGTTGGCAGCCTGGATCAATGATTCCGGTGTGCCTGTATCCAGCCAGGCCATGCCGCGGCCGAAGACCTGAACCTGGAGCGTGCCCTGTTCCAGGTAGACTCGGTTGACGTCTGTGATTTCCAGTTCATTGCGGGCTGAGGGCTTCAAGTTGGCGGCGATGTCGAGGACCTGGTTGTCATAGAAATAGAGACCGGTCACCGCCAGGTTCGACTTGGGGTGCAGCGGCTTTTCCTCGATGTTCAGCGCCTTGCCGCGTTCGTCGATCTGCACAACACCGTAGCGGCGAGGATCCTTGACAGTATAGGCAAATACCGTCGCTCCCGACGTCTGCGCGGCAGCCGACTGTAGCAGGCCAGTGAATCCTTGTCCATAAAAGATATTGTCGCCCAGGATTAAGGCGACGCTCTCGTTACCGACAAATTGACGCCCGATGATAAAGGCCTGCGCCAGCCCCTCGGGCTTCGGTTGAATTGCGTAGGTTATGGAGATTCCCAGACGGCTGCCGTTTCCCAGCAACCGTTCGAATCCGCCGATGTCTTCCGGAGTCGAAATCAGCAGGACGTCCCGAATCCCCGCCAGCATCAGCACGGACAAGGGATAATAGACCATCGGCTTGTCGTAGATCGGCAGCAGTTGCTTACTGACCGCATTGGTCATCGGATACAGCCGCGATCCGCTGCCTCCGGCCAGAATGATTCCCTTGTGAACGTGAGGTCGATCCGAACGCAACGGTGCGGGCATGACATTAGGCCTATCGAAAGTGTGCTGGGCTGACGATTTGCTTCTAGGGTAGGACGCAATCCAGCCTGCTGCAAGCTGACCCCGAAGTCAACAGATCGGCAATTGCAGGCACATTCTCGAAGGAACGGATCAGAATGCCCAACGAGTCTCGAGTGGTTCTGAAGATCATCAAATCAACCTTCCCGGCCGAGTTCTACTTTGCTTCCTTGCGGATCGCTTTGGCTTCGCTCGCTTGAATTTGGATCGCCTTAATCTGTTCGATGATTTCGAGCACCTCGTCACCCCAGACTCGCTGTTTTTCCAGCAGGCGGTTGGCGATGGGTTCAATGGTCGTTTTGTGTCGCTCCAGAATCTTGCGGACCGCAGCTTTCTCGGCGTCAATTGTCTCTCGTAGTTGGCGTCCACAGGCCAGCTTGGGCCAGTCGGCGATGTCTAATCTGTGGGCTTGATTGATGTCTGTCGGCGAGCCTTTCATCTCCAGTGCGAATCGCCAACAACTGTTCCGATCCAGCCCGACGCCGCGATCATAGGGGGGAGCAAACCACATCGATTCCGCAACTTCCCCGGCGGCATGCACCGCGAGCTCCCGTTGACTTTGGCTTTGGATAAACACGGCCGATGGCTTGCGAGGTGCCACTTTCCAGATACTGCCTTCCTGGTTCTCCGGGCCATCAATCCGCACCGCCAGCAACTGGAAGCCATGATATGCGGCAATAAATGCGTGCGCCGCCTCATGCCACGCAATGCGTTTCAACAAACTCTCGGGAGCGGTCATCGTATTTCCAGCGGTGAATAAGCAGATTCGATTGGGTCGAATGTATTGTAGCCGCTTGTTGACTCGAATGACGTGAGATTGGCAGGGCCAGAACTCGGGGCGAGTTCTGATGCGACATCCGTGGCAAAGAAGTCTTCGTCTTGTTAGAGACTCTACGCCCCTCGGCACTGCTCGACCATCCGATTGACCCACAGAAGTTTCTGTGACTGCAACGAAGGCAGCGGATGAAGGAATTTGTTGATTGTCCCCTCCTTTATCAGCCCCCGGACCGCCTTGCTCCTGATGATGCGATCCGTGCAGCGTTCAATCAACGGGTCTAGCTCAGGACTCACTCCCCAGGCACGGATCACGGGAACGGTGTTGTGTTTCGTGAACTTCGAAACCAGTTCGCTCTTTCGTCGGCTCGAAAACACGGAATGCGAATCGAATGAGGCGTCCGCTTCCAATCGCTGGAACTGCTTAAAAAACTCGACGCTTTTGGAACAGCGCAAATCTGACAGGTTGAGGACCCGGACATGCCGCCATTGGCAATAATGCATGACCCGCATCACTTGATATTGTGTCGTATCGGGTTTTGTCGGCACCAGCGAGATCGGCAATTCATGAATCGAGTTGGCATGAATGTGATTGTTGACCTCGACTAGCGGTCGGGATGAGCCGGGATTCATCATGATAATCACGGCATCGGGCCTGCTCTTCGAAAGCACCGACATACTCTGTGGCGTATGGTTCTGGTGCACAAGTTCCAGGACACTTCTGCACTCCACAACAGTGTGGGGCGCCACTTCGACCGAGTAAAAGTGGCCGAAGACGTCGTACTTGTCTTTCAATTCCTCGGCTGGAATGAACCGAACCATCAATTGCCCCACCTATGTTGCTCTAAGAGTTCGAAGTGCCAATTCGAATGTTATCGATCGCGGTGTCTTGCACTTCACCAAACACCGCCGTCCACCCGATTTTGCCGATGGGAACATTCGAGATGATCCCCACAAAACCATACGAATCAGGCGCCTGCGTGAGTGAATACGTCCCAATCAACAGGCCGTTCGTGTCATAGACGGTAACAACTGGTTTCGTCGTCGAAAAGTTGGTGATGGAATCGAATCCAACGGCGGTCGGTGGCGAGGCGAAAGTGAGCTCGAAGTTTTCGTTGCCGTTCGCAGTCAGCACATTGCTCGTCAGCGTCACGCCGATGTCGTCCTCGTCACCAAAATCTGGTGGGAAGATGAAGAGATTGGGGGCGGGTATGCCCCCGATGGGTGTGATCGTGATGTCACCGAAAGTCCGTGCTCCATAGAGGTTCGTCCCGGTGGGTTCGAACGAATCAAATGTCTCGGCGACACTCGTGTCTGATGCGGCCTGGAATTCGTCCAGCGCCGAGAAAAACTGGACCTCGGACGTCGCCGTGATCGTGTAGACGGAGTCCTCAAATGCGGCGTTCCTGCCCTGCTTCTGGTCCTGCCACCGATATTCGGCATCACCATTGGCAAACACCTGGCTGTGGACGTGATCGAATTTGTCGACCGAAACATCGTCCGCTGAAAAATAGATCGCAGGGTTTTTCGGAAACTTTCGGTGATGATCGCGGTCCAGGAGATCTTGCGAGCTGTGGCCTTTGACGAGGTAAAAGGCGATTTGCGTTCCACCCGCCAAGGTCAATTCCTCGGACGATCCCGGCAGACCACCGCTCGGAAACAGAATCTGCCGCGTGGAGCTGTTGAGCACAGATCGCGCATACTCGTCGGTCCCAGGCTGCTGGCCATCCACGCTGCCGGTCGCATCGTCAACGACGTAGAAGCCAACCTCATTCTTGAATTTCGTCTGCTGCTGCGCGAGTAGAAAGGTGAGATTCACCTGCACTGAGTCCGCTCCCGGCACAACAAAGATATCCGCAGTCAACATCACCCGCTCTTCCAGCGGTTCGGCCAGAGCAGCCAGCCGAGCCGTTCGTTTCCGCGGCGCGGGTAACCACGCTCTGTCGTGACGAATCCGAGCCCAACGGCCCAGCAGCATATGGAAGTCCAGGAACATTCAGGCCTCTCAAGATCCGCGCCTGACAGTCCACCATCCAGCGAGCTTTGGAAAGTCACCAGCCGATGAAGCGGGTGGGGGGATGTCTCAATCGCGAGCCCTAGCTTGAATGACGTCCGGACCAGCGTCAAGTCAAAACGGCCAGCAGGAATAGGGCAGGGATCGCCCAGACTGCCATCCGATAGCAGAACTCGCCAGGAGTTCCGGCCGTCGGTAAACTGACGCACGAGGCCAGTTCCGTCTGACGATCAGGCAGAGAATCCGCAGTAATGAGTTCCAAGCGAGGAATTAGCCACAGAATAGCACAGAAGAAACACAGAAAAGAGAATCCTTTTCCCTTCTTAAATTCTGTGTTTCTTCTGTGTCATTCTGTGGCTAAATGCGTCTCTTCAACAAAGCCAGCTGCAGACGAGACCCAAGGGATGAATAACGCCAGATGCCTGATTTACAATTAATTCACGGGAACTGCATCGACGAACTGCGGAAACTGAAGTCTTCGAGCGTCGATCTGATCATCGCCGATCCGCCCTACAATCTGGGGAAAGATTATGGGAACGGCTCGGACTCGATGTCCGCCGCGACCTACCTCGCGTTTACGCGGGCTTGGCTGCAGGAATCGGTTCGCGTGCTGAAGCCGACTGGTTCGATCTACGTCTTCATGGGGTTTCGGTTCATTGCCCGCTTATACAGCATTCTGGAAGACGAACTCGGACTGCAATTCAATGGTTGGATTTGCTGGTTCTATACCCAGGGCATGGGCAAGACACGCGGATTTTCTCCCCGGCACGATGATCTTCTCTTCTTCTCCAAGAGTGATAAGTTCACATTTAATCTGGATGACATTCGGGTCCCGCAAAAGTTTTATCGCTCGCGGAACAATATGCGCGGCGCGAATCCCGGCGATGTGTGGGAGTTTTCACATGTCCACTATTGCCAAGACAGCCGTACGACTCATCCGACCCAAAAGCCGGAAGGGCTGATGGAGCGCATGGTCCTTGCTTCTTCCAATCCCGGCGAGCTGGTCGTTGATCCTTTTGCCGGTAGTGGGACGACGGTTCGCGTTTGTCAGCAACTCGATAGGAACTGCATCGGGATCGAACTCTCGGATGAGTATCTGGACATCATCCAGTCGCGACTGCAGCAGCCGTTTGCCGGTTTCGACAGTATCGATCCGCGAATGAAGCGCATTCCCAACGACCTGAATGATCCGGCACTTCGTCAAGAGTACAAGCACAACCACATCAAGTGGTTTCTGTCTCATCACGAAACCGAGCTGCAGGCATTCGAAGAAGAGTTCAACCGCAAGTATCCGGCGAGGGTAACTCTTTGATGGGATGACCTGAATTCAGCGATTCCCAACTATCCCGGAGGGATTAAAGAGGGTAGCCGGTGGTTGAGCGCAGCGACACCACCGGATTAGCGGAGTAAAATGTATTCGACCCTGGAGGGGTCGCAGATCGACGCTTCTGCGACCCCTCCAGGCTACGCCGTGAAGGATATTTCAACGTCATGGGAGGGTGAGGCTCCCGCCGAACCGCAAGCGTTATTCGACTCTCGCTAGACTATCCGGTTCGGCGGGGTACCCTCTGGGTCCCTCACCCTCCCATCGACTCGAATCACGAATTGGACCAGACTCCCTCGAAAATCCAGGAAAAAATCCTTCACGGCGTTGCCATCCGAGGGTCAAAGAAGACATCTCAATTCCCGGATTACTGGGGGGCATCGACGTGGACGTGCAGATGCCCGGTCGCCGTGACGCCGAATTCGTCCGTATGGGTGACCTTAACAACATAGTCGCCCGGACGTTGATAACGATGAGTCGTAACGGCGTAGCCGTCCGGGGCAAGTGACTTGCGGTTGCCGTCGGAATGGACTTCGACCTTCTCACTGCCATCGCCGAAGTCCCACAGCTCTTTGCCCGTGGACGTATTAAACGTGCGTACCCTAAACGTGATATCAGCGCCGGGCTTGATGTCGGTGGTCGGATAATAGTTGGCATGAATCGACGGCACGTGTCGCTCTGGATGATCTCGGTCGGCGACGATCACCACCGCAAAATCGTAGGAGACATTTCCCGCGGCATCGGTCACTCGCAGGATTTCGCTATAACGACCGGGCTTGGCATAGGTCCGCATGAGAGACGACCCGTCAGCCTTTGATCCGTCGGTCAGTTGCCATTGATAACCGGCAATCTTCCCCGTGGCACTCCAAGAGAGCGAACCGTCGAGAGTCACGCTGTCGCCGGCCCAGATGAAATGGTGCGGACGGGCCAGGGCGAGGAGTTGAGGTTTGTATTGATGGAGATAGGCTTCTCGCAGAAACGCATAGCCTTCCTGCGTCCCCCACTTGCCAGAGGGCTGACGACTGGAGATCTCGAAGTGCAGATGTGACCAGCCTCCGCTACCCCCTTCCTTGCCCAGCAGGCCGATGCGGTCTCCCTGGGTGATCAAGCGGCCGGGAACGATCTGCTTATCGATCTCCTTCAAATGGCTATAGCGATAGTACCAGCCGCGCCCGTCCAGCAGATACACGACATCATAGCGCGGAGCCACCGGCGTATCCCGCTTATGGTCCTCCAGCACCACTTCTCCGACTGAGACCACCAGGCTATCGGTCGCCGCGATCACCTCGACAAGGCCCTCGCTACCGCCGATATCCAGCCCGCTGTGATAATAAATCTTGCGTTTGCCAGCCCGATCCCCACCGTCAACATGGACAGGCTCATTAGCCATCTGAGTGTCCGATGCCATCCATTTCTGCTTCACGGGGTAGAGGAACGTCCCCGGCTGCAGCCACGGAGACTTGGCTGGCCACAGCCGCAACCTCGCCGCCTTATCGAGACCCCAGAAACTGGGAGTTCCATTTTCGTTATAGCCCCTGGTGATCGGACAATCGATCTGAAGCTCACCCACCGTCTGCGGTAGATGATAGGTCGCCGACACGAGCTTGCAGCTCTGCCCATTGACCTCGACTGTCACCTCTGCACTACGAACTGCAAAGCACACATCATCGCGAGATTCTTTCAAATCAACGAGCTTCACGCGCACCTTGGACCCATCACCAAGCATGACTTCCGTGGCCTCGCCGATGTCGAGGTCGACCACGTGAAACATTGGCTTCAACGGACTGGGAAGGTCTGCAGCCCGTACAGGAAGCACGAGAAAGCAGAGGAGAAGTGAGCCGAAAATGAGAGTGCGAATCATGAAGACCCCGAGTGTTAAGAATGCACCATTTTGGAAGTCACCGCGCCGACGGCCGAGACTACGCCGGTGTCGACGGCCAGAGGCGAATCGCGGCCACCGCCAATCCGACGACCAAAACAAAAGCCACCGCAGACAACGGCATCGCAATGAGGGGACCGCACATGCCATTGACTCGGTAGATGACAGGACCTTGTAATTTCCAGAGTCCGATTGCGGAAACGAGTAAAATAATCGATGTCACGCGGCTTGGTTGAATCGACCATCCCGCTGCCCGCACACGATTCCACAGTCGAACTGCTGCATAGCAGATCAGGAAGATCCCGCAGGCATTCAAGATGGCGAAGAAGAGAAATCCCACCAGCCCCGGCGAATAGTTCGGAACAAATATCTCCGCGACTGCGGACACCGGAATCGTCACAGCTGCGGCTGAGTACCAGCGAAGATACACATCCCCGCCGCTCGCACATTCAATAATTGTGGAGATCGCCATGAACAAGTAGATCACGGGGAGTACCGCAGCCGTGATCAAGGTGTCGCGCGAAATGCGAGGAGTAGCGGCAGTCATGGTATTTGTCTCTCACACATGGAAAGCTCTGCGGAAAGCGACGCCAGGCATTGGGATGGTGGAAAGCGGTATCTTTGGATGCTGTGTGTCGCTTGCAGTTGCAGATTCCGCGAATCTGAATCGAAATGTTCCTCAGGCTATTCGGCAAACTCAACTCTCTTGGGTAAATCCTCAGCAGTAATCCATAAGTACAGACAAATGAACGTCGCCACAATCGCGAACAAATAGCCATATCGTGTGACGAAATCGCCGAACTGGAGGAGTTGCACTGTCGACGCAGAAAGGACCGCCCCCGACTCCAGCCACTGTCTTTTTTGAGCCTGGATGCTCGTGATAAACACATAGCCCCCACCATGGATTATCAGCCAGACTGCCAGAATCAGAACGCGCATGAGATTCATAAGCTGCCGATCGTGTCAAAATTCGGGGGCTCGTCGACTCAGTATTTCCAATACGCTCCAGGAATGGTTCGAGCGCTTTAACGCAAAGTCTTGGTCGCCGTGGCAGCCGTGCTGCAAACGTCTAGTTTAGTCGCTCGAGTTTCCGAGCCAGTTGATCCAATGGTACACTCTCCTACGAACAGCGACGAGACTGGATCGATGCGAGCCCGACAAAAAACTAGCGATGAAAGATCACGGAACGCCAACGCAATGACGCGTTAGAGACGATTTACCGCTCATTCGAAGAAGAACCAATATGCTACGACTCAGGCCATTCCACTCATTTCCAGATGTCGCGACGATCCCGCTTCGTCTTGTACTCTCATTAGTGCTGGTCTTAGCGACTGGAGTCTTCGCCCCCGCGGGCCAACCCGGGAAACCGGCTCCCATCGCGCCGAAATTCCCGTTCTCTGCGGCGACTGCGAAGCAATATCAGAAGGATTATGCGGACTGGGCGGCGTTGCCGGTTGAGTTCACTAATTCGCTTAAAATGACGTTTGTTCTGATTCCGCCAGGGACATTTCTGATGGGCTCGCCCGCTGACGAACCGGGGCGCAATCCCGGCGAGTATGACGAAGGGCCACGACATGAGGTCTCCCTCACCAAGCCGTTTTATCTCGGCAAGCACGAAGTCACTTTCGGCCAGTTCGAACGGTTTGTGACGGCGACCAAGTATCTCACAGACGGTGAACGCACGGGGGGAGGCCACGCCCATGACGCCAAGGCCGAATGGAAACACCGCCCGGGCACGAACTGGCGCAAGCCGGGTTTCGCGGGACCGTTTCAGCAGCAGGACAGGCATCCGGTCGTTCACGTCAGCCAGGCTGATTCGCTGGCGTTTTGCCGCTGGCTTTCCGAGCAACCGCAGGCGCCGCTGGGACTCACAAAAACGACCATCCGTTGTGACTTGCCCACTGAAGCCCAATGGGAGTGGGCCTGTCGTGCTGGCAGCGGCGCACGTTACTGGTGGGGGGCCGACGAAGACACATCCGGAAAACTCGCCAATTTTGGCGACCGCTCGCTCCAGCGGACTCATCCGGAGTGGCCGCGTCTGAACATGCCCATGGACGATGGCCATCCCTTTCTGGCTCCCGTCGGCTCTTATCAAGCGAATGGCTTCGGCCTGCATGATACGCTGGGCAACGTCTGGGAATTTTGCTCGACGCGCTACGAAATCTACTCCAAAGAATCCGTCACCGATCCGGAGGAGGGCAACACGCAGCGCGGCTTCGCAGTGCGTGGAGGGGGCTGGAGCAATTCGCCGCGGGACGTCCGCTGTGCGACGCGTAACGCCGACCCGCCGCACTTCTGCCACAGCAACCTTGGATTCCGCGTCGCGCTCCGTCTGCCCTGACGGTCGTTTCCTGCGCCGCCGGACTTCACAACTGCGTGGAATATCAAAAAACAACTTCTTGCTTAAAACGACGCATCAGTCTATATTGATTGGATCTCTTTGAAAGTCTTCCGATGCGTTCCACTTTTCGCTCAATCGTGTGTTTCGCGCTGCTGCTCTGTGCGCAGATGGTGTTCGCACAGACCGCGGTCGAGCCGAGTCCGCCGGAAAATCCTCAATTCAGTCGGCATGTCATCGCGGTCTTCAGCCGCTTGGGATGCAATGCAGGAAGCTGCCATGGGGCTGTCCAGGGCCGAAATGGATTCCGGCTGTCTCTGTTTGGCGCGCGGCCGGAATTGGATTACGCGCAACTCGTGCGGGACCAGGCGGGTCGCCGCATCAATCAACTCGACCCTGAAAATAGTTTGATTTTGCTGAAGGCCACTGAACGAGTTGGCCACGGCGGCGGGAAGGTCACGTCGCGCACCAGTGCTGAATATGCCGTCCTGCGGCGCTGGATCGAGCAGGGTGCTGCTCTGGATGATGCGGAGCGATCGCGTGTCGCCAAACTGGAAATCACGCCCCGAGAACAGGTCCTGAAAACGGGTGCGGTCTATCGTTTGCGTGTTACGGCCCAATTCGTCGATGGCTCGCAGGAGGATGTCACGAACCTGTGCGCGTTCCAGTCGCTCGATAACCAGACGGCGACCGTCGACCGCACGGGGCAGGTGAAAGCGGTGGGAGTCGGGGACGTGGCGATCCTGGCCCGGTTTCGCGACGAACCGATTCTGGCCATGGCCTTGATCAACCGCGAATCGACAGAGCCCTTTCCGGATACCCAGCCGCTGAACTTTGTTGATGAACAGATTCTCGCTAAGCTCCGGCGGCTGAACATCCCCCCGTCAAACGTCACCGATGACGCGACATTCCTGCGGCGAGTGCGCCTGGACGTGACAGGGCAGCTCCCCACGCCGGACGAGATTCGCCTCTTTCTCTCAGATGCGGCTCCCGACAAGCGTATCCGGAAGATTGATCAACTGTTGAACGAACCGGGATACTCGGCCCTGTGGACGCTCAAGTTTTGTGACCTACTCGGGGCGAGCGATTTCGGCGTGTATGCCGACGGTCTCGCGGAGCATTTTGAAGCCCCACGCTTCCAAGCCTGGGTACGGGCGCGGCTGGAAGAGAATCTGCCCTACGACGAATTCGCTTCAAGAATACTACTAGCCACCAGTCGTGAGGGACGTAGCCGCGAGGACTGGGCACAAGAAGTCACCGCACTTCAAGACGGTTATAAGACTCCGCGCACGGACCTGGAGCTCTACGCAAAGCGGAAGACCCTTGATATTTATTGGCAACGACGCGACGCCATTGGGGTGCCAGGCGCGATGCAGGTCGCGCATGCGTTTCTGGGTCTAAGACTGCAGTGCGCCCAATGCCACCGGCACCCGCACGACATCTGGCAGCAGGATGATGTCCTAAGTTTCGCCAACTTCTTTATCCGCGTGCGTCGCGTGGGATTCGAAGGGGACAATGAAAAGAAGTATCCCGACGACGCCAAGCTGTTCAAACAGTTCGAAGCCGAAGGCAAGCGGCTGGCCGAAGAAGCGAAAAAGATGAAGGAGGGCCCGGTCAAGCAACTGGGGGAGAAAGCGAAGCAGGCCACGGAAGAGCGGAACCGCATCAAGAACGAAATCGCCAAAGTCGAGCAGTCGGGGAAGACTGATGGCCTGGATGCCAAACGGACCGAGCTGGCGGCGCTCGAGAAGACGCTTAGTGAACACCTTGCGGCACAGCAGCAGGCCAACGATCTGGAACGACGCGGAAGGCTGTTGGGTGACGAAGTTGCCAAACGTGTGCTGCACTCCGGGATCTTCCATCTCACCGATGAGGCCGCTCAAAAAACACTGGCAGTCGTCGAGAGTCCGCTCGGATCCCAATCGTCCCGCGATTTCCGACTGCTGGGTGAACGCGAACCAGTGACACTCGGACCGGACGAAGATCCGCGCGAGCGATTCGTCGCCTGGCTGCGTCGACCCGATAACCCGTACTTTGCCAAGGCGATCGTCAACCGCGTCTGGTCGCATTACTTTGATCGTGGCTTGATCGATCCCCCTGACGATTTGTCGCCGCTCAATCCGTGTTCGCATCCCGTGCTCCTGGAAGAATTGACCCGCCAGTTTGTCGCCCACAAGTATGACTTAAAATGGCTCCATCGGACCATCCTGCAGAGTCGCACCTACCAGCAAAGCAGCCAGACCAACACGGCCAACGCGACTGATCGCACGAACTATTCGCACTTCGCGTTGCGGCGTCTGCCGGCAGAAGTGCTGCTGGATGCCATCAACCAGTCCACGGGTTCGCGCGACGACTTCGATATGAAGTACTATCACTGGCCAGAGAACCTGTCGACGGTCGAAATTCCTTACACCACGCGGAACGACTTCGTCACGTTTGTGCTCGAGCAGTTCGGTCGTTCCGAGCGGAATTCGTCCGTCCAATGTGATTGCCAGCGGCAGTCGGAAGCCTCCATGCTGCAAGTCCTCGGCCTGGCCAATCATCCGCGGATCTGGCAGAAAGTGAATGACCCGCGTGGCCGCATCGCACAGATCATCAAACAAACTTCAGATCCATCACAGCGAATCGCAGAACTTTATCTCGGTGCCGTGGGCCGCTTGCCGGATGACGCCGAACTCCAGACTTGCCTCGGACACATCGCCTCCGCGGAATCACCCGAGAAGGGTCTGCAAACGGTTTTGTGGTGCCTGCTGAATACGCGCGAATTTCTGCTGCAGCATTAGCGATTACATTTTATGTTTACGCGATTGAAAGTGTATGAGAGTAAGAGGGTGCGAGAGTAACGGAGTGTCACTGCAGTCCGTCGGAGGTTGGACTGTCTTGACCCTCATACCCTCACACTCTGGTACTCTCACACTCTGGTACTCTCACACTCTGGTACTCTCACACTGTCGATTCCCAGAAGCTTCAATTAATCCACCGAGGACAGGGTCATGCTCAACTCATGTTCGACATTTCGCCAACATACCCGCCGCAATTTCTTGCGGATCGGTGGTGCGTCGTTGTGCGGTATCGGGCTGCTCGACCTGCTGCGTTCGCAGTGCCAGGCGGCGGGTGGTTCCAGCAAAGCCAAGCAGATGATTGTCTGCTGGCTGGCCGGGGGGCCGCCTCACACGGACATGTTTGACATGAAGCCCGACTCGCCATCGGACTATAAGGGCGAATTCCAACCGATCGCCTCCAACCTGGACGGCCTGCAGGTGTGCGAGTTGATGCCCAAACTGGCGAAGCAGGCTGACAAGTACACGATCATTCGTTCGGTCACGACGATGAACAAGCCCGGCGATCACAGCCGCGCTCCGATGTATTGGCTGACCGGAAATCCACGCCTGCCCAGCGGCACGGAAAAGTATCCGATGTACGGCAGCGTGATCTCCAAACTCAAACCCGGACCGGCCGAGCTGCCGACATTCACGGTCCTGGGCAAGATCGACCATCACATCAACAACAGCATCGCCGGCAGCTTTTTAGGTCCGGCGTTCAACCCCTTCATCTTCGACCCGCTGGCCGCGAAAGATGACATCGCCAAGATGCTTTCGCCACAGATGGAGCTGCCCGCCTTCACCAAGAATGCCGAGCTGCTGAAATCACTCGACAAGCGCCTGCGCGGACAAGACGCAGCCGACCCGTTGATCGCCGGGTTGGATCAATATCAGCAAACGGCGTTCGACATGCTGCGTTCGCCCAAGCTACGCGCGGCCCTCGATCTGTCCAAAGAGAAACCCGAAACGATCGCCCGGTACAAGCAGAATCATCTGGACAAGACGCGCTATCCGTCGGGCGATCCGCTGCATTTCCTGCTGTCTCGACGGCTGATTGAAGCGGGAGTCCCGATCGTCCACTTCAGCTTGGGGTACTGGGACTGGCACGGCGAAAACTTCGTCGCCGGCCGTCAGCAGATTCCGATGTTCGATTCCGGGTTGTCGGCGTTGCTGGAAGATCTCGAGGAGCGCGGGCTCCTCGAGACGACCATCGTACTCGCACTAGGTGAGATGGGTCGGAAGCCGAAATGCGGGACGGACAAGAACGCCGGGCGAGATCACTGGGACTACGCGCAATTTGTGCTGGCAGCGGGGGGCGGCTTCAAACGAGGCTGCATCGTCGGTGCCACCGACAAGCTTGGAGAACAGGTCACGGACAATTTCTATAAGATCGAAAGTTTCGGCCGCACGCTGTATCACCTGCTGGGAATCGACGCCGACGCCGCCTTCCCAGCCCAAAGCGGGCGCCCCATCCGGTTAATTGCCGAGGATGCGCCGCTCATTAAAGAGGCGCTGATTTAAGGTTATCGTTTTTGCATCAACCCTCTTTATCACAACGACGTCACGTCATCGCATTCATCCCGGAGGGATTAAAGAGGGTAGCCGGTGGTTGAGCGCAGCGACACCACCGGTACCGATCCAAGTGATGAACGCACCCTGAAGGGGTGCAAGAAACGTGAGCGGTTCCATTCGCGTTGATGCCATCGGCGAAAGAGATTTCGAGAAGAGCTGAAAGAATTGCTCATCCTCGCCGAGATCGAGTTTGAGGAACGGTATTTGGATTGAATGTAACGTTCTGGCACCCCTTCAGGGTGCATATCTCCGCTTTGGATCGATACCGGTGGTGTCGCTGCGCTCAACCACCGGCTACCCTCTGTGACCCCTCCGGGGTCGAAGAATCGCGCAGAAGCCCAAAACAACGCAACATTTGTGTTGAGAGATTTCGAAGCTACTCGGCAATGCAATAGAGGTAACTCTTCCCGCGCAGGAATAATTCTTTCCCCACGATGGCGGCCGAGGCTGCAAACTCGTCGTCCAGGATATTGATGGCCAGCACCTTGGGCGGATCTTCGTGGCTGACAACGATTGTCTTGCCATCCAGATCGGTCACGTAGACTCGGCCGCCCCCCGCAACGGGTGAAGCATAGATGTTGCCCATGCTGCCGAGTCGCATCGCGCCCGGTTTGTCGACCCCCGTTACCGCTTCGACGCGTGTCAGGATTCCCTGATAATGTGTCAAGTAATAGAGTGAGTCCCCATAGAGCAGCGGCGACGGCACGTATGGGGTGCCTCGACTGCGGGTCCACGCGATTCGATCGGTCCCGGTGATGTCACCCTTGGCGCGATCGAGGCGGATCGCCAGAAACGCCTTCTTCTCATAGCTGCTGCCGGCATACAACATTCCCTCGGCAGCGACTGGGGTCGCGACGATATTCGACGAGAGGCCGCCACATTCCCAGATCACCTTCCCTGTCGCCGGGTCATAGGCCCGCACCCGATTGGTCCCGGCCACGATCAACAGCGGCTGGCCATCATTCTCGATCATGATCGGCGAGGACCAGGAGGTCTCTTCGTCGCGATCCACCTTCCAGCTCTGCTGACCGGTCCGTTTATCGTAGGCCGCAACAAAGCACGGTCCATCGTGATCCCAATTGACGTACACCATATCGCCATGCAGCACGGGCGACGCACTCTCGCCGTGGCCGTGCTTGGTCTGCATCTCACTAAATTGCTTCTGCCAGATCACTTTGCCGGTCATGTCGAGGCAATACAGCCCATGCGTGCCAAAGAAGGCATAGACATGCTCACCGTCGGTGACCGCCGAATTCGATGCCAGACTGGCAGTATAATGCCCCCCTTCATGCGGCAGTTTCTTCAGGACAGATTTCTGCCACAGGATCTTCCCATCGCGCCGATCGACCGCGAGGACGATGAACTCGTGCCGTTGCGTTACCGGGACCCCATCATGAGTTCCCGGGGCCGTGCTGTGCTTCGGAGGCAACATCTCACCATAGGGGATGGCCGTGGTCAGGAAGATGCGATCTCCCCAGACAATCGGCGTCGAATGCCCTTTACCCGGCAGAGCGACCTTCCAGCGAATGTTTTTCGTTTCACTCCACTCCACGGGCGGATCAGCCTGCGGTGCCGCCCCAGTCCCGAGCGGACCCCGCCATTGTGGCCAGTTCTTCTGTGGCAAATTCTTATCGTCGGCACGAGCTTCCATGACGCCGAGGAGCAGAAATGCAGACAACAGGGGAAACAACCAGTGAAGCGGTGTTCGGGACATCGTACGGGCACTCCGGATACGGACTTGGTGCTGCGCATCACGTATCATACGCCAATTGGCCCGTCGATGTTGGAAGGCTCGCTGGAATGCGTTCTCCGCTCGAGCGAGATATCATCGACATCACGTACCCCTCAAGATTGCACCAGTCCAGATCACGATCACCTCACAGGAAACCTGGATGTTCCGCATTACGATCACTTTCACCGCATTCCTCATGCTCCTTTTCGTTAGCTCAGGAGCGAGTGCGCACCCGGGACACTCACACAAACAGTCGTTGGAAAAGAAGTCCGAAAGCGCCCCATCCAGCAGCCAGCGAACCTGGACCTCTGCCTCAAGCACCTTTCACGTACACGGCTCGTTCGTGTCGGCGAAGGACGGACAGATTCAAATCCGTCGGGCCGATGACTCCCTCATCAGCCTGAAACTGTCGCAGCTTGTCGAGTCTGACCAGAAGTGGGTCGCAGACCGGCTCGCCGCGATTCGTCAACATCAGGCGACCGTAGGACGGGTCTCCAGGCCTGTCCAAGAGCCGACTCGTTTCCTCAACGAATCGCAAACTCAACCGGCAATGGAACTATTCGCCGCCAACGAGATCCCCTTGTTACTCGCTCAACTTAATGCCCAACAACAGCTCGCCAACGGAAACAAAACACCCGACATGGCGAAACCGTTTGCCGCCTTCGTGAAGACCAAGGCCATCCGCACCCGCTGGGACGAACAATTCTTTTACGTCGAGTCCACAGGCATCCCCGATCACCGCATGATGGTCGGCATCACGGCCTGGCAGCAACAGGTCCCCCTGGCTCAGCAGTACTCGGGCGACAACGCGTGGCGCATCCCGCTGCGCCCCGTCCCAGCCAGGAACCCGCAGTCCACTAAAGATAACTTCCTGCGCGGTGCCATCGCCCTGGCCGCCAATGGAGTCCCGATCTTCAATCCTCTCAACAATCGCGGAGACGACTCGTTCCTCTTCGGCGAATTAGATGAGTTCGGCGGCCACTGCGGCCGAGCCGATGATTATCACTATCACATCGCCCCCGTCCATCTGCAAAAGACCATCGGTAAAGGTTTGCCAATCGCCTATGCGCTCGACGGCTATCCCATCTACGGCTATGAAGAACCAGACGGTTCGAAAGTCGTGGGTCTCGACGAGTTCAACGGTCATAAGGACCAGCAGGGGAACTATCACTACCACGCCACCAAAGCCTATCCCTATCTCAATGGCGGCTTCTACGGCGAAGTCAGCGAGCGTGGTGGCCAGGTCGATCCTCAACCCCGAGCCGAACCGCTCCGCCCCGACCTGCGTCCCTTACGAGACGCTAAGATCACAGACTTCGCAGAGCTAAAACCCGGGACCTTCCGCCTGACCTACGTCGTGAACGGCAAACCGGGTTCAGTCAGCTACACCGTCGCCG
>JAKFVC010000076.1 GCA_021732415.1 Planctomycetaceae bacterium
CCCCCGACCCCTCTCCCCGGAGTACCAGGGCGAGGGGAGCTAATTCAACCGAAAGAATGGGATTAGTAAGATTAATAACTTGCCCCCACAAAAACAAAAAAACCGCCGCGAACCAGGGGGGAAGGTTCGCGGCAGTCGAGAGAGAACGTCACGGGGGGAGTGACGTCAGGGAGACTGTTTTCAAACCCGGCTGGCAAGTGGTGACACCTGCCAGCCGGTCGTTTCAACCATTACAGCGGAACTCCGAGCAGTTCCTCTTCTTCTTCCTGGATGATGATTCGCGGTGTCACCATCATCATCAGACTATCCGTTTCACGACCCACACCACTGTTCTTGAACAGACGGCTGATGTAGGGGATCTTGTTCAAAATTGGCACACCGGCCATGTTGCGGCCTTCCTTCAACCGCTTGATACCACCCAGCAGAACCGTACCACCATCCGGGACACTCACGGAGGTCTGAATGGAGATGATTTCCTGCACGGGCTGTTGCACCGTTTGGGTTGCGGGAACGCTACTTCCGATGGTCGTCGTACCGCCGGTCGTTGTACCGCTCGTTGTCGTACCGGACGAGGTGGTACCGGACGATGTCGTACCACCACTTGTACCGCCGCTACCACCGATGCTACCACCACTACCACCACCACTACCACCACCGCCACTACTACCGATGCTACCACCGTTGCCCTGGAAGCCGGTCGTCGTACCGCCTGTGTTACCACCGGCTGAACCGCCCGTACCAGAGAAGGTGAAGGTAAACACGTCGGTGATCGACCGGAAGTCGGGGACCAGAGACAACCGCACATAGCGACGGTCAGCGGACACGACAGCCGTGACCAGCAGCGTCACACCTTCAGTAAAGATCTGCACGTTAGGAGCGAAGGCCACCGTGAAGGCACCGACCACTGGGGTCTGACCTACTACGAACGGACGACGCAAGTTGTCTTCCACCTGGGCCAACTGACCGTTGAACAGCGTGACCTTCGGGGCGAACAAGATGTTCGACCGTGAATCACCCTGGGCAGCCTGGATGAAGAAGAACGTTTCGATATCACTCAGAATCGCAAAGCCCATCGAGAGACCCGCATCCGGCTTGAAGCTACCGAAGTCAGGAATACCGACGTCGAATGAACCTTGACGGAAGGGAATCTGCAGATCGTTGGCGAACTGGAGTTGTCGTTCCAGACCCACAATCGTACCGAGCTTCGGATAATCACCGCGACGAGTCAGATCACGCGGAGGACCAGGAGCGAAAGGTGCCGATCCAGTACCGCCAGCGAGACTGGTAGTCGTACCCGCAGTTGTCGTACCTGTGGATGTCGCACCTGAGTTACCCGCGTTTGAAACAGACGAACCAGTCGTCGCACCCGCATTCGTATAGGTACGGCCACCACCGAATGGTGGCAGGAAGTCACCGAACTGCGAGTTGACGTTATTCACCGGAGCCGTACCTTGAACGTTGAAGTCGAAGTCGACACCGATACGTTCGAAGAACTTGTCGGACACGGTCACGAACCGCACTTCAATCGACACCTGCAGGTCTTGCAGACGTCGCAACTGAGCCAGCAAGTCCTGGATTTCTTCGTGGGCCTGCTGAGTCTGGCGGATGACCAAGCTCAACGTCGTTTCAAACGGTCGGACCGAGGCCGGGCCACCGACTTCATCCCACGAGTTCGGTTCGACGACCGACACCACAAGTTCCATCAGGCTGTCGAAGTCGGCCTGGGAGGCACGTCGCATCCCATCCGGAATCCGGCGTTCGCCGACAATCCCGGACGTTCCGGCACTGGCGGGAGCTCCGAAAGCACCATCCTGCACTTGAGCGAAGGCCTGGCCGGAGGGTTTCTGTCGTTTGTCGGCCACGCTGAAGGGAGCACCACCCAGGTTGCCCGGGGTTGCACCGGCAGTCAGGCTGCCCAGTGGCGACGGATTGGCAAAGTTCGGAATCGGAATCACCAGGTCGGCGACGTTGTAGACGCGAGTCTCCAGGTCACCCTTCTGACGATCCATGCTGGTAATCTTCAAGACTTCATCGCGAATCGCATAACCGAGGTGCAGCGGTTCGAGAATCAGGTTCAAGGCACTCTTCATCTGGATGCCATCGACATCGATCGTGATCGGCGTGTTGGAATCGACCTGGACTTCTTCCAGACCCTGGGGGTCGAGGCGGAAGTTGATGTTCGAGTCGACGGCCAGCTTGTTGATCACGGTTTGCAGCGGTTCGTTTTCGAAGTGCATCGAGACCTGTCGCGACAAGCTCTTCTCGATACGCTTCTCTTCTTCAGTCTTCGTGCGGTTGTCAGGGCTGCCATACTTCTTACGGCGATTGGTCAATTCGGCCCAGTTCTTCGCATAGACGATCGGGTTGCGGTCATCGAAGGGAATCGCCGACCACTCCACCGAATCCAATTGACCGAGGAAGCCTTCTTCCTTGCGATCCTTCAGTTCTTCATTGCTGGCATTTCGCATCGCGAACTTGGCCTTCCACTTCATGATTTCGGCCGAAGGATTCTCGGGATCAAGTTCCCGGGCCTTCTTGGCAATCAATTCAGCTTCGGCGTAGCGGCGTTGCTTCAGCAGGTCATTGAACTGCTGCACCAGGTCAGCGAATTCTTGCTCCACACGGATTTGCGTGCGGCCTTCGACGCGAATTTCTTCGCCCACTCTTTCATTGTGCTTCTTCTGATCCAGAATGGGCTTCTGTTCTGCCATGCTGGCCTGGGCCAATTCACGAGCCCGGGTGACAGATCGCAGCAGCGGAGCCACTTGTTCCTTGGACAGATCGGTGTTTTCCAGCTCCAGTTGAGTCTTGTCGAGGATCTTCAAGGCTTCAGCCGGATCCTTCTCCCGAGCTCGATCGGCACGGAAGATGGAGTTCATGACCTGAGTCCGCAAGGCATCCAGCTTCACAGCCAGCTGCTGATCGACGCGGTCCAGGGCACTGGGGGCAGCACCTTCAGCCGGGGCGGCTGTGGGGTCCTTGTCGAATGGTCCTGCTTCCTCGGTCGGTCCATCGGTAGCCTGTACCAGGTGAATATTGCTGCCAGCCTTCTTCGGAGACAACTGTTGCAGGAAGTCTTCCAGTTGTTGCTTCGTTCGCGGCGGCAGTTGCTCACCCGATCGATACGCTTGCAGGAAGAGATGGTAAGCCGCGGCCCGGTCACCACGACGCATGGCCAACTTGCCATCGTTAATCAGATCTGCGGCGGTGGCACCGTTGGGGTCAATGACCGAGGCGTCG
Organism: Planctomycetaceae bacterium; assembly: GCA_021732415.1. Taxonomy (GTDB): domain Bacteria; phylum Planctomycetota; class Planctomycetia; order Planctomycetales; family Planctomycetaceae; genus JAKFVC01. The sequence continues at coordinate 3,241 of JAKFVC010000076.1, forward strand.
ACGCCACCGGCCTGGGCGATGCCATTTTCTGGGATCGAGGAATCAAACGGGTTCTCCGAGGATTGGGCATCCATGGCACTGCCGGTGGCCGCGAGATTCGTGGCTCGTTCGACGTCCTTCAGAACCATGGTCGGCTTGTCTTCGAATTCCGTGTAGCTGGCGTCCAGCTTTTCAGCCTGCACAGCCTTCTCTTCGGCTTGCGGCAGTCGTCCGGCCTTCAAATCGGCACGGGCGGCTTTCAACAACGTCACAGCCTGACGCTTGGCGAGGCCCGGATCCCGAGTTTCCTCGGCGACCTGAATGCCATCGTTCGGATCTCGATTCTGGCTGGCCCGACGGCCCGTTCCCGGACCTGTCGGCGTAGAGGCTTCGGCCAGTTCGATGTCGGCCAGAACGAGTTCCGGTCGGTCTTCAAACAAGGCGTACACCGTATGGATTTCATTGGCTTCCAAGGCGAGTCGCTTCGCATCGGCGATGCGTCCGGCCTTCAATTCGGCTCGCGACAGTTCCAGCAGTTCGATCGCTCGTTGCTTCTGAGCGGGCGAGGGCAAACCGGACGTCCGGCGGCCCGTGCGGCCACCCGTCGACGCGGTACGCGGAGCTGTAGCGAAGGGGTTTTCTTCATTCCCGGCAGCGGCGTCGGCAATCATCTTGCCGTCACCCTTGGCACCCAGGGCGGCTTCGTCGATCTGCGCCATCAACTGGTGCGGAGCTTCTTCCAAAACGTCAAAGGCAACCTTCATCTGGTTGGCGGCGAGGGTCTTGGCCCGTGCCGTTTCCAGATCACCCGCGGCCATCGCGGACTTGGCTTCAGCCATCAGTTGGAGGGCCTTGGCCTTATTGGCATTCGCCGTTCCACGCGGAGCAGTTCCTGTCGTTCTGGGCTTCGTCCGCGAGGCAGTCGCAGTGAAGCCAGCACGTTGGTTCAACTCGTCGAGGAGGGCTTCCGGTCGTTCGCCCAGCTTGGCTGCCGAAATCTTCAAATCCAGGACATGCTCGAGCTTCTCACGAGCCGACTGGAAATTGTTCTTCGCCATGTCGTCCTTGGCCGATTCAATCATGGCCTGGGCCAATTCGACATCTTCATTCGCGGCGGCTTTGGACTGAGCAACCTCTTGTTCCATGATGGCGAGCGAGGCAGGATCATCCGGCATCCGCTGCATCAGGCTGGCCATGTATTGCGACGGGCGTTGTTCGCCAGCGCGGTACTTCAAGCCACCTTCCACTTCCAACTTCTGAGCGGAAGCAGCCAGGCGCCAGGCATCCTTAAAGTGTCCCTGACGTTCAGCCAACTGTGCCTGGCGGAGCGCGTTGTCCGCTTTCACTCGCATGGATTCCGGGGAATCCTTGCTGGCCTTACCGGGAGCAGCAGCTTCTTCAAAACCGACCTGTTCGATCCCATTATTACGTGTGGGACGATTGGCCGTTTGTGCGGTTCGGGAATTGGTCCGGCCAGCGGCGCCGCCGAGACCTTCCAATTGCTGACGGACTTGAGCCGGCTTCAGATCCAGTACACCAGGTGTGACCTGAATCTGTTCGGCAGCCGCCAGGAATCTCTCAGCCGATTCGCCATCACCCTGCTGAGCGGCCTGTTGGGCCCGCTTCAACAGATAGTTCGAGCGATTCCGCTTGGCTTGCGGCGACGATTTGTCGTTTTTCCAGGCCGCATCCTGTTTCCGGCCTTCCTGGATATCCGCCAGAATTTTCTCTGGCGAATCCTCAGTGGCCTTGAAAGGAGCGTCAATTTGAGCGGCGAGCTGAGCGATTTGCTCGGCATCATCCACGTCACCCTGGTTGAAGGCAGACCGGGCGATGGAGATCCACTTCATCGCGGCGGTTTTGCGTTCGGCCGGTGCGGCGTCAGCCAACCGTCGAGCTTCCTTCTTCAGGGTCGCCATCATGGCGGCCTGATTGTCGGCAGGGTTACCGAACGGGTCGGGCGATTGAGCCCGAGCGGTAACTCCGCGACGACCTGGCAGGGTATCCACCTTTTTACGGGTGGCCTCCAGGAGCGTTTCCAGTTGTGCCGCGTCTGTCTCAGACAGATCGGCATCAGAGTTCACTTGTTCCAGGGCTTGGAGAGCCTTGGCGTAGTGCCCCTGAAGGTATAAATCTTTTCCGCGCTTGAGCAGTTCCCGCGGCGACTGCGGGAGTCGGGAATCAACACCGTTTGACCGGGTGACCGAACCGGCTCGCGAGGTCTCCGCCGTCTGTGCGAAACTTACCGAACAGCAGAACGCGGCGACCAAGCTACTGCGGGCGAGTGCTAATATGACCTTGCGCAACGTAGCTTCCTCCTTCAGGACGAGATTTGACGTGAATGTCGTAAAAGTAGACGGGGTGTTTCCGCGGTGGGAACAGCTCGAATTGCCGAAACCCGAAGGGCAAGGTTCATCACCGTGCCAGCCAGGTCTCGGCTGATTCAAATAGTTCACATGTGGAAACGGGATTCACCCATCAGGCTGGTGTCCACCCAGTCCGATGGCGTCAAGCCGCCGCGGTCGAACGGACGTCATGGGAAGTCCGAACGCGCGGTCGACTCGACACGCGATAGTTTGTTGGTAGGTTGTGAGATCGTTGATTTTTCGTGCCGGTGAAAGTTGGCACCTTGGCAGACAGGTTCGAGGCCAGTGGAAACTGACCCGAATGTAGGACGTGATACGAGCGGGGTAATATCTGATTTCGGTAAAAAGGGTCAAGCCCTCTCAATTGGAAATTGTTTCCCTTTTCGGAGGAATTATTCGAAGTCGTAAGAAGTCCGGCAGATGTTGCCGAAGGGAGATCGTTGGGCGAGAGACTCGGCAATTTGGGGTATTCTGTAGCCTGACTCTCCAGAGTCGGGCACGCTTTTGCGCAGCAAAAGCGACCGTGGGACGGGTCTCCAGGCCCGTCCGTCCCCGCCAGTATCGCGCTTAACAAGCGAAGAACTACTCAGGTGAACCAGGTGGCGTAAGCCCCGGACCGAGTATCTGAGTGGAAAGCCAAAAAGTCCGGGGCCTCACGGCACCCGGTTCACCTGATCTACTTTGCTTGCACTATGAGTGTGCAGCGTCAACCACAGAAGACGGACGGGCCTGGAGACCCGTCCCACGACACGGCAACCCCTGTTGCCCGGTCAAATGCAGGGAACGAATGCGGAAATCATCCCACACCAGCGTATAAACCCAGCACGGCTCGCCGTCCAAAGTATAGGCAGCCGGCTGACTTTCCCAATAACTGCAGAGGACTCCCTGCGGCGCAGCCTCAATCAACCGAGCATGGCAGTCAGCGCAGACCAACCCACGCGAGCTGGGCCAGTCTTCAGGCCGCTGATGCTCAAGGCAAAAAGTTTCGGATTCGTGGATCTGAAGCTGGTGCATGACGCCTATGATAGCCACGGCAACTTGAATGATTCCACGGTGGGAGACAGAGTTGGCAGCAGTAAATGGAATTGTGGCGGTAAGATCAACTTGACTTGCGCAAACAGTCCAAGCTCGCCTGATCAGGAAATGGTCGAATCAAGCGACTTTCCACGAGCATCCCACTGCCTCTTCTGGTAGAATATGCCGGTAGCGCAAGAGGTGCTTCGGGCACCGGCAAAGACCGATTCTGATCGAGTCTACCGGTCCCATAGTCGTGGCCCACTAACCCGCTGGGATCTGGCCGATGTAAGAACGTTGGCCAGTGGACTGCGATTTCGAAAACGCCCCTTGTTTATGTCGCTTCAATAATAGATTTGCCCAGACTGAAAGTGTGAGAGTACCAGCGTGTGAGTGTATGAGGGTAAAGAAATGTCCGATCGAAGCTCGGCTGCATTCTTACTCCGTGACTCTCGCACCCTCATACTCTCAAACACTTTCGATCACGCAAACCATTAAGTAAGTGAAATAGCTCTAACGTCTGATATCTGAATCCATCATGACAGCCCCATCCGGTCAGCCTCAGCTTTCCAGGTCGAGTACAGTCTCTCGGCGTGAATTCCTGCGCTATGGGAGTGCCGGGGGCTTGGGAGTGTGGGGATTGTCACGTGCTGAAGCGGTTGCTGCTGGTCAAGTGAAGCCCGCTCGACGCAGTTGCATTTTTATCGTGTTGACAGGCGGCCCCAGCCACCTGGAAACGTTCGATCCGAAGCCCGACGCACCTTCGAACATTCGCGGTCCGTTCCTGCCGATTCCCACAACCGTGCCCGGCTTGTGGCTGAGCGAAACGCTACCGCAATTGTCACAGCGTGCCGAGTTATTTTCGGTGCTCCGCTCATTGACACATGATTCTGCATCGCTGCACGAAACGGGTCTGCAATTAATCCAAACCGGCCGGCTCGCGAAACGTGGAAGCGTGCCTCCCACCATTGGTGCGGTGGTCGCCAGCCAAGCCAAATACGCTGGTGAACTTGCTCCTTTCGTGATGTTGCCGGGGCCCGTACAGCAAACGGGTATTCGTGCGGACCGCGGACAATCGGCGGGCATCCTTGGAGCAGAATGGAACGCTCATTCTTGTCGTCTCAGCGAAGCCGATTCCACCAGCGATTTGGGCAGCACATCGGAGGTAACTCCCGCCTGGCAAGCGGTGCAAAACGTGGCCGCCGAATCAGCAGCTATCCGCTTGAAATACGGCTCCAGCGAATTTGGCCGCAATTGCCTCGCCGCGCGTCGGTTGATCGAACAGGGAGTTCCCTTCGTCACGATCAACATGTTCGACAGCCTGGTTAACCGCGTGACCTGGGACTGTCATGCGGGCGGCCCCGATTCACCGACACGGTTGCAGGATTATCGAGACACCGTCTGTCCGCAGTTCGATACAGGCCTGTCGGCGTTGTTGGAAGATCTGCATCAGCGCGGCCTGCTGAATTCCACGCTGGTCGTCGCGGTCGGCGAGTTTGGCCGGACCCCGAAGTTGAACCGTCAAGGAGGCCGCGACCATTGGACCGGAGCCTGGTCCGCGTTGCTCGCGGGCTGTGGATTTCCAGGCGGACAAGTCCTGGGAGCCACCGATCCACACGGCGCGGCGCCGGTCGACCGACCGATTCATCCCGCCGAATTGGTGGCGACAATTTACTCCGCGTTGGGCATCGATCCGAAGACCGAGTTGACCTTGGCGGATGGTTCTCGTTGGCCATTGGTAACGGATGCCAATCCGCTGATTGAAGTCGTGTAACCCGACTCTGGAGAGTCAGTCAGGCTACAGTCACGCCGCCGCCGATCCGCGAACTAAGTGCTGTCCCAGCCTGTCGACCAAAATCTCCAACCGCACCGATTCATGCTCAGCTTCCCTGAGCAACGCTTCGAGCAGTTCGAGCCGGTGTTCCGCGGCACCCTCTGCGGTGAGCGCATTGAAACTCAACTCGCGAGCAAAGTCGTCCAGGACGTCGCGCGGCGGAGAACGGGGAACCACCGGGGCCGAGTCCACGAAAGCGGGCTCGAACTCGGCCGATCGGGGCAAGGTCCACCAGGCCTGCCAGAAGAGCACCGCCACGGCAGTCACCGTCGCCAGTCCAAATGCGACTTCGATAATCATTATCAATAATCCCTGGATTTCTCGGGCTTTTAGCGTGTGTCTTTAGTGATGGTGGTCGTGGTCATGATCGTGATCATGGGGACTCGAACCGGAAGGCTCAATCGATGTTGCCGCCTCGCGTGCGGCTCGTTGAGACTCCAGCAACCAGGCGGTCTCCGCCGAACGGTAGACGTCTCTCAACGTGACTCCGTGTTGCTGAGCCACAGCGGCACAACTTTCGAACTCAGGAGTGAAAACCGTCGTGCCGCCGGACAGCCAGCCGAGCTTGCCGATGACCGATCCCCACGGTGTTTCCACCGAATGACTTTGTCGTCGCCGCTTGGATCGCAGCAGCCGAGATTGCCGAATGCCGAACGTCCCGGTTTCGTCAAAGAGCAGTTGCTCCAACCGCGGTCCGTCAGCCGGCCGGCACAAGACGCTCAGCAGCGTCCCCGGTCGATCCTTCTTCATCTGAATGGCGGTGGCGAAGACATCCAACGCACCCGCCGTCTGCAGCTTTTGCTTGGTATATCCCAGGATTTCTCCCGAGACATCATCCAGGTTCGTTTCGAGCAGCAGCACTTCATCGACATCCGGCGATTCGGTCAGCTCCCCGACGAATACCCGCAGAATGTTGGCCCGCTCGGGAAAATCCTTGGTTCCTGCTCCATAACCAATCTGTCGAATGGTCATCGGCGGCAGCGGTCCAAAACGATCGACGAAGCTCTGGACGATGGCGGCACCAGTGGGCGTCGTCAGTTCCGCATCCAGAGGCACATCGGCGAGCGGCAGACCCTTCAACAGTTCGGCCGTGCCGGGAGTCGGGATCGGACAGATCCCGTGCGCGATATGAACATAGCCGCGTCCGGGCGGAATGGGACTCGCCATCACCAGATCGGCCCCCAGCAAATCCCAGGCGATTGCGGCACCGACGATATCGACAATCGAATCGATGGCCCCGACTTCGTGAAAGTGGATCTGGTCGAGATGGATACCATGCACCCGAGCCTCAGCCCGGCCGATCGCCGTGAAGATGTCGACAGCGCGTTGCTTCTGTCGCGCGGACAACTCGGATCCGCGTTCGATGATCTGCAGGATGTCCTGGAAATTGCGATGCGCATGCTGCGGCGGATGTTCGACTCTGACGTAGGTCGCTCGAAATCCACAGCGGATGGTCTCGGTCACATTCAGCCGGACGCCGGGCAGTCCCAACGACGCGATCCCATGCTGAATCGCAGCGGGATCGATCCCCGAATCAATCAGCGCGGCGAGGGTCATGTCGCCGCTGATACCGCTGGAACAATCGAGATAGGCGAGTTTCACGTTGACTTACTTCGAGGCCGATGCGGAAGACACATGCAGGACCTGGCCCGACCAAAATGCGGATTATGCTACGCAGACTGGTTCTGACGAGATTGCCGATTGTACGCAGTTTAACAGGGGTGCCAATTTGAGACTAGAGCGATTCGTAGGATGGGTCTCCGACCCGTCTGAGCCCGTAACAATTGACTTGCCATAAGTTTGACCCTTGCGGACGTAGTGCAGCGCCAGGCTGTTCGTCAGTGAAAGCGCCCTAAAAACATTGAGAAATTAGTCCGTAGAGGCGAATCGTGCGCTGCGCGAAGTTCGCGAGGGTCTGATCTTTTTCAATTCGATTGTTACGGAACTCGGACGGGCCTGGAGACCCGTCCCACGAGGCCCAAAATTCACACAGTAGCGGTTGTGCCAACGATGCCTGACCTTCCGCCAGTGCCGAGAATGGCAGTCGTGCCACGCAGGAACACCTCCCCTTCGGCGGCGTGGGGACTGGGTCGATAACCTCGGTATGCAATCACATGCCCTGGCACAACTCGAACGCAACCCGGAATGGCGGCTCTTGTTGACCGCGTATCATGTCCGGCAGATGACGTCGCCCGATGGCTGGGTCGATCGCATCTTCGAACTCGCCAATCTCGACGATGATCAGCTCTCCAAATTCCACGGACGCCTGATCGCGTTAGGGATGTTGGAGTTCGAACTCGCCGGCCGCGGCGACGGGATGCGGTACCAATTGAGCTCCCTCGGCAAGCAAGCCCAACGCGGCGGAACGGCGGCCGAATACGAAGCCGAGGTTGAAGCCGAAGCGGCCTAGCGCCGAGCGGCCGATTTCGGCTGGCGGACTCGATATAACGAGACCGCCTTGGCCGCCCCTTTGGGAACCTCGAAGACCGGTTCCAGCACCGACGGGACGAGGATCTCGCGTTGCCGCCGAAACTCGTCGCGGACGCGTTCCGGAATCAGCTTCGACTGGGTGACATTGAACTCCAGCGAGCCCGCATTCACGAGCACGTAATCGACGTGTTCCTTCTTCAGGTAGGCGAGGATTTCCTCCGGCGTCGACCGGTTGCGAAAGAGTGTCTTCCAAGTGGCCCAACCGGGATCGGTGATGGCCTCGCGATGCAGGCGGTACGTGCGAGCCTCCCAGCACAACAGGACGACAGAATCCGCGGGTGTGTGCATATTCACCCACTCGCAGACCTTGGAGTAGTTTGGCGGGACGAGTTGCTCGCGGAGTTGCTTCTCTCTGACAAATCCCCCGGCATACTTCAGCAAGCCGGGTAAACGAAACAGGCGTCCGGGAAAGATCAGAACGAAGGCCACGGCCGCGATGACGAGCCCCGGCAGCAAGACCTTCAGCCTCCATCGCAGGCCGAACTCGACGACGACATACGCCACCAGAATACTGGCAAGTGAAAACATCCCGAACATGTGCCGGAGCTCGTGCGTCAGGGTCAGCGACAGGATGTAGTAACTCCCCGCCAGGCAGGCGAAGGTACGGACGCTGGCAGCGTCCCCCACGGGGCCGATGCTGCCAGCGTCGGCGGGACGTCTTCGGACACCCACTATTGCCAGCAGTGGCAGCAACAGGAACGTGTAGTGTGGGAACTGGTTCGGCGGTCCGCTGAAGGTGTTCGGTCTGACGAACAAATCGCAGGTGTCGACGATCAAGTAATTCCAGGGGTGCGGTCGATGCGGGCCATGCGGATTCGCGTTGCGCAAGCTGTCAGGATCCAACTGAGCCCGGTTAAACATCGGGTAAATCGGATTGCGGAATGCGACGTAATTCTTGATCCACCAGGGGGCCAGGACCGCAAACCCAATCAGGAACATCACCGTCACGCGCACGATTGTGTCGAGACTTCGCCACTCCCGATGTCGACACCTCAGCCAGACCCACCAGCAACCAATCAGCGGCCAGCCGTAGAATCCCTGGTACTTGATGGCGCCCGCCGTTCCCAGGCACAAGCCACAGCAGGCGAGAACTCCCCACGACAGCTTTTTCTGCTGAGCGGCCTCAAACAGTAAAGCCACCGCCGTCAGGAACATCAGGCTGTAGAGCGGCTCAACACGCGGTGTTGAGGCTACCGCATGGACGATCATCCCCGACCAATAGACGGGCACCGTCCACAAGCCCACCCGCACACCGAACCACCGACTGGCAACACTCGCCGCTAACAACGAAGTGAGTATTGTCGCCCAGCAGATTAGTAGTGCGGGAAAGGCTTCAGCACCCGCGGCCAATCCCAGGGCATACCACAAGTAAGCCTGGCCGGGCAGATTACTCAGAGGTTCGTTGCGATCGACGACGAGTTGATGTTGTTCCAGTAACCGGACGGCATTCGGTAGATGATACATCTCCGAGTCATAGTCCCACACCGGCCCGAGTGACCAGAGAAACGTCACGCCGATCAGCAGACTCGTCACGACAAATGCGGACCATGTCCAGCGATCGCGGCGGTAGAGTTGGACGCCACGCCACCAGGGCACACGTTTGAAAACATCCCAGCCGGACAGACCACCATCCAGTCCGAATCCGAACGTGAGCGAACACAAGCAGGCCACTGGTCCGAAGATCCCCGGCTCAAACAAACCCGCAGCAGCCAGCCAGCAGAGCGGCAGGCTAAGTGTCGCCCAGCCAATCGCTGATGAGAGACACAAGAATTCCAACGGGCGACGAGAATCGTTCCCTAAGCGGCGAACGATACGCCCACCACAGCCCGCGGTTGTTAGAATTGTCAGTATGAGCAACGCCAGGGGAACAGTTCGTTCGCAGAAACCACCGATGATCCCATCCGACGCAAAAGAGCGGACCACGACCAATCCCCAGGCGACCGCTGCGACTCCGCAACGTGACCACCCATCCCGGTAACAGGTGAGAAGTCGATCGGTGATAGAAGTCGATGCCAGCGGATTCAAATGAGGCGTTCCGTGGCCGACGCTTCAAAAAACGTCGGCGTTTGAGTTCCAGAATTCATAACGATGTACAGTCTCATCGAACTGGGAAACAGATGCCAGCGTGACATCGTGAGCCGACTAAAAGTCGTAGGATGGCCGCCCCGGCCGTCTTATTTGGTTGCACGACCACGATCATCCCAATGCACCACCACCTCGTGACGCAAAGAATACGACGGCCGGGGCGGCCATCCTACAAACAGTTCCTGGTAGCCTCGGCCACAGAATCCCGCTTCCCACACCCCTCCAGTCTTACTCGGCAGGGAAAGCTGGATATAATCAGTTGAGTCTTCGCCATCCGATGATTTCACATCCTATTTGAATCGCTGGAAGCATCCTATGTTTCGGTCTTTGTTGGTGCTCGCAATATTTACCGAACTATGCCTGACGTGGTCGCCCCTCCTCGCAGCGGAACCTGATCCCCGCCTAAAAACCGCTAAAGAACATCTACAGCGTGGTCGCACCGCCGAAGCCATCGAGGTCTACGAAGAACTCGCCACAGCGAAGATCGAACCTGTCACCGCCGCCATCGGTATTGCCGAGGCCCAGGCGTTTGAAGGTCACATCGCCGAGGCCCGCGAGGTCCTGACCAAAGCCATCTCGCAACAGCCCAAGAGCCCTGCTCTGCTGACCAAGCTCGCGGAACTTGATTTTTTGCAAGGCGACTATGCGGCCGGATTGAAGCGGGTCGACGAGGCGCTCAAGATCGATCCGGAATCTCTGCTAGCCAAACTCGTTCGCGCTGACTGTTTGACGGAACTGGGCCAGCTGAAAGAAGCCGACGAGGAATATCGCTGGTGCGTACGCTACTACAATCGCGCCCAGCCGACGACCGCCGCGGATCTGCTGGTGGTCGGTCGCGGGTCGGCGCAGTATGCGAGATGGCACAGCGTGTCGCAGGTGTTCAAGTTTGTCGTCAATACGCTCTGCCCCGACGCGTTGAAAGACGACCCCAACTGCTGGCAGGCTTATTGGCTCTCGGGCACCCTCCTCCTGGAAAAATACAATCGTGAAGACGCTCTACCTGAGTTGCAGCAGGCCCTGAAGATCAATCCGCGGGCCCCCGATGTCCTCGCCACGCTGGGTGAGGCGGCCTTTCAGAAACTCGATCTGACCGAAGCGACCTCATATGCCGAACGTGCATTGGCCGTCAATCCGCAGCATAGCGCAGCTTTGAACCTGCAGGCGGATCTGGCGATGCGCGACGGCGATGCGCCGCGGGCCATGGCCGCTCTGGAAAAGTCGTTGAAAGCCAATCCGCATGAGCAACGGACGATCGCGCGCATGGCAGCGGTCTATTTGATGATCGACGGATCTCCACCCGATGCCGAACTGACCGAGGTGCTGACGCATCTCGATAACATCAGCCAGATCCAGTTGCCCAAGCCAAGTCGGTTTTCGCAAACGTTGATCGATCTGGCGAAGCAGAATCCGCACCCAGGTTATGGTTTGCAGGTCCTCGGCGACGATTTGCAAAGTCGCCTGAAGTTCGGACTCTCTGAAAAATGTTATCGCGCCGCGATGGCAGCGATGCCCCTGTATGCCGAACCCAAGACGGCACTCGGGCTGCTCTACATGAGAATCGGCAAGACCGACGAAGCCCGCAAGATTCTCGACAAGGCGTTCGATGCCGATCCCTTTCACGTGCGAGTGGCCAACATGCGGAAGGTCATCAAGCTGCTGGATGACTACACCACGATCAGCACCGATCACTTCGTGGTACGCGTTGATTCGCAGGCGGACAAACTCCTCGGGAAATATCTGTCGGAATACCTCGAAGAAATTTATCCGCAACTGACACAGCAATTCGGTTACGAGCCTCCAACACGGACACAGTTCGAGATTTTCAACAAGGCTAAGGGTTTAACGGCCCATCAGTGGTTCAGCGCCCGCATGACCGGCCTGCCCTGGATCCAGACGATCGGTGCATCGACGGGATGGATCGTGGCGTTGGCCTCGCCGACAGCGAATGAGAAGGGATTCAACTGGGCCAAGGTGGTGAAGCACGAGTTCGTGCACATCGTGACCTTGCAGCAAACGCACTTCAACTGCCCTCACTGGTTTACTGAAGCCCTGGCGGTCCTGAGCGAAGAAACTCCGCGCCCTGACGTTTGGACGCGGTTGTTACTCGAACGGGTCCCCAAGGGCGAGCTGATGAATCTCGACAATATCAACTTGGGATTCCAGCGGCCCAAGACGCCACTCGACTGGCAGATGGCCTATTGCCAGAGCCATCTCTATGCAAGCTACTTAATTGAAAAGCACGGCCCCGATTCGCTGCAAAAGCTCTTGAATGCCTATCGCGAAGGACTGCCGACAACGAAGGCAATTGAAAAAGTCTGCGGTCAAAGTCAGGCCGAGTTCGAGAAAGGCTACGTCGCCTATGTGAAGGAATTGACTAGTAAGCTGCAGACGCTCGATACCGAACCGCAGGCGTCGATCAAGGAACTCCGCAAGAAGGTGGAAGCGGCCCCGGATGACGCCCAAGCGGCTGGCAAGCTCGCCTTCGCGTTAGTTGCACAACGTCAGACAAAAGAGGCGCGACAAGTCGCCGAAGCCACGTTAGAAAAATCTCCGACGGAACCGCTCGCGGCAGCCACGATGGCCATGCTGGCGATGCGGGCCGAAGATTCGAAAGGCGCGATGGCCATACTGGAACCGGCTCTGGATCGAGCCAAACCGAACCCGATCGTTCTGCGTTTATTGGCGAAGTTGAAACTCGACCAGGAAGCGTACGACGAGGCCGCGTCGCTGTACGAACTCGCTGTAAAACTCGACCCGAACCACAAAACGTGGCTGCAGGGATTAGGCCTGGCGTACGGCAAGAGCGGCGCGACGGACAAACTCGAAGGCGTGCTGAAGAAGCTGGTGGATCTCGATTATGAAGCCGCGGGGCCTCGCAAGAAGCTGGCGACATTGATGTTGAACCGCAAGGAATACACCGAAGCCATCCGCTACGGCCGCCTGGCCTTGCACATCGATGTGATGGACCCCGACGTCCATCGTGTTCTCGCGCAGGCCTACGCGGAACTGAAGCAAGTCGACAAAGCGATTGACGAATATTCCGCGGTCATCGAATTGGACGCGGAAGACTTGGAAACGCCAATCACATTGGCCAAGCTGTTGATCGCTGCCAACAAGCCGGCCGTTGCCAGGCAGAGGCTCGAAGCCTTATTGAAAGCTCATCCTGACGCGACCGAAGCCGCGGCGTTGTTGAAGACAATCAAGCCCTAAGAGAGCGGTATGAGTTTCATCACCCTCATCGCGTAGAGGAGCGGAAAATAAACCACTCGAAACGCGTCGCCAATCTGTGATTCGAAGGCTGGGCTGATCTCTTTCAGGGAATTCTGAAACCAACGAGTACGAAATGCGACTTCATCCAAGTAGAGCAGGATGAAAACGCCAAAATACAATGCCCCAACCCCGGCGATAATCCAGAGGATAGTCAGCGCAACGCTGGCCCCCTTTCGCTCAACTCCTGGATCTTCGGCGGAAGACATGTCGATCTCTCGCTTCCTTGGACATCTCAGAGAGATGACAGCGGAATAATCTGGAGTGCTTTCAACACCTGAATCACAGGCCAGTAGGCCGCCATGCAGAGATTGCAGAACGGATCGAACAAGTCCGGCGTATAAGTCCGCATCGGTATCAGAATCAGTTGGTGATTCAGGAAGAACTCATCCACGCAGATCAACGACAACGAGACCATGTAGAACGTCAACACTGCAGACAATGGCCAATACAGGTAGCGTCCCCAACCGGGACCCCTATCGCGCACTCGGGAATGCCAATCGAGTTGATCTGTCGCCATTGCAGTTAGCATTTTCCAACGAGAATCGGTTCCCCAATCGACCAGTCCCGCCCGTTGCGGATGACTCGTCGATAAAGCGTATCGCGTTCCACTGGCACGCGCCCCGCTTCCTTGATCATGCGATGAATCTGCTCGACTGACAAGCCTTCCGGGGTCGTCGCGCCGGCATCGTGATAAATGATCTCATGAACCACGGTCCCGTCGAGATCATCAGCCCCGAAACTCAACGCCACTTGCGCAATCTTCTCGCCGAGCATGATCCAGTAGGCTTTGATGTGGTCGAAGTTATCGAGCATGATCCGCGACAACGCCATGACCGCGAGATCCGTCTGCCCGCTGGGCTTCTGGATATGATCGAGGCCCGTATTTTCCGGATGGAACGCGAGCGGAATGAATGTCTGAAAGCCCTTGGTTTCGTCCTGCAGTTCTCGCAGCTGACACAGATGATGCACCCGATGATGCGGCTCTTCAATGTGACCGTAGAGCATGGTCGCATTACTGCGCAGGCCGAGTTCATGGGCTTCTCGGTGGATGCGTAACCATTCGCTGGAGTCGGCTTTGTGTTCGCAAATCTTGTCGCGCACGTCCGGGTGGAAGATCTCGGCTCCGCCGCCCGGTAGACTGCCCAGTCCGGCGGCCTTCAATTGTTCGAGGACCCAGCGGGTGGGCTTCTTGGTCAGGAAGCTGAACCAGTTGATTTCGACTCCGGTCCAAGCCTTGATGTGGATGTCAGGCCAGGCTTCGTGAATGACTCGCACGATGTTGACGTACCAGTCGAAATCCTTCTGATGATGTAGCCCGCCGACCACGTGGATTTCGGTCGCTCCGTTGGCTTTGGCTTCGGCGACCCGTTCGCGGATTTGATCGTCTTCGAAGGTATAGGCCTTGGGGGTTCGTAAGTCCGATCGAAAGGCACAGAAGACGCAGCGGTACACGCAGACATTCGTCGGGTTGAGATGAATGTTGGTGTTGTAGTACGCGAAGTTGCCGTTCTTCCGTTCGCGCACGGTATTGGCCAGACCACCGAGCGTCAGGACGTCGACCTTCTCTGCCAGGAAGACGCCTTCGTCGTACGAAATGCGTTCGCCAGCATGTACCTTCTCGGTGATCAATTTCAGTTGCGTTTGATAGTCCACGTGAGTACCTCAAGAAACAAGATTCGCGGTCGGTGAGCCAATCCCTAAAGCCACAAATCGGCCATACCAAGAATTAACAGGCCCACGCTGATCACGGCATTCACATGAAAGAATGCCAGGTTCACGCGAGCCAGATCATTGGGCCGGACCAGCGAATGTTCGTAAACGAGTAAGATCGCAACGGCGACGACTCCGACGCCGAATATGATACCCAGATGCGCCTGATACCACAGCCCGGTCAAGCAGCCGAGCATCACCACGTGACTGGCAGCCGCTAGTCTGAGAGCTCCTGGAACACCCAGCCGTGCCGGAATGCTGTGCAGTCGGCTCTGGCGGTCAAAGTCGGTGTCCTGACAGGCATAGATGATGTCGAAGCCACCGACCCAGAAAAAGATGACTCCGGCCAGCAGCACAGGGGTCAGCGTGATGGTCCCACACAGAGCAATCCAGACCGCGATTGGAGACAACATCAACGCCGCAGCCAGCCAGTAGTGGCACCACATCGTGAAGCGTTTGGCGTACGAATAACCGCACAAAAACAGCAGGACGGGCACCGACAGCAGCAACGGCAACCTGTTGGGCAGGAACAGCAGTGTCGTCAGGACGAATCCGACACAGCAGACAATCGTAAAGGCGGTGACCGCCGACACACTGAGCGTGCCGGCCGGAAGGTGCCTCATTGCGGTGCGAGGATTCCCGGCATCGATCCGACGATCCACCAGGCGGTTAAAGGCCATCGCCGTCGACCGGGCGAACACCATTGCCAAGACAATGCCCACGAGGTGTGCGATTTGAAACGGAACCTGCTTCCAGGCAAGGCACGCGGCGAATAAAGCGAACGGCAGCGCGAACACGGTATGGCTGAACCGGATCATCTCCAGCATGCGCCGCGTGTTGACCAACAATCTCGAAAACGACACCCTGGACTCCGAATAGTAAACGTGACTCATCGACATATTCCCGAAGACATTGTAGAGGGCTGGGCTGAGCGGCGTCCAACTCAGTCGGGGGGATACGCGGGCCACTGATCTAACCGCAACGAATTCGGTGAGTTAACATCGCATCAATGACTGGTTGAACCGGGCGCCTGGCCTGGCTTGGTTTTTGAAGGAGGCAGAGGCACTCGTGGAATTATCACCAGATGAAATCGAAGACCGCATCCAGCAGGCCGCTGCCGTGCTGCGACAGGCCGGCGCCCTGCTGATCGGAGCCGGCGCGGGAATGGGCGTCGATTCAGGACTGCCGGACTTTCGTGGCAACGAAGGCTTTTGGAAGGCTTACCCGCCGTTTCGTGGGCGGATTTTTGCTGAGATGTCGAATCCGACTTGGTTTCGCCGCGATCCAGAACTCGCGTGGGGGTTCTTCGGGCACCGCATGAATCTCTATCGCGATGCGATTCCGCATGTGGGATATCAGATCCTGAAACGATGGGGCGCGCAGATGCGACTCGGCATGTTCGTCTATAGCAGCAATGTCGATGGCCAGTTTGAGAAGGCAGGTTTTGATGCGCTCCAACTTTTAGAATGCCACGGTTCAATACACCGGTTGCAGTGCGCCAGCCCTTGTTCTTTGCAAGTTTGGTCTGCGGACGATTTGCAATTAGAAGTCGACATGGAAACGATCCGGACCGCATCGGAACTCCCGACATGCCCCAGGTGCGGAAAGATTGCTCGGCCTAATATATTGATGTTTGGGGATGGAAATTGGGTCCCCAATACAACCGATCAACAATCTGTGCGGCTCAGAGAATGGCTAGCCGCCAGAAGATCGGAAAGGATTGTGGCCGTCGAATGCGGTGCGGGATTGGCGATTCCAACCGTTCGAAACGCCTGTGAAAGAATGGCCGGTCAGGTCATCCGAATAAACCCGCGCGACTTCGATACTCCAACCGGTGGGATTGGAATTCCGCTGGGCGCCGCGGAGGCACTGCAGCGGATTGATGAACAGTTGTCGCGGACATGATTCGTGGGACGGGTCTCCAGGCCCGTCCGTCCCCGTACTAGACGACGTCACCAAGCTTTTGCCGTCGCGAGTTTCGCGTAGCGGGCGACTCGCTTTGAATTCCTCACGTAGAAGAGCAGGCAACTCGTGCGCTGCGCGAAGCTCCGGGGAATCGAATCTGTTTCACGCGGAATGTTACGGGCTCGGACGGGCCTGGAGACCCATCCCACAAATCGCAGACCCATCCCACAAATCGGGCTACGGCTTGGGTGCGTTGATCTTCAGGTGCAGGTCTCGCAACTGGCGGTCGTCGACCGTCGACGGGGCACCCGTCAGCATGTCGGCGGCTTTTTGCGTTTTGGGGAACGCGATGACGTCGCGGATGTTGTCGTTGCCGAGGAGCAACATCACCCAGCGGTCGAGGCCCAGGGCCACGCCGGCGTGCGGCGGGGCTCCGTAACGCAGGGCGTCGAGCAGGAATCCGAAGCGCTCTTCGGCTTCTTCGGACTTGATGCCCAGCAGGTCGAAGACCTTTTGCTGCACGACCGGATCATGGATACGCACGCTGCCGCTGGCGGCTTCGTAACCGTTGATGACCATGTCGTAGGATTGGGCTCGGATCTGGCCCGGGTCGGTATCGAAGAACGGGACGTCTTCGGGGACCGGGTCGCAGAACGGGTGATGTTCGGCGTCCCAACGCTTGTCTTCTTCGTTCCAGTTGAACAGCGGGAAGTCGAGCAGCCAGGAGAAATGCATCGTGCGGGGATCGTACAACTGCATCTCTTTGCCGACTCGATTGCGCAACGCGGACAACGCGGCAGACGTGACTTTGTACTTGTCGGCCACGCAGAAAATAATGTCGCCGACCTTCGCGTCGAACTCGGCAATGATGGCCTGTTGATCTTCCGCCACGAAGAACTTGGCGATGGGGGAATCGAGACCCGTTTCCGTTACGCGGAAGAAGGCCAATCCCTGGGCGCCGTACAACTTGACGAATTCGGTCAGTTCGTCGATGAGCTTGCGGCTGTACTTCGCCGCACCGCCGGGAACGCAAATACCGCGGACTCGGCCGCCGCTTTGCATTGTGTTCTGGAAGACGCTGAAACCGCAGCGGGCCGCGATCGTCCCGAGGCAATGGAGTTCCACCCCGAACCGCAGGTCGGGCTTGTCGGACCCGTACTTTTCAGCGGCTTCGCGGTAGCTCATCCGCGGCAACGGGATGGGATGATCAACCCCGCGCACGGCTTTCATCACATAGGCAACCAGGCCGTCGATCATCGTCAGGATGTCTTCCATCGTGACGAACGCCATTTCGACGTCGATCTGGGTGAATTCGGGTTGCCGGTCAGCTCGCAGGTCTTCGTCGCGGAAGCAGCGAGCGATCTGCATGTAGCGGTCGAAGCCGGCCACCATCAGCATCTGCTTGTAGATCTGCGGTGACTGCGGCAAGGCGTAGAAACAGCCTTCATGCACACGGCTGGGGACGAGGTAATCGCGGGCCCCTTCTGGCGTGCTGCGGCCGAGCATCGGGGTTTCGATATCGAGGAACCCGTTTTGATCAAAGTAGTCGCGGACGGCCTTGGACAACTTGTGGCGGAAGACGATCGCGTCCTGCAATTGCGGACGACGCAAATCGAGGAATCGGTGCTTCAAACGAACTTCTTCATTAGCGATTTCCGTCGAGCCCGGCAAGAACGGGGGCGTCTTCGATTTGTTGAGAATTGTCAGCTCGGCGACGACCAACTCGATCTGGCCGGTGAGGAGCTTCGGATTGACCAGCTTTTCGCCGCGTGGAACGATTTTTCCGGTGACTTGGATGACGTCTTCGTTGCGCAACGAACGGGCGACGGTCAGCATCTCGGCACCGTTATCGGGGTCGAAAACGACCTGTGTCAGTCCGTAACGATCGCGCAGGTCGATGAACACCAGGCCGCCATGGTCTCGAGCCGAATTCACCCAACCGCAAAGTGTCACCACCTGAGCCTGATGTTCCAGCCGTAATTCGCCGCACGTATGAGTCCGCAACAAGGTGACGTTCCTTTGAATGAAAACGCTGACAGAGCATGAGGTTGCGATGATAATGCGGGGAACTGGACTGACGCCTGGCCAGTCTGCAGACCCGCACGGATGACCTACAACCTGCAGAGCCTAAGAGAATAGAGACTCAGAAGATGCGACACAAGTTCGCCTTTTGGGAAGAGCCTCAGAAATAGCCGCACATTTGTTACAGCAGCCCTATAAGTGGCATTTGTTCGTTAGAAGAATGGGACTTATAGGACTGATGGGACACATGGGACTTATGGGATCGGGCCAGATTCACGATTTGTGCTTGTCGGCGAAGACTTGGGCGTCGAAATTGATCAACCGGCCTTCGCGGAATCCCAGGTAATAGACTTCACCCTGGCGGTCGGGGCCGTAACGATAGAATTCATCGTCGACGCGGAAGCCGTCGCCTTCTCGTTTGAATTCGCGGGTATTTTGCTCGCGAGTTCCCACTTCGCCCAGTCGCAGGCTGACATCGTCGGGGGTCAGGCCGTTATGGATTTGACTGGCCAGCAGCCAACGAATCGCAGCTCGGTCGCGGCGCGTCTGCCACTGAGTCCGATATGATTGGACTTCGCGCTCGTGCCCCTTGTTGCTGTTGCGGGCGAACCAGTCCGCCGTGCTGCCTGGAGCTTTGAGCGTCTCGCACGATGCGAGCAGCAGGCAACTCATGACGAGAACAAAACGAAATCCGGGTGTGGAACGCATTGGCGTCGCATCCATGTGACACCTGAGTCATCAAATAAGGGACGTAGAAGTGGGCGCGGAATCTTCCCAACTTCACCAAACAGGGTCTAGACCAGTTTCCGCATGGGAATTCCCTGTGCCAGATCCTCGGCGTAAGCGAACAATGCCGGGGTACCTCCAGTATGAATGAAGACGACAGAAGCGTCGCGATCGATCTTTCCCGTTCGAATATCGTGAATCAAACCGGCCATTGCCTTACCGGTATAAGTGGGGTCGAGCAGGATGCCTTCCGTGCGTGCCAGCAGCGAAATGGCCTCCAGGCAGCCGTCGGAAACTTTGCCGTAACCGGGCGGGATGTGATCGAAGGTGATATCGATATCCGACGACTCCAACCGCGTGTCGATGTCGATCAGTTTTGCCGCTTGATTACCGATGGCAGCCAGATCGGCTCGCGTATCGTACGGCCATTCGATCGGGGCGATATTGCGGACGCTTCCCGTAAATCCCAAGGCTTGTTTCCCCAATGCCAACCCCGCGCCCGTGGATCCGGCCGATGAGACATAGACCGCCGCCGGATTGATTCCCTGTTCGGCCGCCTGCTCCAGAACTTCGATCAAGCATAGAATGTAACTGATCGCAGCCAAGGGTTTTACGACCGAGTTCTCCCACATGTAGGGCCGCCGCCCAGCTTGGCGATATTTGGCTGCCTGTTCGGCAATGCGTCGATCCAGATCAGGACCGATCATTTCTTCGACGATGTCGACTTGAGCTCCCACCAACTGATCGAGCAACAGATTGCCCTGGACGATATCGGGACCGCGCGCCGGGCCACCGCGGCCCAGGACCAGATGGCAGTCGAGGCCCGCCTTGGCACAGGCGGCAGCCGTTTGGCGGCAGTTGTTGCTTTGGACGCCAGCACCCCAGACCAGGATGTCGGCGTCTTTGTGAAGTGCATCACCGATCAGGAATTCGTTATGACGAGCTTTATTGCCTCCGCAGGCCAAGCCAGTGCAGTCATCTCGCTTGACGAAAATCCGCGGTCCACCGACCGCTTTCGAGAATCGCGGGACGAACTCCAGGGGAGTCGGCAGGTGCGACAAGAGATACCGTGGCAATCGGGAGATGTGCTTACGGAGTTCAGCGTGCGAATAGCTCATGGATTAGATTCCGCGGAGGCAATTTTCTGAATCAGTGATTAATCTAACGACTTTCCGGCGGTTCTCAAAAGGGCTTCCGAGATTTCATGGGGCCGTTTGTGATGTGGACTCTGACAAACCCGACTGCTGACCAGATCGCTGGCTTCCTAAGCGAGCAACGCCAGATGTCGCTGACGTTTGTGCCGGGAACGGTGGCTGGGTTCAATGTCGACGAGGAACGCGTGCTGCTGGGGCGAGGTGAAGCGGTATATCTGGCCGCCTGCCAGGCTGTGCGCGAGTGGCGGATGTTCCCACCGGGTTGGACCGAGATCTCTCCCACCGGGGCTGCATTGGTGATTGGTCAAGACGTGGCCGTCCTGGCGCGAGTCTTTGGAGTCTGGTGGCTGAATGCCTGCCGGATCATTTCCGTGATTGATGATGCTGGCTCTGTGAGGCGATTTGGCTTCACGTATGCGACTTTGCCTGGTCACGTCGAAATGGGCGACGAGCAGTTTCTGGTCGAGCGAGATGCGGACGACTGCGTGTGGTATCAGATTCGGGCCGTCTCGCGGCCCCGGTATTGGCTCGTGAAGTTGGCGTATCCCTTGGCGAGATGGTTACAGAGTCGGTTTCGTCGAGATTCAATGCGGGCGATGCAGATTGCAGTTCGTGACATTTGAAAACACCCCGGGCTTAACCGCGGCGAATGGCGTCCATCGGCATCATGCGCGAGGCCCAGATGGCGGGGTAGAGGCCTCCCAGAATTCCTAGGGCCGTACTGAAAAAGACTGCGAAGATCAGCAGTTGCGGGCTGGCGTGCAGGTTGATGCGATCGGGCCAGTTGGCATTGACCACCAAGGTGGCCACCCAACCCAGGATCGCGCCGAGTATTCCGCCCGAAAGTCCCAGCAGGGCACTTTCAAAAGTGATCAACAGCAGCACATTGCGGTTCGTCCAGCCATTGGCTTTCAAAATCCCAAATTCAATGAAGCGTTCGGTGACGCTCATCAGCATCGTGTTGATGATGCTGAGGACCGCGATGGTGATGCCGATGCTTGTCAGTACGAGGAGAAAAATATCCAGGTCCGCACTGAAGCGTTGGAATTCTTGAGCCCAATCTTCCGAGCCACGGACCTCGACGCCAGATTCTGGGCGCCGTGTGTTGACCGATTTCTTCCGTTTCGGTGAGATTTTCGTCGCGGATTTTTCGGTGTCACCTGGCTTTGGTTTGGCTTCAGGCAGCATGTTTTTGAGCAGGCTGCCAATGCCTGAGAGGACGTCGCCTGAGGAAGCTTGATCCAATGCGGACAGCACGGCCATCGGAGAGCCGGCTGTCGGGGCATTCCGCCCGCGGAATTTGGTTTCGATGCGGGTACTTAATTCTTCGCGGTCGACGTTCGCATCGGGCTCGATGTAGAAGGCCGAGACGAAGGGGCCTTCCATCCGGGCCAGCGGGCGGACTTGGCCGATATCCAGAATGATGGCGACATCCAGCAGCAAAGAACCGCAGTGATAGATGCCGACGATTTCCAGGTCTTGACCGTCAACGTAGAGAATGTCGCCGACCTCTTTGCGGAACTCTTCGGCGATGGTCTTGCTGATCACTGTGCGGTAGGTGCCGATGTCGCCCCGTTCGAGGAACCGGCCCTTGATCATGTGCTCGCGGTAAACGGCGAAGTTCATCTCGAGGCGGCTGGGGATATCGGTCCCGAATAGAAACCGCGGGGGACTGAAGACTGGCAGGCCTTCGATGATATGGGCCCGGGACCAGATCTCGGCGTTGACCTTGTGGACGCCTTCCATCTTGGCGATTTCGTCGCCCCAACTGCGTGGCAGGCGGGAGAACAGCGGGATGGGAGCCCCCGGTTGCAGGACGGCGAGGCCGGGAATCGCTTTGAAGGTCCGGTGGACCATCTGGTCGATGCCTTGCGCGACGGAGAAGAGTCCCACCATGCCGACAATCGCCACCGTCAGTCCCAGAAGGGATAGCAGCGACCGCATGGGACGTGTCCAGAGATTGCGTAAGGCGAAACGCCACATGAAGGGGTCTCAGTTGGAATCGAAGTGCTGCTGCGGGCGCCCAGCCATGAGATACTATAACGGACCGGGCAAGTGGTCTGTAGCCTGACTCTCCGAGTCGGGAATGCCAGGCAGTTGACGGTAGGATCTCATAAGTCACTTCCTGGCGTTAGAGAGTATGAGAGTGTGAGGGTGTGAGAGTCACAGAGTAAGAGGGCCTGGGATGTCCATTGAACGATTTCTTTACCCTCACACCCTCACACCCTGTCACTCTCACACATCTGTTTGCTCAAACCTTTTGTTGAAGCGACATAAGACGGATGGGACTTATGGGATCAGCAAGCTTTAACAGCGACTATCTTTGTCCATACTTCAAGCTTAAGGGGACTTCCAAGCCGTGTTGTTCCAGGAACGTGACTTGCGACAGGATTTTCGCTGGCGGGCCGTCGGCTTGGATTCGGCCGTGGTTGAGGACGATGACCCTCGAGCAAAGATCCAGAATCAATTCCAGGTCATGACTGGCGATCAATTGAGCGGCTGGGCATTCCTTGAGGATGCTGATGAATCGCCGGCGCGCTCGCAGGTCGAGATTGCTGGTCGGTTCGTCGAGAACCAGCAATGAGGGCTGACAGGCGAGAACGCCCGCGAGGCAGACTCGTTTGCGTTCGCCGAAGCTCAGGTGCATCGTCCCGCGTTGGGCAACCTCTTCCAGGCCGACCGCTGTCAGGCACTCGGTGATGCGGCGTTCGACCTCGGCGCGTGGCAGCCCCAGGTTCAGCGGGCCGAAGGCGACGTCTTCGCGGACGGTCGGGCAGAACAATTGATCGTCCGGATCTTGAAAGAGAAATCCCACTTGGCGACGGATCTCGCGCAGGTTGGATTTCAACATCGGCAGTCCTGCCACCGTAATGGCTGCAGATGTACCGGCCGGCAGGCGATCGGGATGAGTCTCCGGGAGCAGCCCATTGAGGTGTAGTTGGAGCGTGGTTTTTCCAGCTCCGTTCGGGCCGACCAACCCTACGACCTCGCCCGGCTGAATGGTGAAGCTCACGTCACACAGGGCGACCGTGCCATTCGGATAGCGGTAGTTGAGGCGTTCGATTTGAATGATGGGGGACGAGTCGGGCATGGGGATCGATGTTAGCTACTTCGACAAAAAGGTGAATTTCTCTCCCCTCGCCCAGGTACTCCGGGGAGAGGGGCCGGG
>JAKFVC010000095.1 GCA_021732415.1 Planctomycetaceae bacterium
ACTTGCGAACCGTCGGGTTGGTGGATTCATCGGTGAATTCACCGGAACAAGGGAACCGGATGTAGGTCGATTCGTAGTTATGAATGCCCAATCCCATTTGCTTCATGTTGTTCTTGCACTGGGACCGTCGCGCTGCTTCTCGAGCCTGCTGCACGGCTGGCAACAACAGGGCGATCAAGACCGCAATGATCGCAATGACCACCAGCAGTTCAATCAATGTAAAACCACGTTGCCGAGACCTGTTACCTTGTAATGACATCGAATTCCTCGCCTTCTAAGAGACCAACTAATTCCGTCAGGGTGTGGGCCTGAAACACGAAAAAATGGACACGATCAAACAATCTAGAGTGCATCGTCCGCCAAGGCCGCTTCGTGAGGGCACTTTGAGTGGAATCGAGCTGGAGAGCTTGGCGTTGTGTCCGAATTGAAGCTTACTGCCTCGTAAGTTTACGCCATAACGATTATGTAAGGTTCACGGGGCGTATTGTTGGCGTGCGGTGTGAGGAAGTGATGAACAGTGTGTAAATAATAGATTAACTACGAATTTGATGATCGTATACGACAGCACTTATCTAAGTGCCATTGTCCGCAAACTGATGTCAAAATCATCATGCCGTTGAACGTTGCTTGCGAAAGGAATGCAGTCCCACTGCTGGGCAAATCAGGACGGCACAATGACGGGAGTTCGTGCGGTCGCCACGCTCGCCAGAGCATGGGAATCCGCAGAAATTACCCACTTTCTGGCGAACGTGGCTACAAGTCACTTCTGCTCAACTTGCCAGTCGATAATGGTAACCTTACGCCAAGTTCTCGCCCGATGTCGGACCTCTATGAAGCGCATAATCTGGTCAGTGCGACCACCAAAGAATGACGTCGCCCGAGAGCAGACTGGCTGCTCCCGGGCGGTTGTCACATCAGACTGGCTTAGAACTCGCCAATGGGTTGGCCATCCTTGGGATTGCAGAGTTTGCGGAGGGTATTGAAGTCGAGGCTGTCTGACAGGAAGCGGACGCTACCGTCACCGAGCAGCGCATGAACGCCACCCGTGTGCAAGCTGAACGGTTCGTCGTTCGAGCCGCAATTGTTAAACTGATAGGGGCACACGCCGGTGGTCGTGGTGGAGCCGGTCTTATTGTTGTTGATCTTCTGCCGGGCGGGGCCTGCACCAACTCGGGCCACATCGGGACCTGAAACGCCGCTTCCACCGTCCTGGTCAGCCCAACGCCCCGGGACTGCGAAGTTTCCACCAGCCGTGTACGGCGTGGTGTCTTTGGCGCTCGACAGCAATGCGCTATTAGCTGCTTGGGGACCACCCAAGGGGCCCGCGGTCACGTCGTAAGAACCACCGTTGGCCGTCGGCCGGCCGGAGTCTTCGATCACCATAATCGAGTTGGTCAGACCATCGGTGATCTTCGAAATCGGATTGCAGAGTCCCAAGGTTCCGCTTATGTCAACCCCTTGGACGTTCTTCTGACGATCACCATTGGTGTCGATGTCGGTATAGGCCACTGGCATATAGTCGGAAAGACCAAAACCGAGGGGATCCGGACCCGTCACGCCATTGCTGGGGCACACGAAACTCGCAATTTTGGTGGACGCTGCGGTTTGGTTCAGCGTGTAATGGACATTGAAATTCCACATGTTGTACACATTGGCCTGGTCGATGAACGGAAGGATGGCCGTAAACATCGACACCGGGAAGAACTTGCGAACCGTCGGGTTGGTGGATTCATCGGTGAACTCACCAGAACTAGGAAACCTGATGAAGGTCGATTCGTAGTTATGAATGCCCAATCCCATCTGCTTCATGTTGTTCTTGCACTGTGACCGACGAGCTGCTTCGCGAGCCTGCTGCACGGCTGGCAACAAGAGCGCAATCAACACGGCAATGATTGCAATCACGACCAGCAGCTCGATCAATGTGAAGCCGCGTTGACGTTTTGGCCCGCTTTTTAAATTCATCGAAATCCAACATCCTTCATTAAAACTACGTAGTTCCGTCAGGGAGCATACCTGAAACCCGGAGATCTGACTCAACGGACCAGCAAAAACGAATGCCGGGCCCCGCCCCTGCCTCACGAACTCTGAAGAGTGATGCATCTGCCTGCAGAAAACTCTTCGAGTCGACGTCGAGCCAGGCTCCAAAATGAAGGTCTCGTGACTTTCGTGTTTAGAGTGGGTGAATTGTTGGCAGCAAGCGTGAAGAATGTATTAAGAATAGGTAAATATTCGGCCAATTTCTTAACACAAAGTGTCTGGCGAGTAAGGGAGACCCCGGTGTTTTCCGGAATTGCCAGAAAATCAGGCACAATCGACGCTGTTCCCTCCACCAAGTCGTTCCAATTCGATAATTGTCTTCATTGTTCCGCGGCAGTCGATCGATTGGGCCCCGGCCGCTAAACCGAGTGCCGTAGAATTGTGCCTTGTTAGCAGCTTGTGATGATCCCATTTATGCCTCGGAAAATCCAGCGGTTGCCAGGGGCCTCTCTTGTGGGATAGTGTTGTTTACGCTTGGATCAGGCTTGATCCAGGCAATTGGATTCTCCTGACCTGGCTGCACTTCCAGTCAACACCAGAACGTCACCCGCACGGGTCTCTCCAGGAGCCACCGCAGTGATCTCTGGCGCGGCGAAACCGTCTGCCGCCAGCAGAAGCAACAGACACACAGCCGCGATTTGCAGTCTGGTCCGTCGCCATGTCGTGGGGGGCATTGTGTCTGGCTCCTGGTAAAGAATATTGCGGAAGCCGGGAACAGACTCTGCCTGTCAATGTCATCCTGCATTGCATTATTCAATGGATGTACATTCAATCCAGCACGAAATGCGAAGTTACAGAGACGTAATGGTTGAGGCGCCTCAGGGCATCTCCAATTGCTCGATGTCGCGGTGCAGGTCTCAGGCTTTTGGACTGAAATCGTAGATACGAAGCGCGCCATCGCTGAACGGAATCGCAAGACGCTGGCCATCGGGATGCTGCTAAGATCGCGGACGGTGGCTGGTAGTTTGAGCAGGCCAGGGGAGTCTTCACTAAAACCCAACAGAAAACTCACCTGTTCTACACAGATTCGCCAGACTCTGTGGGTACGATGACGTCGTTTTCGGATCGTTCGCAAAGCGTGAGGAACTGGACGTCACAAACTTCAACGTGGCGGGCCTTGGTGGGTAGAACGATTGACCGGATTCACGGCGGCCTGTGGGCCAAACGCGACGGGATTTCGCGAACTTTGATGGATGGAGTTGATGATGTTGGGACATCTGGTTCCGTGCGGTGGCGGCAAGGCCATGGCGCTGAATAACTCGCGGCTGGTACTCAGTCGAAAAAGCAGCGCTACCGAGGGCGCGGTCACCTCGACGAACGACGCCGAACTGCGGCTCGTGGATGGCTGGTGGCACGTGCGGAGATTCGAGTCTGGCCGGCCGCTGGCGGTCAATGGGCACGAATGCGAATCGGCGAAATTGAAGCCGAACGACGTGCTGACGGTGGGCGGAAAATTCTTCCGCATCACTTATGAAGCCCCGGAACCAGCAGTTCCGACGGTGACACCCGAGCCTTCCTCGACGACGGCTGCGGATCCAGTACCGATAACCGTAGCGTCTACTAGTTCCGCTGGGGCTCCCCATTTTCCAGTCACGCCCCATCCTGCGGCACCCCGGCCAGCGACACCCAACTCGACACTGGGGATGCTCATCCCCTGCGGTGGCGGGCCTCCGGTCGCGTTGCGGAAGCCGAAGTTTATCATCGGGCGGGCACCGACGTGCGATCTCGTGCTGGCCTACAAGAGCACTTCCTCCCGGCACTGTTCGCTGGAATTGCACAACGGCTACTGGCAGATGACTGACCTCGACAGTACCAACGGCACCACCGTAGACGGGATGACCTACCGCCGGAAATGGATCCTTCCAGGAAACGTCCTCGGGCTGCCAGGCAAACGCTACCGGGTTGAATATCGACCACAAGGCACGCCCCCTTCCCTCGCAGATGATGATGAGGTCATCGTGCCGAACCGTCCCTTGCTGGAACTGGCCGGCATCATGGAGCGGCTGGTGGATCTGCTGCCGACCGACGAACCCACGCGCACGAAGTGGAAGCTGGGTTAGTGCGAGCTAGCGGATCGGCCCCCGTGGCAGACGCTGCCAGCGTCTGTTTGATGAATCAAGCGTGGCTACAGAATGCGAGAACGCAGACGCTGGCAGCGTCTGCCACGGGACGGCTAACTTTGGAGCAACAACTGTGTCTCATGTACTCGTCGTGGATGACTCTGCCTTCGATCGGCTGATGGCTGGCAACTTCCTGCAGAAGGTGGGAGGCGTGACCGTTTCCTTCGCCGAAAATGGCCTCGAAGCCATCCAGGAAATTCGGCGGCAACTGCCCGATGTGGTGGTCACAGACCTGCAGATGCCGGAGCTGGATGGCCTGCAGTTAGTGGCCTACATCAAGCAGAATTTTCCGCTGCTGCCGGTGGTCCTGATGACCGCCCAGGGGAGCGAAGCGATCGCCGCCGAGGCCCTCCGCCTGGGCGCGGCGAGCTACGTTCCGAAAACGTTGCTGGCCCAGCAACTGGCAGATGTCGTGGTACGCATCGTGGAGTCCGCGGCGGCAGATCGGGGCCACTCGCGGCTGATGCACGCGCTCGCCGAATGTCAGTGCCGGTTCAATCTGCAAAACGACCCCGACCTGATCGACCCGTTGGTCACCCACCTGCAGGAGATGCTGCGCTGCCTGCCACTGGCGGACGAGTCCGAGCGGCTGCGCGTGGGGATCGCGGTGAAGCATGCCGTTCTGAATGGGCTCTATCATGGCAATCTCGAATTGCCCGCTGATGTGAAGGACGTGACTTCGGCGCAGATCTCGCCCCTGGTGCAGGAACGCTGTGCCGACCCGGACTATGCAGACCGCAAACTCATCGTCGAAGCCCACCTCTCACCCGAATTCGCCGAGTTCCGCATCCACCACGAGGGCCCAGGCTTCGACGCCGCCACCCTGCAACTCGACTTTGACACCGACCAATCCACATGTCATCTGATGGGTGGCTGGATCCTGATGCGGTCCATCATGGACGACATTCACCTGTCCGACGATGGCCGCAGCCAGATCCTCATCAAACGCGCGATGGTGGAATCGGAAATGGAAATGATGCTGGAAGAGTGATGCCTCTGGTGCAATACCGGATCAAGTTGGCATCTTCGTTTGAATGCAGGATCAGGCTGATGGGAGGGCGAGGCTCCTGCCGCGCCGCAAAGTCTGGCGAGAGCCGATAAACGCTTGCGGCTCGGCGGGAGCCTCGCCCTCCCATCGACCGCAATGACGGTCTCCAATTCCCGCGATTACCCTCCAGCACGCATCTTCAACTTAGCCCGGCGCTGCACTTCTCGAATCACCTCTGACAGCGGGACGTCCGAGGCAATATCCGCCGGGCGCTTGCCGACTCCGTCCAGAATATTCGTGACCTGCCATTTCGAGTAAAAGTGCGGGGGCAGGCTGGGGTCTCGCTTCTGATAGAGCCGCGGGGGGATCTGTGTCCACTCATTCGTCCGCTGATCCAGGCGACTGGAATAGTAGGCCTGGAGCGTCCGGCGCTGAGTGCTGTTTTGTTTGAGTCGAGCGTTGTGAATGGCTCGAGCATGAAAAATGACGGCCGTGCCGGCGGGGCCGATCAAGTCGATGCCGGCGTCGGCGGGCACGTCTTTCGGATTCATATCAAGCAACCGATTGTGCGATTCCGGCACGATGCAGAAGCAGTGATCGGTGCTCGACACATCGGTCAGATAAAACATAATCGAGACAGCATCGATCTCATGCCGCCGGTCATACTCGCGGACGAGATCCCGATGCCAGCCTTTAATCTCATTCAAATTCGCGGTCGGATTGCGGAGCATGATCGCGAACTCTTCAAACGTGATATCCTCTCCCAGGATCGCCTGGAGGACGTCCAGCGTCTTGCGGTTCTCGATCACTTCATCAAAGTCCGCCGTGTGGGGTAGGATATTAGTCCCCTCGCAAAACGAATCGCTGAGCGAGATCCAGTCGTCCGGAAAGTCCTTCCAGTGCCGATCAACGGCCGCATTGAATCGCTCGATCTGCTCGGCGGTCAAAGCCTGTTCGACACGCAAATAGCCGAGTCGATGAAATTCCTCGGCAATCTGTTCGAGTTGCGATCGATCACAGCCAGCGGTCATGTTGAGTCACTCCGATCCTACGAGTTGTCGGAATTCTTCGTCCCATCGGATTGCTGCTCGCCCGTTCGATCACGGAACAAGGAGCACTCCGTCGGATTGGCTTGCTCCAGAGCACGCTGCTGACGTTCAAGGTCCGTGGGCCCTGTGACCCAGTACCATCCCCCAATCAGCATCACGAGTGCCAGCAGAAGTGCGACGAGAGTTCCTAAGGCAAAATAACCATTGCCAATGGGTGCTCCGCGGGCGATGAATGAAATCAGCATCGCACCTCCCCACAAGATGCCAATCATGCCTAGGATTTTTTGGGCCATGGCTGTTCGGATAAAATGAGGTTGTGGGTAGAACTGACGACGATTCATTCGATTTGATGAACCGCGAGTCTAGCACCGCTCGCTGACAGATGCGAGATTCACTCTGCACGACTGAACGCGAATCCAACTCGGGCAGAAAACAATTGTGTCATGAGCCAGATACACTAATTGGCTCCTGGTGCCTGTGTTTTTCTTGTTCCGAATCGGTTTCGAACTCCAACAATGACAGCAGCTCTCTGGCAAGGATATGACATGCGAGCTTTTTGTCTGCGATCAATGGTTGTGATGACCCTTGTCCTGTTAGCGGTCTGTGCGTTCCAGACTCGTGCCGAGGAAAAGAAAGGGGAAACAACATTGTTTGATTTGGCTCGGACACCGAACGAGCCGGGATTTACTGAGCCGGTCGTCGGAAGCCCGGCAGCGGCCGTGAAGCACCACCTCAAGTATCATGCGGCGGCGGACAAGAAGTCCAGCTACACGGACAAGACTGGCAAGACAGTCGATTACGTCGTGCGCCATCTCCTGGTCATCTCATGGTTCCTCGATAGAGGTATCACGGCTCTCCGCTATACCGTCACCACGGATGGGCGAAGTGAAGATGTTCGTCACGTCTATAATAACGCTTACCAGGACCACCATACCAAATCTCTGACGGAGAAGCATTTGACGACTCTGAAGGAACTTGTGACGACGCTTCCTCAGTCGAAAGCAGTGCCACCAATTGGCCGGACTGTGCATGTGAGTTTTCAGGACGGTAAACAATGGCGAACGGAAACCTACGATGCCACTGCGCTGCCGGAAAAGCTGGAGCAGATACTCGTGATACTGGGCGAACGCTTCGAAACCAAGGATCGTTTGGCCAAACAAAAATTGCCGCCTTCGACCCCATGATCGATGTCGAACCGATCACGAAAAACAAAGTTCATTCCAATACCTGCGCCGCGAATTCCGTACGAGCATACGATTCGAGGTAGCCGCACGAATGGCAACGGAATGTGGCAATGGGGAGTTGGGCCGCCGTCAGGGAATCGTACCCGATATCCTACCAGCCACGGACGCAGGCCGGGCACAGACCAAGTCCCCGAGCCGTACATTTCCACGGGAAGGTTGTGAAAGGCATACGCTAATTCGTAGACCTGTTCGGGTCGATCAGAGATGGCGCGCAGTTCGATGAACGCAGCATGCATCAACTCGCAAAGTTACCGACGCGGCTGGTCTTTGGGTAATGTGTCTGCAATCGTTGGGAACGGGGCAGGGACGAGTGTTGTGAACATGAGAACCAGGCATGCAAAGCGAGAGAGAATTCGTGTGGAAAAGGCACCAGGAACCGAACATCGTTCGATTCCTGGTGCCTTTGAGATCTGAATTCAACTTGCCAAGTCTGGGCGAAGATCTACACCCGGCCCCAGTTGACTCGGCCGATGGTGGCGAAATTCCACAGTTGAGCGGGCGTCACACTGATGATTCCGTCGTAAGCATTGCCCGAGGTGATGCTGCCACCGTCAACTCCCCACGGGTTGCGGAGTTCGATGGAGGTGATCACGTTGGAGGCGTTCCGGATGACGTTGGTGACCAGGTACATGTGGCCCAGGACCAGCGGTGTGTTGTTGGCCATGTTGCTGCCACCGAAACCGATGGTTACGGCTTCATAGTTGACGAAGCGGTTGTAGATTTCTGTCGCCAGGGCCGCGGCACTGGTGTAGGAGCTGAAGGCTCGGTCGCCAGGGGAGGCCGAGCGGAAGGCCCGGTTGACTTCGACTGACCAGCCCCCTTCGATCGACGCGTAGGTCCTGGCACTGTTGCGGTACAGAGCGAAGGCCTTTTCGTAGACCGCCACCCACATCTCCTGATTTCCGGAGCGGCCGAGTTTGGCATAAGCGGGAGTCGTGTCGTTGATCGAGTTCACCGGGAGGTCATTATCGATACGGTAGAAGTTGTTGCCCAGGCGGACCCCGTAGGTTCCGTCGTTGAAGTCGACGATGTTCTGGCGGATGGCTCGGGAGTTGTCTTGAGCGATGGCTCCCAGGCCGGCCAGGAAGTAGCAGTCGCCGCAGCTCCCTTGGACGATATCGCTGGCTTGCGGTCCCGCGGCGTCGAACAGCGGCACATTGGCGAAGGTCTTGACGAGCGAACCGTAGACGCGGCCCTGGGCGTCGACGATGCGACCATTGGGATCAGCGATGCGGTCCTTATCGAGGGTTCGATCGGCACCGTTGGTGAAACCGGTGACCGCCTGCA
Source organism: Planctomycetaceae bacterium (assembly GCA_021732415.1). Classification (GTDB taxonomy): domain Bacteria; phylum Planctomycetota; class Planctomycetia; order Planctomycetales; family Planctomycetaceae; genus JAKFVC01. The sequence continues at coordinate 8,726 of JAKFVC010000095.1, forward strand.
CCATGTCGTAGGTCGAGTTGGCGTACATGCCGTCCTTGGTCGAACCATTCTGGTCGACCCACAGCGTGTCGTAGCCGTCGTCGCTTTGCAGATAGTCGGTCGTGCCGTTGTCGATGGCGATCAGGATGTCGTCACCGTAACTGCCCCACATCCGATCGGTCCCGGCTTGACCGTTGAGTTGATCGTTGCCGTTTTCGCCCATCAGGTCGTCGTTGCCGTTACCACCCAGGAGCAGGTCGTTGCCGTCGCCACCCCAGAGTTGATCGTTGCCACCGTAGCCGCTGAGCGTGTCGTCGCCACCCCCACCCACCAGGACGTCGTTTCCGTCGTAGCTTTCCAGGTAGTCGTTGCCGTAGCCGCCGAAGGCCCGGATGGGCAGGTACTGGGAGTAACTGACGAGCCGGTCGTTCCCGTTTCCACCCTGGAATTCGACGGCCCCGACACTGCTGGCCGCGTAGTTCCAAACCTTGTTGGCATTCACGTCCTTGATTTGCACGTTGGAATTCACCGTGCGAACTTCGACGTTGGTCGAGGCGTTGTCGGTGTGGACAACCAGCGTCGCACCACTGAAGTACAGCGAGTCCACCGACAACACTTGACGTTGCTCGAGGGCTTCGGTCTGCAGCGCGGTGGCGGCCGGCTTGTGTTGTCGTTTCGCGGGAGTTTTTCGAACGGAGCGGGCGAACACGTTCAGCAGGTTGTTGATCAGGAGCATGATGTTTCCTTTTTGACCATGCGGATCGACACACGCCGGAACGCTCACCTGCTTCGAAATCGAAGGGCAAACCGCGACTCTCGTGGCGTGGCGATTATGATGTGTCGTACCGCATTGGTTGCATTTAAGTGTTGTGGTTTGAGTTGTTTGCCAGAGCGTTTTGTATTGCTCTGCAAGAAGATACGGAACGAGGTCCCCGTTCGGACATGGTTTTTCAGGACTTCGCCGTTTCCGAGAAATATCCGCTCAAGTTTGCCGGCGCGCGTCGCCCGACTCTTCTGTAGCCTGACTCTCCGAGTCGGGTGCATTCACCGTATGGAGCACGCGACTCGAAAGAGTCGGGCGACGATCGTTGGGCGACGTCGCACATTGAGCCCTGTTAATTCAGGCGACCGTTCAATTGACGCCGGCCGGGAACACGAATCTAATGTAGCCGGTCCCACAATCTGCCGAATTTCTCAACGATTGGTCCAGTCCCATGACATCTACGAGCGCCAAATCACCTGTGACTGATCGTACATCTGAGCGTGCCTCGAACGCCGCAGCACCGGAGTCTCCAGCGAGCGGACTGAGGCAGGTTCCGACTCTCAGCTTGAGCAGTTACACGGCCGGCACGGCGACCGATCGAACTCGCTTTGTCGACCAGTTGTATTCGGGAATCAAGGACTACGGATTCATCGTTCTGCAAGACCACAATGTGGAGCGACCGCTGTTGGATCACGCTTACGATCTGCTGCAGAAATTTTACGCTCTGCCCGAGGAAACGAAGTTGAAGTATGCGGGGGTGAGTGGCGGGCAACGGGGCTATACTCCGTTCGGTAAGGAGCACGCCAAAGATTCCCCGGTCATGGACCTGAAAGAATTCTGGCACGTCGGGCGGGACATTCCTGCCGATCACAAGTTTTCGAAATACTATCCGCCCAACGTCTGGCCCGCGGAAATCCCCGAATTTCAACCCGTGTTTTCGGAACTCTATGCCGCCTTGAACGAAGCCGGTCGCTCGATGTTGCAGGCGTTGACCGGTCCGCTGGAAGTTGCGCCGACGTATTTCGATACGCTTGCCGAGGATGGAAACTCCATCTTGCGCTTGCTGCATTACCCGCCGATTCGCCCGACGGACGATGCACGCTGCCTGCGTGCGGCGCCGCATGAAGACATCAACCTGATCACGATCCTGCCGGCGGCCACCGCGACTGGTCTGCAGTTGAAAGATCGGGACGGCACGTGGCTCAACGTGCACGGCAAGCCGGGCGAATTGATCGTCGATGCTGGTGACATGTTGTCGCGAGCCACGAACGATGTGATTCCTTCTACCACGCATCAGGTCGTCAACACGGCCGGTTCGTCCTCGCGGTATTCGATGCCGTTCTTCATGCATCCGCACCCGGAAGCGACGCTGTCGTGCATTCCGGCCTGTCGCGGTGACGGGGCGAAGTATGCTGACATCCGGGCTCACGATTTCCTCTTGCAACGGTTGCGGGAAATTGGTTTGCTGAAGAGCTGATGGTGGCCATGCAGGTCGGCACTGGAGCGCAGACGCTGGCAGCGTCTGCCACGGGGGTTGATACGGACTCTGCTGCTCGAAGTTAGATCGAAACTTCATCAAAACTTAACAACTCGACGTTAAGATCGGCGGCAGATGGCTGCCTTGAGCGACTTGATGAAACTCCGACCTATGGATATGGAACATCTTCCGGATGCGGTCTCCGAAACGCCGCCGCCGCGTCTGGTGCGGGATTTGTCGCGTGAGGACTCGCGAGAACTGCTGGCCGTGAGTTGGGTGAAGGCCCAGCCGGCATTGACGGCGTTCCTGGTGGCCTCCATGCCGCAGTTTTCCGATGCGGAAGACTTGCTGCAGGAAGTGGCCGCCGAGGTGGCTCGACGGTTTGATGACTATGACCAGTCGCGGCCGTTTCTGCCGTGGGCGCTGTGGGTCGCGAAGATCAAGATCGCCAACTTCTATCGGGCCCGCGAACGAAGTCCGGTCAAGTTCATCGGCGATTCGATTGATGCTCTGGCCGAAGCCTGCGACCGCGTGCAGGTTACACTTTCAGAAGAAAAATGGGCCCTGGAAAATTGCCTGTCGGGGCTGACGGCACGTTCCCGGCAGATGCTGCAGCTGCGTTACTTTGAAGATTTGTCGCCGCAAGAAATGAGCGGCAAACTGGACATGACAGCCGGCGCGATCCGCATTGCTCTGCTGCGGATCCGGTCGGCCCTCATTGCGTGTGTCCGGTCTACTCTGGCAGGTGCTCCAACTTCCCATGGATGATGCTGAGGCCTTCGAGCTGATCGACGCCCACCTGGATCGTCAGCCTCTCACCGACGAGCAATCCGACGCGTTATCCGCCTGGATCAAGGCGGATCCCAAGCGTGCCGACGCCGCGTTCTACCGCATCTTCCTGCACTCTTATCTGCGGGCTCGCCTGCAGCACGGAATGCTTCCCGGCCCGACTGATCTCTCGGTGATCAATGACACGAGTCTGGATGATCCCATGGAGGGTCACGCAGCAGCGTTCTTGGAGAATCGTCCGCGAGGTCTCACGGCAGAAATGCGATCCCGGCGCAGAAGCCGCGTCGTCGCATTGATGGCCTGCAGTTTCGTGGTGGCTCTGATCGGATTCCTGGGCTGGTCCTATTCTCAAGGTGTTTTTAATAGACCAGTCAACACGCTGTATGCGTATGAAGGCTTCGATTACCCGGCAACCGTCTTGCCGAAGTCGGATCAAAAGGAGTTGCAGTGGCCCAAGATTGGGGGCATGCAGGGGCTCTCTGGCGGGAGCGGGTGGTCAGGGCCCTGGCAGGAAACCAATTCGAAGGTGGCGATTATCGTCGACTACAAAAAGCAGGAAATGATCTGGGAACCGAACGACATGCGGAAGTTCGGTCCATTGGGCTACACCGACTCGCGAGGCAACGTTCTTCAGTCTACGGGGAATGAACTCCGAACAGCGACCAGCCCACGCAACATCACGACAAGGCGGTTTAACATCGAAGGATTCCCGGAATCGATGCGCGACGAGCAGGGCGTGGGGCGAGATGGCTCGGTCGTCTGGTTCAGTTTTCTGGCCCAATCCTCGATGAGCACGGCCAGTCGCAATCGCTACTCTTATTTAGTGATCGGAACGAAAACAGTCGCAGGCCTGCGCGTGGGAAAACTGGGCGCCGCCCCTTCAGGAAACTGGACGGCGGTCGGACTCATGACGGGGGCCGAAGTGAATCTGCGGACCAGCAGTTTCCCGTCAGGCGAGGTCGTACTGCTGGTCACGCGAGTCGTCTTTCGCCCCGGCCCCGAAGACGCCGTCGTCTGGATCAACCCGGCTCTCAATTCCGAACCACTGGTCAGCGACGCCGCATTACGTCTGCCGGTCCCCGACTTCCGCTTCCGCGAAATCGCCATCCACGCAAATCACTCGACCGATTTCGACGAGATCCGGTTCGGCAGCACGTTCCAGGCGGTGGCACCGATTCGGTGATTTACGACGAGGCGTACCTTTCTATGAACAGACTGAGGACGTCAAACTAAGTTCTGGCGCATTAATAATGAGGTAGGTGAGCCGGGCGGCGTCAGCCCCCGGATTCTTCCGATACGGATTTGAAACACAGAGGCACAGAGGACACAGAGTGGAGGCAATTCCTCTGTGTTCTCTGTGCCTCTGTGTTTCAGAAATACCGCTAAACCATCTGGGCTTACATCGGCTGCTAATCCTGAAATGGACAATCCCAAAGGAACCAGCCTGTAACCTGCCACGTGTTCCGATCAACTAGTTATAGCTGCATCACAACGATGCGGTACACCGAGACTTCAGAGTCCCCGGAACAACGATTTGTCACACGACTTCTCCGTTCCTATTCGTGTCATTTGTGTGATTCGTGGTTAAGAAGATTCCGGACAGAAGAACCACGAATCACACAGATGACACGAATGGGTTCTGATGAAATCGTCGGCCTGAATCAGCTACTCGACCGGCGATAGCGGTTTCAAATGAAATTGATCCGGATTAATTGAGCCTGCGAAGACATTCGAATGGAGCTGCGAACCGTCCTCCAGCAGCATCGTAAACCTGAGTTGTGTCGGGATACTCCCCTTGTATCTTGGCGCCGTAATAGCCCAATAGTGATTTCGCGCCAGAAATACTCGATGGTAGCTGTTTCCGCAATAAGGTGCCGGAAAACGATCGATTGGCTTCCAGTTGCCGTCTGTGTCTTGAGCCTCCTGCACAATTGAGAGACAGCTATCGCTGGCGGCAAACGAAAGCAACTGGCCTGTCAGGTTGACGAGAACGATCCTCATTTCCGCACCGCGTCGAGACGGAACAACGACATTCGGTTGAGCGAGAATGTAGAGACCGCGTCCGTTGGATTGAGGTTGTACTCGGCGAGCAGCGTTACTCGACTTTCCATATCCCCCGTTATCAGGATCGTTCACGAGGGATCCGACGTGGTAACAACGGTAATTCATGTACTCTTCCGACGCGAAATTGTCGGCCGCAGAGTCTTCCTGTTCGTTGTCTGGCGGTGCAGGTACGGCCTGTTGACTATGCTGCGCCTCAGCCGGAATCGCATTGAAAATAGAGAGTCTGACAGGCCATTGCTCTGCCCATCCGAAAATGAGGACTGCCATCAAAACCAACACGGCACTCAGTCGAGTCCTTCTGCCCATGTGGAATTTCATGGTTCTCTCCTCGGCTGGTGCGAACACGACCTGACGACGATGTCCAAGCAGATAAACAGGGCCAACCACTCAGTATACCGGTACCGATCTCCCGAGTTTATGCCGGTCTGATCGGCCTTTGTCTATTTATTGGGGGATGCGACATCATTCTTGCTTCGCTTTGTCTCGTTCCAAATATCGCTTGGCTCGCTCAGTTGCAGAGTCCAGCAGGGCGTTGGTTTTGTCGGTCGCAGTTTTGGAAAGCTGGTCGGCGTCGATTTTCTTAATGGTTTCGATCGTCTTGGCGGCACCTGCCGTCATAACAGGTTGGACTTCGTCAGCAAACGACTGAAACCGAGATTCCACGCGTTCGCTGGCCAGTACAACTCGTTCGATCTTCGGCAGCAGGCCAAATACCATGGCACCGGCCGCGACGGCCACCACCAGCAGATTGGCGGCCAACAGGGAAATTACGATTGTGAGTTTCTGAGATGTATTAGTCGTGTCCATTGATTGAACGGGCTCCATTTCGAGAAATAAGGACGCAGGTCTAAGTCTCTGGGTTGGGTTTCCAACACAGAGCTGCGACTCACCTGATTTCCCGCCGGAGTCGCTCAGCTCTTTGACAATTCCCTGATCTCAACGGTGCCGCCACCTTCGAAGACCGGATTTCCATCCAGGAACTTCCGCGCATCATCGAGACTCTTCGCCTGCACTTGAATGTAACCACCAATGTGCGCGGTGATCTCCCCCGGCGGTCCCGACCGCGTGAAGCATTGACCGCCTCCCAAGGCGCTGCCACCGCGAAAGCACCCTGACTTGTTTAGTACTTCAATATACTTGCCCCAGGCAGCATCAGTTTCGGTATTCGGAGGTTTTTGAACGTCAGTGTGCATCAGGAAAATGTAGTCGTTCATAGACTTCTCTCTGGAAGGGAGGGTAACCAATCACCCTATGCGAAGAGCTCTCATAATAGCTCCCAAAACGAATAATAGTATTAATACCCCGATGCATCCCAAGCCACCCGTCAACAGCCACTTCATGCGTTCAACGGCTTGACGGTCAATCTCCTCAGGAGTAATTGGGGTACCGCAATGTGGACACTTACGTTTCGTTTGCGTGACTCGCATTCTGAGTTCGAGCCGCGTGCCACATTGAGGACAGCAGTATTGGTAATTGTCTCGTGCCACGTGTTCTCGACCTCCGAAAGAATTTAATAACCACGCCAACTCGCGGGTGCCGTGGAGTGAAAGCGATGAATTGTCCCCTGATGTCTCGTGGCGAAAGATCTTATATCAGGATCCGTTTGATGGCAAATGTTCAGAGGCCGATGTCAGAGGCCGACTGCCGTTTTCATCATGAATTGAATCGCGACTCGGAATGGACCTGGATTTCCGGCAGAACCGATTGACGCTCTGCCGCTGCGATGTGGAACGATAATGCCGGTCGGTATACAATCCGCGTAATTGACCACGTTCGATTTCCCCGCCGAGCAGGTCCAGTCTATGTCTCCCCTACGACTCAACCACATCCGTGGTCCTCTCGTCGTCTTGGCTTTGGCTACCCTTATCACTGCCGACGCCTGTGCCAGTTACTGCGTCTATGTGGGTAAGCACCTGACCGCGGACGGTAGCGTCCTGCTGGGAGGTTACGGCGACGAACCCTCCAGTCACTGGCTGGAAATCGTCCCTCGCAAAGAGCATCCCGCCGGCGCGACGATCTCTGTGGGTGCGACGGAAGAGGCCAGCTACCCCGGTCGTCTCATCGAGATCCCCCAGGCACGGGTCACCTTTCGTTACATCACGATGAATTACTCGGCATTCGCCGGGTTCCCGGCACCGCTTACGAATGGTGGCTTGAATGAACATCACCTCGCAGGTCGCGATGTCTGGTCGCCTTCGCGGGATGAGTTGCGGAAGATGACGCCGAAGCCTCAGACGGGGTTGAACTATAGCGACCTCTCGCGGATTGCGATGGAGCGGGCCCGGACCTCGCGTGAGGCTGTCGAGATTGTCGGCGGCCTAATCGACAAGTACGGCTATGCGACCTATGGTGGCAACTCGCACTTCTTCGCGGATGCCGACGAAGGGTGGGTCTTCCTGAACTTTGCGGGAGGCCAGAAGCTCTGGGTGGCCCAGCGCGTCGGGGCGGATGAAGTTCGTGTGTCTCGACCGGGCTATATCGGCGAGATCCCGGAGAACTATCTCCAGCATCCTGACTTTCGCGGCTCGCCCAACTTGATTTCGTTCGCTGTGGAGAAGGGTTGGTATGACCCCAAGGGTGGCAAATCGTTTAACGTCAATCACGTCTATGGCGATGGCAAGATGCGGCACCCGGCCGTCGAACTGATCGAGAACCGTCTGACGGAAAAGGCCAAGAACGGCAAGGTGACGTTGCGGGATGTGATGAGCGCCGTCCGCACGACGGAAGTCACCCGGGAAACCGCTGGCTATGGTCAGGTCGCTCAGCTGCGCAAAGGAGTGCCTTCGGAATTAGGCATTCTGTGGGTGGCGGGAGCTCCGGCCTCCACGGCCCCGTTCATTCCGTTTCGTTTGGGAGCCACCTCAGTGCCACCCGAATTTCAACGGCACCGCTACCTGACCGAAGGGGAACCGGCGAAGTTTCAGGACATCGAGCAGCGCGGAATTGAATCGACTCGCTACGCCTTCCAGGTCTACAAGCGGCTGCTGTATCTCGTGCAGGAGCATCAAGAGAAATTTCTACCGGAAGTCACGGAGGCCCTTGAAGCGTTCGAATCGCGTCTCATCGACGAACAGGAGTCCGTCGCCGAGACAGCCCGAATTCTGTTCGATTCAGGCAAACCGGAACTCGCACGAAAATACCTCACCTATTACAGCACCACCGAGGCCCTGAACGGCCTGCAGTTGGCCGAGTCGCTCGCACAGAGTATTGAAGCGCGAACCAAAGTGATCTTCGGCATTCGGTCACCCGGCGAAAAACCAAAGTAGGTCAGGCTGTGCCTGACGATCTTCTTAAATCTTCGTGTTCTTTGTGACCTTCTGTTCAAAAACTACAGGATTGGAACAGAAGGTCACAAAGAACACGAAGAAATGCGAAGAATGGAAATGATATAAGCTCACACTCGTCCCGGCTAAACAGTTACGAGTTGTCAGAACCAGCCCGACATACCCTGCAAATTGAGGTCGCCATGTACGCACGAAAGATCGGCCAGTTGATCGTCCTCTCGAGCATTATGTGCTGCGGAGTATCACGTGGGCTTGCCGCCGATGTCGTCAAGGCGGCTCCTGTTCCGGCAGTCCGCACGACTCTGCCGCAGGATCATCATTACCAGAAGCAACTCTACAGCTTCATGGCGACATTGCAGGCAAAAGACTTCGAACACGGAGTCACAGGGCCTCTGGGAAACATGCCGGGTAGTACCGATCCAGAAGACCAGTTTCGCAACTTCATTTACACACAAATGGGCCCTCCCTTAGTCGGCAGCAAGCGGGGACCTCCGGCGATAAATGCGCCGGCGAAACTGTTCACACTGGCCGAGATCGAAACGCCCACGGGCGTATTGTGGCCACCGGTTTATCCCGAGTCGCTCATGTCCCTGGTGCAGTGGAACTATCCGGGAAATGTCTATCACAACAATCGAGGCCTCAAGCTGCGGGCCTTCGTCATCGCCGCGATGAATATGATGATGCTCGACGACTACCTTGACCATACACCTGCGTCCTGGCGCGCGGACTTAGTTGGATATCAACTCGTAGTACTCGGCTCACCTTATTTGAGCTTCAAAGATTTGCTCCCGGCAGAAGTCCGTACTGCTTATGAAACCGGCATTAAGAAACTTGGCCGGCGGATCATCGGTTGGGGACCGAAGGGCGATGAAATTCATTTAGACCTCGTGGCTGGGGTGGGGATGTGGTACGCCAGTCAGGCGTGTCAAGATGCCGCATTCACCAAAGAGGCCGAGGACTACGCCCGCATGCTCTATACTGACCCGCGGTACTACCATCCCGCAGGATATTTTCTGGAGCGGGGCGGCGTGGATGTCGGCTTTGCCGGGACCTGTAACTGGTTCGTAGCCTGGACGGCTTTGGCCAGCGATTGGAAGTTTGCGAAGGACGCCATTGAACGGACCTATCGACTCCGGGCCCACCTGATTCTTCCCGAACCGAATGGGAAGTGGACCGGCCCGACCCACTTCAACACGCGTCTGTCGAGCCCCGCCAGCATCGACCAATGGGAGTGGGGGAAGGCTCGAGATTGGAATGCTTCACTGGCGACCGATGAAGCGGCCCATCTGGTGCCGCTGCCCGAGCCCGCGATCCTCGCCCAGGCCGCCGTAACTCGCGCGGGTGAATTCGCCCGACAGATTGCTGAGAACCCGGTCCGCGTTGGTAACGGGTCCACCGAGGCTCCGTACGTCTATTGCAAGAATGAAGAAATCGGGTCGACGCCGTGGATGTGGCGGCTGTGGCGAAACTACAACTTCCCCGCCAGCGTCAACTTTGGCCATGATCACTATCCAGCAGGGGCCTATGCTCGCCGCAAAAAACTGGAACAGGAAAACTCGCAGTTACTCAAGTCGCCGTTCCTGCGTGACGAAACTTTCATTCGCGATTTCGACAAGGCCTTTACGGTCGCAAAAATGGCCAGCTACTCGGCTATCGTACATACCGGAGCAGTCGGCGATCCCGCCGTTCATGATACGGCCGGACAATTTAAAGGACCGCTGGGGCTGAGCGGCGGTCAACTTTCCGCCTTCTGGACTCCTGCGACGAGCACGGTAATCTTGGGCCGCCGCGCTGGCATCACGAAGGACAAGACGTTCGACATCCTCGAAGAATGGCGGCAATGGCCCATCCATGCCGTGAGCGGCCTCACGGCGGACGGCAAGCCATTTACATCCGCGCGGATCATCCAGCCTGCAGTCACCTCGGAAGTCACTAACAATCAGGCCACCGTGATTGCCGGCGGAGTGATCCCGGCAGACCAACTCGGTCAGACCAAGGTCTTGGCCGGACGCCTCGATTACAGCCGGACGTTTAAGCTCGAACCTGACGGCGTGAGGATCACGACAAACATCCAGAGCGACGGGCGCGACCAGATTGCCGAGTTGTATGAGACGTTACCGGTCTTCCTGCGAGACGCAGGACTTCAACCCGAAGTCACGCCTACCGTGATCGAGTTTCAGACGGGTGGGACATGGAATCCAGCCACAGACAAGTGGCACGAGCAAGTGACTGCCGTGAAGCTCACTCGCTTTGATGGGGCCGTTCAGATCACATTTGATGCACCGCGGCGGGTGAAGCTATCGCCTGCCGACTGGACTGACACGTGGTTCACTAAGGCCATGTGCCGCAATATTATGATTGATCTGTTAGAAGCGAAAGACCAAGCAAAACCGGTACAGAATGTATCAGTCAGTTACCGCTTGCGGACGGTACCCAGGTAACTTCGCACAAGCGAAATGGCTGGGGCCGGTAATCGTGATCTCGTTCTTTGACAATTCACTAAGTAGGTTTGCAGAAATAACTATGCAGCGTGGTGTTGGAGTTTGTTAGCAAATTGCCTGGTGTGTTTGTCGTGGTTGAACATAAACCCCATGGCATCACGTTTACCGTTGAGGCTGTCGATTCCTTTGTGAAATGCGGCCACCAGATCGTCGAGTGTCCGGTAGAGCACGTTGGCCAACACCGTGCGTTTTAAATGTCCCCACAGCCGTTCAATGAGGTTCAAACTTGGACTATAGGGAGGTAGCCAGTAGACGCTGATCTGATGCCGATGCTCTTCCAGAAACGTGCGCACCGCCTGAGTGTGATGAAAGCGACCATTGTCACAAACCATTCGGATTCGCCGCCCCTGATATTTCAGCAACAACGCCGTTAAAAACACGATGAAGTAAGTGCCGCTCTTGGCGGAGGCCACCGTATATGTCAACTCCGCCGTTCGATAGTCTACACCACCATAGACGACCTGTTTCTCGTTCTGTCCGGGAGCGGGTACTTCGGGTTGCTCTCCGCGGCGCGCCCACAGACGTGTTAAGCTGGGATGGCGGTGGATTTCCACCTCATCCTGATAAATCAGGACTTCACCAGCGTTCTTGCGGACCGCTTTTTTTTCAGTACTTCGAGCTCCTGTCGGGCCTGTTCGTAGGCGACCTCATCGCGTTTGCCTTTCATCGTGTGCTTGGGGCGTTGAAACGAATAACCTTGGTCTTTCAGAATGCGACGCAACTGACTGGCGCTAAACTTGACCCCCGTCACTTCCCACACATGTTGAACCAGGCGATCGACCGACCACACGTTGAAACCGTATCCCAGATCCTGGGGCGGCGTCTCGACCACCTTACGGAACACATTCAGAAAATCTTCGTCAGCCAACGATGTGCGCCCGCGTGGGTGCCCCCGACGCAAGCCTTCGACCCCTTCAGCACGATATCGCTTGCGAATGATATCGACCGTTCCCACGCTACAACGCAAATCCTCCGCAATGACCGCCTTCGACTCTCCCGCGGCACTCTTCAATATGATCAAGCCATTCCGAAACTCGCTCGCGTCCCGAGTCTTGAACCGAAATCGGTCCACCGCTTCCCACTCGTCCGATGTCAGCTTCCATGCTGCCATGATGAACTCCTTGGCCAATACCCCAATCAACAAATCCCTAAAAATGGGGTATACCTAAAAATCTAAAACTGCTGAAGTTCTTTTGCACTTCTACTTAGTTGTTGGCTGAAATCTCAGGCGACATCCTGCAATTTATTGGCGAAGTCACGACCTGAAGTCGGTGGAGGCAAGGGCTTGCCATCTTTCAGATAAAGTTCGATTGTTTCCTCGACAATTTGGCACAGCTCTTCAAATACTAGCTGTTCGTTGTCTCCGTGACACCCCCCATACAGCAAGCCGGGCGAACTGCCTACGTAGCAGGCATCTTCGCTAGACCATTCGACGATTTTGACGTACCGAGCACTGTCTTTCACGATTGAGACTCCCTGATCGCCCGCTTTACCGAGGCTTCCTGATATTCTTTCGCATCGTCACCGGGGTTTCCGGAGATGGTAACCGGCCTTGGTACGCGCGGGTGTGAGAAATTGCGATGGCTACCTTTTCCTCCGCGGTTAATAAAACCAGCGGATATCAAGTCTTCTATCAGCTCTCGAATCTTTCGCGGCATGAACGGTCACCTAACACTCAGGTTACTCCGCGTGGGTTGCACGCTCAAGAATAGAGAATGAAAAAAGCGACGGAATTGGATAGATAACGCACTATGGTCGCGAATCGCTCTTTAACAATTCACCAATCGAAAGATTACTTCGCGCGTGTAGCGAATCCGTAATAAGGGACCGCCTTGGGATAAGCTGCCGGGGGAATCCATTGCTCAACGAGCATCCTGGTCCCCATTAACGTATAGCGATTCTTGACATCTTTTGCTGGACTGGTGACGGCAATCGCCAGCCCTTCGTAAGTGGCATCGACGGTGCATTCACAAAAAGTCGTGAAGCCCTGGAACTTCGCCTTTCCGTCGGCGGTAAATTCCATTGTGTGTTCAATTCCGTTGGGGAAAATGGTGATCCACTTCCCCGTAAAATGCCCGAACACGTCTTTTGCATCGACGGCTTCTGGTGGTAGTTCCTGAAGGACTTTTTCCAGTGTGCCGAGGTCCTGAAAATATCGAACCGCTTTGGCATTTTTCCGGTCGAATGCCAGGACCGCTTTCCAGGCATTGGTTTCGGCGAGGCGATCCTTTTCCGCATAGGCCCTGGAAGCGAGTCTGGCAAGTTGCGCGACGGTTTCTGTCCGAGATTTCTCGACCGCCTTCACTCGCAATTCTTCGGCTTTAGTAATGGCCTCACGATGGTTACGCATCGCCGTTTCAATCTGCTTCACATTATCCGCACCGAACGAAGAGTGGAGCACCAACAGCATGGAGGCGGCGACGGACAAACGGAACGTTCGCATGGATCATCTATCCTGTGATTTAAAGAGGGCGGGGTCGATAAACGCCGCAGCGCGCTCCACGGGCTCGTATTTCGTTTTAACAATTTGCTGATTGTCGCTCCATAGCAGCACTCACGCCAAGATTTCGGAAATCACGCGTGCCGGACTCACATCGGTCAGTGTTTCATCGCGGCTACCGTGGCGGAAGATGAGGCGCTTATGGTCGAGGCCCATGAGGTGCAGGATGGTGGCGTGCAGATCGGGCATGCTGACTTTGTCGACGGCGGCGGCGTAGCCGAATTCGTCGGTGGCTCCGTACGTGATGCCGGGCTTGATACCGCCGCCGGCCATCCAGATCGTGAAGGCGTGGCGATTGTGGTCGCGGCCGTCGACGCTCTGGGCGACAGGCATGCGGCCGAATTCGCCGCCCCAGATCACTAAGGTGGATTCTAATAGGCCGCGGGATTTGAGGTCCTTAAGCAAGCCTGCCACGGGCAAATCAGTAGCCGTGGTGACTTTCGTAAGGCCGTCCTGCAGAGACGAGTGATGATCCCAGACCTGGCTGCCCATAAAGATATGGACGAAGCGGACCCCAGGTTCGACCAGCCGCCGGGCCATCAGACAGCGGGTGCCATAGGCAGACGTCTTGGCGTCATCGAGACCATACAACTTGCGAACGGCCGGCGATTCCTTACTGATGTCGAGTGTCTCGAACGCACTGGTCTGCATCCGCGCCGCCAGCTCGTAGTTCGAAATCCGATCGGCGAGTTCTCCCTCAGCGGGATGCTTCTTCGCGTGTTCGGCGTTCAGCTTGGCCAGGACGTCGAGGTTCCGGCGCTGTTGTTCTCGCGACGTTTGCGCCGGTGGCTTCAGGTCGACGATGGGATTGTCGCCCGCCTGCATCATCGTTCCCTGATAGAGCGGAGGGAGCCAGCCGCCGGTCCAGTTGCGGGCCTCGTCCACCGGGAGATTGTTCGGCTCGGGCAGTGCGACGTAGGCGGGAAGGTTCTGATTTTCAGAGCCGAGACCATAGCACAGCCACGAACCAATCGAGGGCCGCCCGCCAAAAATGCGGCCGGTGTTTATCATCAATTGAGCCGGGATGTGATTGTTGTGCTCGGTGTGGCAACTGCGGATGAAGGTCACATCATCGACGACTTCCGCCAGATGAGGCAGGAGCTCAGACAGTTCCGCACCCGACTGGCCGTGCTTCGCAAACTTAAATGGACTGCGTAGCACGAGCCCGGAGTTATCGGGGCCGAACAAGTCGACGCTGCCTGGATATTTCTTGCCGTCGTATTTCTGCAATGCCGGCTTGTGGTCAAACAGATCGACCTGACTGGGCCCCCCTTGTTGAAACAGGAAGATGATGTTCTTGGCCTTAGGAGCAAAATGAGGCGGCTTGGGCTTCAAGTCATAAACCTGAGGCGGCCGCTGTCCCGCTGCTGGAGCCTCGGCCAATAGCCCGTCGGCGGCCAACATCTGGAACAAGGCGAGTCCCGCAAGCCCACCGCCGGTTCGCGTCAGCATTTCGCGCCGAGTCCAATGCGAGACGTCTTCGGAGCCTGAGCACAGCGAATGGGAATTGTGGTACGACATTCGGAGATCCTAACGCAATTATTTGGACTGCGGTGATTCATCACCGCTTTCTAATTCGAGTTGACGCGAGCAATTCCAGAAGTAACAGTTTGTTGAAGAGTTCTGCAGTCCGTCCGGCTCATTCACCTGAAATGGGAAAGCGTTGATGAATCACCGCAGTCCAAATTAGTCGACATACAGAAACTCGTTCGTATTGAGTAGCGTGTGAGCCAGCTGAAAAAAGGCCAGCTTCCTTGCCACGGGGTCGGTGGCGTTCTTCAACTCACCCTCCAAGTATTCCGCCAATACATCGAGCTCACGTGCGTCCGGTACTCTTCCCAGAACCCGTTCAAAGGCCCAACTGGCGGCACCGCGGGCATCAGTCGGCGCCTCGGCCACGATGCGTGCGGCGAGGGTTTCGGCCTGCGTAGTGACGAACGGATTGTTGAGCATGGCCAGCGATTGTTGCGGGATGGTCGAGCAATAGCGTTCCGGGCAATCGAGCTCCATTCGAGGAGCATCAAACGTCGTCAGGAAGGTCAGCGTTTCCGTGCGTTTGTTTAAGAGATAAATACTGCGGCGATTAGCAATGGGCCCGGTTTCGGAAGTCACCCACTGGCCATCGGTGGCTTTCTTGACGGGCACACCCGGTCCAAACATGGCGGCATTCAACTGGCCGCTGGTGGCCAGCAAGGCGTCTCGCAGGACCTCGGCTTCGACGCGTCGCGGGGATTTTCGCCAGAGCAACTTGTTATCGAAATCAACGCGACTATTGGATTCGTCGAACTCGGCCGATTGACGGTAGGCCGACGACAAGACCATGGTGCGGTGGAGAGACTTCAGGCTCCAACCTCGTTCCATGAATTCCACGGCCAGCCAGTCGAGGAGTTCTGGATGCGTCGGAGAGGCACCAGTCTTACCAAAATCATGGACTGTCGAAACAAGTCCGCGTCCAAAGTGATGCATCCAGATGCGGTTCACAAAGACACGGGCGGTCAGCGGATTCTGCTCACTGCCAATCCATCGGGCCAACTGTGTGCGATAGCCGGTCGTAGGGGCATTGCTCTGCGGCGCCTGAACCTGGAACGGTTTCGCGGGGTCATCCAAGACGACGGGGACGCCCGGTTGTACGATCGGTCCAGGCGTCTGCAGATCACCACGAATGAGGAGATGCGTTTCGGCTGGTTTGGGCTCGAGGTCCCACAACGCCCAGATGAGCGGCCGCAACGGCACGCGAGCAGCCTTTGCCGAGACAATCGCCGCCTCAAACGGCTTAATCGCCTTCTGGTACTGCGGGTCCAACTTCACCTGGCGATCGGATGTCGGCAGATGCGACTCGTGCTGGTCGACCAGTTTCTGCTCATCAGGAGTCCGTTCAGCGGTAGCTTTCGCGAACGCCTGCTGGACCGGCGCTGGCAGCTTGCTGATGGCTTCGGCTCGCATCCTTTGGCGATGAGTTTCCTTCAACGTTTCGATCGGCTTTTTCAGTTCCCCGATGGCACTGTCGATCGGCCCGTTGATGACCTCATCCTTCTTGAGCTCGGCCGGCGTGGCCTCCTGCAGGTATCGCAGTTGGTCCTCGGTGACGACTCCGCGATGATTTGCCGGAATCCAGTTCTTCGGGTTATAGGCGGGAGTAAAGAATGCTTCGAGCCGATAGAAATCGCTCTGCGGCAGCGGATCATATTTATGAGTGTGACAGCGTGCACAACCAATGGTCAGCCCCAGCAGCGAGTTGACAGTCACTTCAACCGTATCGTGCAACGTCGCAAACCGGTCGTCGATCATGTCGACGATCTCAGTATCCGTGGCATCGCGGGACGTCCGCATGAAGCCAGTCGCGACCAGATTCTCGACCATTTCGGGCGACAGCTTTTCGGCCGCTCGCCAATCAAGCAACTCGTCGCCCGCCAACTGTTGCAAGATGAACTGATCGTACGGCTTATCAGAATTAATGGCTTGAATGACATAGTCGCGATAGCGCCAGGCCCAGTTCCGCACTTCGTCCCCGCGACGGCCATTCGAGTCCGCATACCCGACAGCATCCAGCCAATGCCGAGCCCAACGTTCTCCGTAGCGAGGCGAATTCAAGAGTCTTTCAACCAGACGCTCATAAGCATCTTCGCTGTGGTCGGCAATAAACTCGTTAATCTGTTCCGGAGTGGGAGGTAATCCAATGAGGTCAAAGTACAACCGTCGGATCAACACTCGGGGATCGGCATCCGGGTTGAACGACAATCCTTGTCCTTCCAGTTTTTGGAGCAGGAAGGAGTCCACAGGAGTCCGCACTCGATTGGCAGCCTGCACGGTCGGCACAGGCGCCTTCACCGGCCGCTTGAACGACCAGAACTGGCGATCCACATCGCTGACCAACGAATCACGAATCGGCTTTTTCGGTCCAGGAGCACCCGCGTTGACCCACGCGGTCAAGATCTCCAACTGCTCGGCCGAGACACGCGGTTCCTCTTTGGGTGGAGGCATCTCGCCCGACTTGATCATCTCGATGAGCGAGCTTTCACCAGCGTCATTCGGCTTGATCGCCGGTCCGCCGTTGCCGCCGCGGAGCATGGCTTGCGGAGTACGCAAATCCAATTCACCCTTGAGCTGCTTATCACCGTGACATCGCACACAGGCCTTCTGCAAGATCGGCAGGACGTGTTCATCAAATGTGACGACACGCTTCGACGGTTCGGCGGCGCACACCGTCGCGTAACCTGAGCCCATCGAGCAGTCAATAATCAGTAGAAACGCCATCCAATACGGGATCAGCCGCATACACACTCTCTACCCAGAAAACGAAATGTTTTTGATCGCATCAATGCGAATTCATATTAACTCGCGAGGGGGAGAGTTGGAAAGAGGAGGGCATGGCGATCTGCCGCGAAGATTGGTCGCACCATCAGCCGGAACGCGCTAGCGGCCGGTTCATTTGCGGCGTTTGGGCTGGTTGTTGCTCGTCACCGTGGGCTAGCGCCCAGCGGCTGATTTGGTCTGAGTGAATCTCGACGTTCTTTGACAATTGATGTCGCCTTCGGCCCTGAGAAAACAAGCTCGAAGCGCAAGCGAGTGCATTCTTGCCTTTGATCCTCAGCGAAACGCACTCGCTTGCGATTTTTGAAATTGCGAAGTCTTTTCTGGGCGCAGAGTGAGCCGGGGGTTGCAATGCATCCTGAAGGGATGCCAGAGAGTAGCCGGTGGTTGAGGAGCCTGTTGGTTATACACAAGTACGTCAAGTTTTCTGGGGAGCCGCCCCCCAGCGGCACGAGATTTGCGCCAGCATTTAAGACAGAAGTGTTCTGCCTTAAATGCATGGAGCAAGATGATGTGCGAAGG
>JAKFVC010000312.1 GCA_021732415.1 Planctomycetaceae bacterium
CCCCAGCCCCTCTCCCCGGAGTACCAGGGCGAGGGGAGCAGATTCAGTCATTTATTCAGCGTTTTTTGAACAAATACTTTGTGTCGCTACGAGTGGAGCGTAACTGGGTGGCTTTGCAGTCCCCCAAACTGGGCCATTCCGCACGCTCATACTCCCCTACTCCGATACCCTCACACGCTCCATTGGTTAAATCACGATAATTTTAGAGCAGCGGTTCTCCTATGCCACGCTTTCGTTACACCGCAGTCAATCTACAAGGCGAATCGCTGACCGGCGAGATCGACGATGTGGATCTGGCTGCGGCGCGACTGGCGTTGCTGCAGATGGGGCTGCAGATCAGTCATCTGTCTCCCGTTTCAGAACCAACAAGAAAGTTGTCGGGCGACGATGGAGCGGCGATCTCGCAACAAATTGCCGCCGCCACGCAGAGCGAACTGCCGCTGGTGGGATCGTTGCGGGCGTATGCGGAAGAAGTATTCGTCGGCCACCTGCAGCGTCGTCTGTATCGCATGTGCGACGCATTGGAAGCCGGCGAACCGCTGGAGCGGGTGTTGTCGGATCCCTCTCTCCAGCTCCCGCCGGCCGTGGCCGCGATCCTCGGCAGTGGCTTGCCGCCTGCCGCGATGAATCATCTGCTCAGTCAAACCCTGCGAGCCAACACGACCACTTTTGAGTTACGGTCGCGGGCGACATTATTGGTTGGTTATACCGTGCTGATGTTGTCCATGATATTTGGCCTGTGGACATTTTTGCTGCTGGTTCCCACGCCTTACTTCAAAAAGATATTTGAAGACTTCGGTACAGAATTGCCCTCGGTCGTAGTGCAGTTGATCATGTTCTCGGATCTGATGAGGTCGTCATTGGGACTGATCTGGTTGTTCATCCTGCTGCCCGTGGCGGGCGTACTGGGCTTGGCGATTCAGACACGACTGTCGCGAGCCGCGAGACGTCGATTCTTTTGCGGACTGCCGATTATCGGCGCGATGTACCGACTCACGGCGCTCAGCGAGTACGCCCGGTTGCTGGCGTTGATGTTGGAAACCGAGGTTCCGTTGCCACAGGCCGTGGTCTGGTCAGCCGCCGGGACGAACGATGCCGATCTGCAGGAATGCAGTGAAAACGTTGCGGCTCGGCTGCGCTGGGGCGAGGATCCGGTGACTGCCAGTCAGGCGGCCGGTGGCTTGCCGGCTCATATGCAGCAGATGCTGCGTTGGTGTGCCCACGGGGCGGCGGGCGCGGAGCCGTTGCGATCAATGGCCAACTTATTGGAAATCCGTGCGAAATCGCTGTCTATGATCGCGCTGCCGTTGATGGAGCCCGTATTAATGACGGCCGCGATCGCGAGTATCGGATTTTATGTCGTGTGCATTTTTCTGCCCCTGATCAAACTTCTGAATGACTTGAGTTGAGGCGGTTTCGTTTAAAGTTTGTGCAATGGAAAAAGTGTGAGGGTGTGAGGGTATGAGTGTGACGGCGTAAGAGAGAGCCTGTGTTTTGGTTGGCCTTTTCTTGACTCTCACACCCTCACACCCTGGCACTCTCATACTGTCCGTCTTGCTAAAGCCGTTTGTTAAATCGCAAGAATGTCCGCCGTCGATTGAGCCTTGAAAGCACCATGTTTCTGATCCTGCCGTTACTCCTGTGTTTGCAGCTCATGTCGGTCGCCTTGCTGGCCGTGTTGGGCGCGTTCTATGGGGTGGGATTGATCCTGCTGGCGCACGTGCTCCGCAATGTGCGGCAAGAAACGAGTCGCAGTTCGTTGCGAGAGTTTCTGAACTATGTGGCCATCGATCAGCTGCTCGCTGCCGGGTCGACCTGCGGTTGCATCGTGCTGTTGCTCGTCACGGGTGGTCAAGGGTGGCTGACGTCCGCGCTGGGCAATTCGGAATCAGACGTTGTCGGTCTGTGTGCGATCATGGCCTTTTTTGTCGTGACTGACTTATTCGTTGGCGGCCTGCTGCTGATGATGAACGCGGATTTCAAGTCTCATGTTCCGACGTTTCAGCAATTACGTTGGGTCCCCTGGTCGCGGGTCCTGGTCGTGGTGGGCATCTTGTTCAATCTGCCCACTGCGGGGGCCGTGTTGATCATCGCCTCGCCGTTGCTGTGGCATCTCAACAAAATGGATCGGATCGGCCGCCAGAGCAGCCTGATCTGGACGCTGGCCATTGCCACCCGGCAAGGCTTGCCGCTGGGGCAGGAGGTGGCTGTACTCGCCGAAGGCCTGTGGGGCGGGCACCGGATGCGGTTGCAACTTCTGTCTGAGAATCTCGATGCCGGCCTGTCGCTGGCGGCAGCTCTGGAACGTCAACCGGGACTCGTCCCGCTGTCGGCACTCATGTTGATTCGCATGGGTGAAGAAACTCATTGCCTGGTCCCCGCCTTAGAGAATTGTGCGACCGGGTTTTCTCGCAAGCACGAGCGTCACATTGAGCTCATCAGTGCCGAGCAGACGCTGACATTATTGATGGTTCCGCTGGTGTTGATGCCGCAGATTGTGGGCTTCTTGTGCTACTACATCATGCCCAAGTTCAAGAAGATTTTTCTGGACTTCGGCGTCGAGTTACCACTGGCCACGCAGTATTTCGTTCACACCACAGACCAACTGGCCCGTTGGAGTCCGCTCTTACTGGGAGTCGGCCCGATCGGTGCGATTACGATCGTGATACTGCTGGCCGTGCGAGACTGGGAACGGGACTGGCCACTACTCGATCTCCTGGCACCGCGCGTCAATGGGCCCCCGGTGCTGCGCGGGCTGGCGTTGCTGATCCGGGAACAGCGGCCTTTGCTGGACGGCGTCCAGGCAATGTCGTGGTCCCACCCGCGGGCCTCGGTCAGACGTCGATTGGCGGCCATTCATCGCGATTTGCACGAGGGAAAAGATCTCGCTGATTCACTGGCTGACAAGCGGTTGATACGTCGCGGTGACGTCATGTTGTTGCGAACGGCAGAACAGGTCCGGAATCTCCCCTGGGTGCTGGATCAACTGGCGGACTTAATGGAGCACAAGTTCTGGTATCGGATCCGGCTGTGCATGGAGGTCGGGTATCCCATCGGGATCATCCTGGTCGCCCTGCTGGTGCTCGCGGTGGCCTTGGCCTTTTTTATGCCTCTGGTTCAATTGATCGAAACGATTGCGTGATACCGGGTAGCCCGACTCTCTGAGTCGGGAATCAATGACACGAGGAGTACTCGACTCAGAGAGTCGAGCTACGCTGTAAGGTTCAAGAATGAGACGTACGAAACAACCTTTGATAATCGCCTGGCCGCGATCGACAGCCTGCTGCCGGCGTCGTCACGGCGGTATCTTGGTTGAAGCATTAATTGCCAGTATTTCCATCGGCATGGCAGCCATTCTGGGTGTCTCGATGCTGGTGACCGTCGGCGGCAATCGGCGAACCGCAGAACGCCTGTCGCTGGCTACCGAAGAACTCAATAACCAACTGGAACGCCTGACCGCCAAACCGTGGGCCGAACTGACCCCTGAGCTTGCTCAACAAGCGCAGTTGTCCTCGTTCGCCACAGCCGGCCTGCCAAATGCCGAATTGAAGATTCGTCTGGACGAGGTCGACAAACCGCGTCCTGGCAAACGCCTGGTAGGTGAGTTGCGCTGGCAGGATCGAGGCAACTCCTGGCGGCCTCCCCTGCGACTGACGTCCTGGGTCTTTGCGCCGCGGGAGGTACCCTGATGGTCAATCAGCAATTGCGGTCTCGTGAGGCGGGTCGTCGCCGGCGAGGTTGGACATTGATTGAAATGCTGGTCACGATCGCAGTGATGACCTCCATTACCGGAGTTGCGGTCAAACTATTGGCATCCCTTCTGCGTGCTGAACGGAACGGCGTTGAACACGTCACGCGACTGACGACGGTTTCTAGGTTGTCGCGGCAATTTCGGTCAGACGTCCACGCGGCCACTGAAGTGCAACTCGCGGCCGACAATCCCCAACAGCCGCTCCTGCGGATCACGAGCGAAAACCAGCGTCAGATTCAGTATGAGATTCAGCCTCAAGGCCTGTTGCGGACTGAGAAGCGCCCGGACCAGACCGTAGCTGTGAAGGATCTGCTGCGCCTTAAGAACACCCGCTTTCGAATTGTGGAATCCCCGGCCCCGCCGCGGCTGCTGACATTAATTATTGAGACCCCCGACATCTTCGCCAGCGACCCGAAACAGCCTGCCGGCGACTCTCGGGAGGTGCATATCGAGGCCATCGTCGGACGAAATTATCGCGATCATTGAAGAACCAAATCCAATCAGCCGCTGGGCGCTCGCCCACGGTTCGTGAAAACAACCAGGTTGATTCGAGAAAACATGTTCGGACATCATCTCCTAAAACCCCCGCTACCATCACGATACCGCCGAGGTGCGGTGTCTGTCTGGGCCATCGTGTGCCTGGTGTTGGTCGCTGCGTTGTCTGCATCGCTGGCCAAGCTGGCGATTGCGGGTTCGCGACGAATGATCCAGGAACGGCGGCGAGTTCAAGCCGATTGGCTGGTGCAATCGGGCTGGTCGCTGGCTCTGTCACAGTTGGGGAAGAATCCGGCCTACACCGGCGAAACGTGGGAAATACCTGCTGCCGAAATTGGAGGCGCGGACCCGGGACGAATCATCATCGAAGTGACGCCCCCCGCGGCGGATACTCCCGACGGCAAACACAAACTGCACGTGGTCGCGGAATTTCCCGCGGCCTCCGATCACAAGGTACGCGTCACACGCAGCGGAACCTGGAAGTCGGCCGCAAAACCATAGGGCGGGTCTGCAATCGAAATCACCCCAAGCAATACACAACTCGCCGATACCCCGACGAGATTTCAATCACGAACGGAACCGAAAACATGAATTCATTTCCCCTGACGACTGCCCGCGCGGCGCGGCGTCCCACACGCGGATTTACCCTGATCGAGTTATTGGTCGTGATCGCGATCATTGCCGTCTTGATCGCATTATTGCTGCCAGCCGTCCAGCAGGCTCGCGAAGCGGCCCGCCGGACGCAGTGCAAAAACAATCTGGTGCAGGTCAGTCTCGCTTTGCAGAACTACGAGATGTCTCATGAACGGTTGCCGCCAGGGTCGGTC
Source organism: Planctomycetaceae bacterium (assembly GCA_021732415.1). Classification (GTDB taxonomy): domain Bacteria; phylum Planctomycetota; class Planctomycetia; order Planctomycetales; family Planctomycetaceae; genus JAKFVC01. The sequence goes on from JAKFVC010000312.1 coordinate 5,074, forward strand.
AACCCCACCGGACCGATCAAAAGTGAAGCGGCCGGCTATCACATGGGATGGATTGTTCAGATCCTGCCCTATCTCGATCAGCGGAATGTCTATCAGAAGATGGACTTCAAAGTCGGCGTCTACGATCCAAAGAACACCGGGGCCGCCGTGGCCGACGCCCCGGGACCGGGCGGAGATGCCGGGCCGGCAGGTGCCGGAGCGGGACCGATGTCACTGCCCGGCTTCAATAGCGGAAACCCAGGCCCGACGATGGTGACGCTGCCCGTCCTGACCTGTCCGTCGGAAGGGGCAACGAGTGGACCAAGCAGCTATGCGGGCTGCCATCATGATTCTGAAGCGCCCATTGATGTCGACAACAATGGCGTGCTGTTCCTCAACAGCAGCATTCGGTTTGAAGACATCTCTGATGGGATCTCCAATACGCTGTTCGTCGGGGAAAAGACTCGTGCAGCAGAGACGTTAAGCTGGGCATCGGGGACACGTGCGTCGTTACGAAACAGCGGGTCGGCAATCAATTCTGACCGGCAGCTATTGAACCGTAACGGGCAAATTATTGCTCCCGTGGCAGCTCCCCCCGGCCCTGACGGGGCGAATGCGGCCCTCTTGAAGGTCGGGGGTTTTGGTAGTCCGCACGTGGGTGGCTGTCACTTTGCTGTCGGAGATGGTGCGGTGCGATTTATCAGCGAAAACATCAGTGCAGACACCTTCAAGAACCTGATCAACCGGGCCGATGGGAATATGCTCGGTGAGTTTTAGCGTGCGGAGCCCAAAAAGGATCGATCAGGTGAGCCGGGTGCCGCAAGGACCAATGGCACTCGGTTTGTGAGCGGCATGGCGCTAGCCACCGGTTCTGTGCGTGTCGATTTCCCTGGAAAAACCGGCGGCTAGCGCCGTGCCGCTCACGGAATTATGCCCGATCAGAGGGCCGAAAATTGCAGTCAAACAGATCCCCGAGGGCCTGAATGGCGGCTTCAGCGTCCGGTCCACGCGCGGTGAGCACCAGCGGAGTGCCATGCTCGGCCATCAGCGTCATCAGGTCGAGCATGCTCTTGGCATCGACCGCGCGATCTCCCTTGTGAATGGAGATCTCACACGTAAACTGTTCAGCCAGCAACGTCACGGCCCGCATGGGGGTCAGGTGTAACCCCTCCTCCAGGCCTACGACGACTTCTCGGCTGACGGTACTCGGGTCCATAATGGCGGTGGCCCCATGATTGCGGTGGCCATAGTGAACGGCAATTGGATTCCTGGATATGACGCACACTGGGTTCAGCAGGGAGTGGAGTGGCGCGATACCCCGTCTCTGCTGTCGGTTCCCTTGATCTCCATGAGAGACTTCGGGAGAACCGCATCATTGTGGTTCTACGAACTACGCGTAATTCAGAGGCCTGGTAATGTAGGCCGGACAATCCTGTCCGGCGTGATCGACAGCGAACAACGTGTCCGGCATCGAAAATGACGGACAAGATTGTCCGTCCCACAAAAATCGCGGGCTTCAGCTCAGTTGGTTGCTATCTGCTTCTTCGAGCAACTCGATGATGCCGGCGGCATCTTTGCATTGCCGCAGGAAGTTGCAGAAGTGGTCGTTTCGCAGATGCCTGGAGATATTCTCCAAGGCTCGCAGGTGATCGCCAGGCCGATCCGGGGGCGACACCAGCAGGAAGAGGATATAGACGTCTTCACCGTCCAGGCTGGCGAAATCGACTCCGTTGGGAGCAATCGCCACAGTGGCGATCAGGCGATCGACCGAGGCATGCTTGGTGTGCGGCACGGCGACACCACGACCGATTCCCGTGGAGCCCAGTTCTTCGCGCTTCAGAATGGCAGCGACGATACCGTCTGCATCACCCGACTTAATGTTCCCGGTTTGAACCAGGCTATCGACCATCCCACGGATGGCGGCTTCTTTGTTACTGACTTGCAAACTCGGGATTACGGCTCCCGGCACCACGAAGTCGGTTAACTTCATTGACGGCTCCTTTTACGCTCCGGATAAATCCCTGGCGACCACGCCAGGCCGGAATCCTGATCTGTCTGTCCGATGATTCGACTCTTAATTGATTCGCTTGTGCCTGGCGAAGACGGCGTCTTATGTAACGCCTGACCTTCACTTGCTGCCGAAAAGGTGAGTTACCGTAACTGCGGTAATCACCTTGAAACTCTAACAAAACCGGTTGTGGGAAGTTCAGAACTGCGATATTTCAGGCAGTTCTGAACTGACGCAGAGGTTTTGTTAGCTTTTATTGGTATTGTTTGTTCTCAAGATCGGGGTGCTGGACGACTCGCCGCTCAGCAGATTACTCAGCGGGTGCCGCACCACGAATGGTGACGTCGCCGCGGTGATCTTGCACCTTTTCCTTATATTTCCTGATCTGCTGCTCCATCTTGTGCAGCGCGCTGTCGAACGTGGGCGTCACATTGTCGCCTTCGTCATGCGCCACAAAGTCATGCTTGTGTTCGGCATCAACGAGGATTTCGACTTTGCAGCGTGAGTCATTGAACGACACCGTCACATTAATGGCGGTGACGCGTTCAAAGAAATTCAGCAGCTTTTCAGACTTGCTACGGAGATAGTCCTGAATATCAGGAGAAATCGTCCCGTGCTTGCACGTGACTGCGACTTGCATGTCAACCTTTCCTGTCACCGGCGAGGGCGTCCGGCGAGTCTCGAAGTTATCAACTGGCTGTTTTCGTTCGCTTACCTGCTGTTCTCGTTCGCTTTGCCTGCAGTTATCGTTCGCTTCGCCTGCAGTTATCGTTCGCTTCGCCTGCAGTTATCGTTCGCTTCGCGAAGTGGTGTTGCGATTTTACCGCACCCGTTAGTGTCCAGCATATCTCGGAATCGCTTCGCGGCGCTTCGCAAGGACCTCAAAAGCAAATAAACTCCAAAGCCTCATTCCCTGCGTCCGTGAGGCCGGAGTTCTGGTGCAGCCCCGGAGCAATCGTTATTACCGGTGAATTTCCCGGACCGCACGATTCATTCAGCAGGCTGTAATTTGTTTGACGTGTGTTCGGTTCAGACCTTTACGGTTGTGGGTCGAACGTCACGACGCAATCAATTCTAGCTCGCGCAACAGACTGACGCCAGTCTGATAACAATCGGTCGAAAATCGGTAGATTCATCGAATCTGGTTGATGCTTCGACTTCCACCAGACGGCACTGTTTTTGGTCCTTTCAGTCTCTTCCGTCCTTATAGGTCCTTTCTGAATTCAAGGGACATAAAGGACGGTCGGGACTGAAAGGACATAAAGTCGTGATATTAGCCTGGAAATGATATCGAAGTGATCTATACGCGCAGTCGAAAAGACAACGAAACATGTTTTTAGTCTTGCGTTCCGGCCGTGTGGTATCGCGGGGATGCAGATTGTAAAATATTATAATCGTGGTGTTTACGATCATTTTCATAAAAACCATTAGCTCGCTAATAGGATTGGCACGCCAGATGCAATTCTCCTTTTCGTCAGGCCAACCAAGTACTCACGACGCTGACCTCAAAGTGAGTCGGCGACTTGGTAGTGGCAGATGAAAGCGAAAATCCAAGGAAGCGAAAATCATGAATACTCAAATTCGAAACACAGTCTGGGGTCTGGTTGCTGTCACTGTTGTCTCTCTGGTGGGTGTCGGCAGTGCCTCTGCTGGCCCAGTTCGGCCTCGGTTGCAACCCATCGTTCCTCCCCCGGTGATCAATCCGCATACTCCTCGCCTCGGGATCATGGGGCACATGCAGTTCAATCGTGGTATGCGAGTCGATTCAGTGAATCCAGGAACCACGGCCGCACGCATGGGCTTGGAGCGGGGGGATCTGATCGTCGAAATCAATAATCGTCAGGTCAACAGCGACCGCAGCTACCACGAATCCTTGTGGAGTGCCGTCCGCTTTCAGCAGGGCTTTGTCGATGTCACGGTAGTCGACGTTCGGTCCGGGCGAGTCGCGCATCGAACCGGGCATCTGCACACTGGATTTCAAGCCAGCCAGCCTCGATTCGCTCCGCACTTCAACACGACCTTTGGTGAGTTCTAATTGAAGATTGAACATCCTGCGGATCAATTCAAATCAAAAACAACCGGGGTGGGTGCGGGTGGAACCGGCATCTGCCCTGTTTTCATAAATGACCAAGGACTCACGGATTGTCCTTGGTCGTTTGTCATTTGTCATTCGACAATTCCTTCATCAATTGCCGTCCGGCTCTTCCGCTGCTAACGTAGAGTTCTGCCGAATCTACCTCCCTTCGGGGTCTCATTAAAAAATCTTTTCGGATCAGATCCAGTGGCCACTCAAAGCTCGCCCCCCTTGCGCATTCTGGTGATTGGTGCTCATCCCGACGATTGTGAAATCAAGGCCGGGGGCGTCGCAGCGCTGTACCGGCAACGAGGCCACGTCGTGCGGTTTGTCAGCGTGACGAATGGCGACGCCGGTCACCACGAGATCTCGGGGCCACCGCTGGCCGCTCGACGAGCTCAGGAAACGTTGGCTTCGGGCGCAGTTTGCGGCGTTGAGTACGAAGTCCTGGCGAATGGCGATGGGCAACTGGTCCCTTCGATTCCGGTTCGCTGGGAGCTGATTTCGATGATTCGTCGGTTCCAGCCCGACCTGATTCTGACCCATCGTCCAAACGACTATCACCCCGATCACCGAGCGACATCGCAACTGGTGTGCGACGCGGCCTACATGGTGACGGTGCCGGCGGTTGTGCCCAACGTCCCCTTCCTGAAAACCAATCCGGTCATCGCCTATCTGTCGGACGATTTTCAGTGCCCGTATCCGTTCCGGCCGACGGTCGTCGTCGATGTGACGCCAGTGTTTCCGGAAATCGTGGACATGCAGGCTGCCCACATTTCGCAATTTTACGAGTGGCTGCCGTACAATCAGGGGATCCTCGATCAGGTGCCGGCTGATCCGGTGCAACGCAAGGCATGGCTGGCCACCCAGGCGAAGGAACGTCTTAAGAAGGTCGCCGATCGGTTCCGCGCCGAATTGATTGCCACCTACGGCCCGGAACGTGGGGCCAAGGTGGAATACGCTGAAGCGTTTGAAGGCTGTGAATACGGTTCGCCGCTGACTGCGGAGAACGCGAAAAAGCTGTTCCCATTTTTTGATTAGGCAGGGGATTTATGGGACGTATCGGACAACTGGGATCTCTGAAGTTAATCCGGATCCTATAAGTCCCATCCGTCCCATTGGTCCCATAAGTCCCATCCGCATGCATCCCCAAAAATGCCCCAATCCCATTACTTTCGGGTCTTCTGGACATTTCTCCGCAATTCGCTGATCCGCGAATTATCGATGCGGGGGAACTTCTGGATCCAGCTGATCACGGAAGGGATTTGGTTTGTATCCCAGTTGTTTCTGTTCCAGGTGATCTTCGCCAAGGTTCCGGAAATCAACACGTGGACCCGCTATGAATTCTTCGCCTTCATGGCGACCAGCATGATCATCAACACGCTGACCGAAGCGTTGTTTCTCCCCAACTGCGCCAACCTGAGCGAAGCCATCCGCACGGGGAATCTCGACTTCGCGTTGCTCAAGCCGATTGATACCCAGTTTCTGGTGTCCTTCGAAAAAATCGACCTGGCCGCCTTCAGCCAGCTTTCGTTTTCGTTAACTTTGCTGGGTTATGCGCTGTGGAATCTCGGTCGACCGATCGGTCTACTCCAGGTGGCGATGTATCTTGGACTGATCGCAATGGCGGTCATCTTTTTCTACAGCATGATGATCAGCCTGGCCTCGACCAGTGTCTGGATGGGACGCAACCAGGGCCTGCAGGACTTCTGGTTCTACATCACCATTTTCGCTCGCTACCCCCGAGACATCTACAACAGCAAATCAATGTGGGGCGGCAGCGTCCTGCTATCGGTCTTCACCTATTGGATTCCCATCCTGGTGGTAGTCACGGTCCCGGCCCAAGTGCTGGTACAGAAAGCACTTTCGCCCTCCTGGCTGGCGGCAGTTGCCGTCGCGGCAGCACTCTTCAGTCTGGTCATCTCGCGAGCGATTTTTCAATACGCGCTCCGCAGCTACCGCAGTGCGAGTAGTTAGCGCCCCCGTGGCCGACGCTGCTAGCGTCGGTTCTGATTGGTCTGGTCGCGACAGATTCAAAAGTCGATACGGACGCTGGCAGCGTCCGCCACGGGGGACTTTACCGGCAATTCCGCAAACTCGGTGAACCTTGCTACTGGTCGATGGACTCTTAACAGTGTGGAGTGATCCTTTATCTGCTGGGGTTCGTTGTCATGAGTATGGAAACAACACTGCGACATTCGAATGCGGCGTTGCTGGCGACCTTGGCCTCAGGAAGCACAGATCAGGACCTCGCGCATCCCCGTATTCGCCGGATGAACGCCCAACCGGTCGACGCCGATCGCGATCAAATCGTCACCTTGCGGCCGCGACCGCTGTTATGGCTGCGGAAGCTGCTGGTGTGTGGGTGGAGCGGCTATCTGCTCATTTCTCCGTGGTCCTCTGCGGTGCGGCTGGACTACTGCCTCTTCAGCGTCCTGTTCTTGGGAACGTTTCGGACGATTACGGTCTCGAATCGGCAGATCATCTGGAATTACCGGATTGCGTTCGTGCCGTTTTACTCAAGCCAGCTCGGCCTGAAAGATCAGACCAGCATCGTGACCGGCTGGGAAGAACGCAGCGGACTGGGCGAAGCCCTGTTACTGGGACTGTGGGGAGCCTGCGTTGCCCCGTTAGCCGACTGGCTATGTCCGTGGCGCGGAGGCCCGTATCGCCTGTGGGTGAAGAACACCCAGGGGAATCGGACTCTAGTCTGGCGCGGCCGGGTCGAACGCAGTTTCCATCGCAACCACAAGTTGCTCACCCAGGCCACCGGATTGCCGTCACAGCGAGCACCGGCGAGCGAATCGCAGCCGAAGTGGCTATGATGGAAAATGACTAATGACTAAATCCTAATGTCTAAAAGGTGGAAGCTCGAAGTCCGTCCTTTTAGACATTAGTCATTAGACATTCGGATTTTGTCATTCGACGACCCATCCACCTTCAGGCATCGCGATGATTGAAGTTCACGGACTGTCCAAAGAATTCCCGCTGCCCAAAGGGGGCCGGGTCCAGGCCGTCGACGGGGTGTCGTTTACGGTCAAGGCGGGCGAGGTCTACGGCTTGCTGGGGCCCAACGGTGCCGGGAAGACGACGACCATCCGCATGCTGCTGGGCCTGCTGGAACCCACTTCCGGTGAAGCAATCATCGGCGGTTATCGATCCACCACGGCTCCTGACGAAGTCAAACGCCGCGTCGGACTCGTGTCGGCCAGTGCCGGTGTGTACCAGTGGCTGTCGGTTCGCGAAATGCTGATGTTTTTCGCCGATCTCTACGGCGTCCCGGTCGATGTCGCCGCGCGAGAAGTTGAGCGCCTCAGCAAGATCCTGGGCATCACCGAACTTCTCGATCGCCGTTGCGGAACGCTGAGCACCGGCCAGAAACAGCGATTGCATCTGGCTCGGGCATTGATTCATTCCCCCCCAGTCATGTTGCTCGACGAGCCGACTCTGGGCCTGGATGTTCTCGGCAGCCAGGTCGTCCATGAATTCATGGCCCACCTGCGAGACCAGGGCAAAGCGGTGATCCTGAGCACGCACCACCTCGATGAAGCCGAAAATCTCTGCGACCGTTTCGGCCTGCTGCATCGAGGCCGCCTGGTGAGCGAAGGGACGCTAGCCGAACTGCAGGAACGCACCGGCTGCAAGGGACTCGCCGAGATGTTCTTGAAGCTATCGCAAACGGGACCAGCATTGGTGCTGACGTAGGTGCGGAGATCAACGAATCCTGTAGGACGGGCCGTATCGTGGGACGGGTCTCCAGGCCCGTCCGTCCAGCCTTCGTTGAAAACACAACCTATTCGATGGACCATCAAGTCTTCTTAAATCTTCGTGATCTTTGTGTGCTTCTGTGAAAAAAGAATTGGAACAGAAGGACACAAAGGTCACGAAGAAGGACGGACGGGCCTGGAGACCCCGTCCCACGGTATCGCCTGTCTGTCCTACGCGAAGAGGACCCGACTCAGAGAGTCAGGCTACAGGTTCGGCAGGAGTCTCACCCTGCCATGACGTCGTCGCCTCCGCAGCTTTCGCGAATTATGTTACAACCATCGACGATCATCATACTTCGCATCGTATCCCATACAGGTTGATATGCCCCCTATTCCCGGTACACCCCCTGATGCTGAACTCGTCAAAGAAGCCTTTTGGAAGCTTGTCGCTGTGGTCGCTCGGCTACGCGCACCTGACGGGTGTCCCTGGGATCGTGAACAGACTTTAAAGACGATCGAACCCTTCACGCTGGAAGAGACCTTTGAGGTCTTCGAAGCGATCGACGCCGATGATAACGTGGGCATTTCGGAAGAACTCGGTGATCTGCTACTGCAGGTCGTGCTGTATGCTCAGATCGCGGCCGATGAGGGGCGGTTTGATTTGATTCCGGTTGTGGATGGGATCACCGAAAAACTGATCCGCCGGCATCCGCATGTTTTCGGTGTGGGGCAAGCTCATACTGCCGATGACGTCTTGCGAAACTGGGAACAGGTAAAGCAGAAGGAGAAGCGGCGCGAGTCGGCACTGGATGGTGTGCCGCTGGCGTTGCCGGGATTGGCTCGTGCGGTGCGACTGCAATCCAAGGCGGCCAAGGTCGGTTTCGAGTGGAAGGAGCGCGACATCTTATGGGCCAAGTTGCACGAAGAGATCGGTGAGTTGGCGGTGGAGATGTTCCCTTTGGGTGCGCCGCCGGTCACGCGTGGTGAGATCGAATCGCGAGGGACTCCTGTCGAAAAGCCCCCTGCTCCCGATGCCGCGCGGCTGGAGCGGATTGAGGATGAACTCGGTGACGTGTTGTTCGTCGTCGCCAATCTGGCACGTCGCTGGGGGATCAATCCCGAGGACGCCTTGCGTCGCAGCAATCAGAAATTCGCCCGCCGTTTTCAGGCCATTGAAAGCGAGCTCAAAGCCCAGGGACGCGCGATGCAGGAGACGTCACTGACCGAGATGGAGGCGATTTATGACGCACATAAGCGGGCCGCCAAGCAAGAATCTGTCGAATAAATAAAATTCTATATCAGGCGTTGGTAGGGGGCACTAGCGCTCCAATGTGGCCGTGTTGGGATGACCATCTGCCGAATGGCCTGTGCAGCTCGATTTGTGATCAAAGTTCTGTGCAAGACAGGTGTTGCGCCAGCGGCAAACCGGCGCAAAAATGGGACTTTTCAGCAATTTATCGGTCTGCGCCTCTTGAAGAACCGTCTGTCGGCTGAGGTGGGCGCCTGAAGGCTACTTTGCCCCTTCACCAAATCTTAACCGCTACGGAGTTCCCCTCTGTGCGTGCGGTTGGCATATTACTCTTAACAATGCGCGGGAAGGGACGCCTGGTGTTGATACACCGAGCGATGGTGAGCGGTGTGACCTTGTCCCAGGATTTCAGAGCGTATGTCTAATCAGCAGATTCTGTTAATCGACGACGAACGCGGCATTAGCGATCCCCTAAGCTACGCGTTACGTAAAGAGGGCTTCGAAGTCACCTGTTCTTATGATGGGCAAGACGGCCTGCGGCGAGCTCAAAGCTTGCTCCCCGATCTCATCATTCTCGATTTGATGCTGCCCCTGATCGAGGGCCTGGAAGTCTGCCGCCAGTTGCGAGGTGACCCTCGAACGCGAGAGATTCCCGTCCTGATGTTGACGGCCCGCACGGAAGAAATCGACGAAGTTGTCGGCTTCAACATGGGTGCCGACGACTATGTGACGAAACCGTTCAAGATGAAGCCGTTGGTGCAGCGAGTGAAAGCCCTGCTCCGACGCCCGCATCTGAAAGAACAGTCGGTCGATGTCGTCAGCCGTCAGGGCATCACCCTCGACCGGCTGCATCACCGAGCAGTCGCCGAAGAGAGCGAATTGCCTCTGACGCCGACCGAGTTCAAATTGCTGTGGACCCTGTTAAGGCAGCCAGGCCGAACGTTCAACCGCAACGAATTGATGGACGCCTCACGCGGAGAAGACGCCAACGCCTTCGAGCGAACGATCGACGTCCACGTCCGATCGCTCCGCCAAAAGCTAGGTGCGCGGGCCGTGTTGGTAGAAACGGTCCGCGGAGTCGGCTATCGCTTCCGAGACGAACCGCACGAATCGATTCCCCCCGAAGCGGCCGCGATCTAAGTGGGAACTAGGACCGTAGGACGAGCACTCTTGCTCGTCCTACAGCCGATGCCCCCACCTCACTTCTTCGCCTCGGGTGCCTGCTTGAGACTTTCCAGGTAGGCCACGATATCTGCAAAATCTTGCAGCGTGAGGCCATCCTTGAGGCCGTTCGGCATCAGCGACAGCGAACTCTTTTGCTTCTCTTCGATGTCGTTCGCTGCGATCTTATGCGGCTGCCCCTTGTCATCGAGCAACTCGACCCCGGCGGGCGAATCTTGCTTCATGATGCCGCTGATGACCTTTCCTTCGGTCGTGACAACCGTCAGCACTTCATAACCCGAGGCAATCCGGTTGGAAGGTTCGAGAACCGAACGGATCAGTTCGTCCTTGGGATAACGCGTGGCAATGCCAACGAGATCAGGCCCGATCTTGCCGCCGTTGCCTTGAACCGCATGGCACTTGATGCAACCAACCCCTTGCTGATTCGCACAGATCTTCTGACCCTTCACCGCATCGCCCATGTTCTTGAGAGCAAACTCGCGGAACTGGCCGATGTTGAGCTGTTGCGGGACGTTCTCGTAGAAGAATGCGAAGTGAATGAACCCGCATCATCGGATTTTTCTAGTCAACGACTTTTCGACCGACGTTTACACAGCGTTGTCAATTCCTTCGGAGAAGTCCGGGGCTGCGACTTGTGGTTGTGTCTCTCCCGCTGCCTTCACACACTCAGCATTTATTGTTGACAGATTGTTATCGACGGCATACTGAATAACTTTGGCAGCCGTGGAGAGAGTCGCTCTCGGATGGACGATCTGTCCGGCCAGTAGCGCGTCAATACCGTCCTGTGTGAAAGGCTTGATGCTTCCGTGGTCTTTCTGATTGGCCCTAAAATAATCGAGATGTGCGACAATGATGCCGCGCGCCTGCTCCTTGCTTGGAAATGGAAGCTCGACTGAGTTAGGTGAACCAGGATCGAGACGGCCGATTGCAGCAAGCCCTGCCTCGCCCCATGCTTGCGATAGGCTGACCGACGCCTGCTGGTGTGTCGTCAGCACGCTCGAAAAGAATCGGTGTGTGGTATTCGCGTATCCGGGCCGCACCGCACAGAGGCCAAATTCCTTGGCGAACTCGATCCGCTCTTTCCGAGCCATCTGATCGACTAAGTTTTCAATGTCGTCGATGAAGAGATAACCGCCACCATACCCGGCCGCTCGAAGGTAATTTACGATATCATTGAATAACAGCGTCCGAGAATAGTCGAGAATCTTCGTGTCGCGCGGAACATAGAGCGGTTCGAGTAGTTGATCCTTCCGCATAGACCTCAGGTGTTCCGGGAACTGTCCTCTCGCCAAAGCTCGAGCTACCGGAACCTCAACGCCGTTGCTGATGAGTATACTCAGTACCTTGTCGTCAAGCCTACTGGCATCCACGCCATTCTTCTGCAATACAACATCGTTCAGAAGATTGTCCGCGCCTTCAGTTCCCTCCGACGTATCAGCAAGGATTGCATCCAGCTTTATTTCGGGAAGGGCGTTCAGTCGCAACGCTGCGCGCGATGCATCCAGCACCCCGTTCTTGCAAACATCGACTAAAGCGGAAAGAGCGAGTTGCTCCATGTGCCGCCGGTCAACCTGATTACGAAATCCGACATACACAACTACCGCCGAGAACTGCCCGTTGAATTCGGTCTGGCCCCAGTCGCAGTTAATCCGCTGCCGGAAATAACGGAGCAGAGCTGTTTTTCCAACACCACGTCCACTTTCACTGTCACCCTTGGCCCAGAGATAAGCAAGCCGAACCCGATTCGGGAAATCATCCGGTCGAATCAATAAGTTCTCGAATTTCGAAATCGCCGATTTGGCGGTATCGACCGCATAAATACTTCCATTCGTTCGCGGGTCTGTGCTGTATGGATCGACGAAACCATCACTCGGGAACGGCATGTCTGTCAGGCCGAGCGGTGTGTACTTTGAACTGGTTGGGACTCCGCTCTTCTTGGGCAGGTGGATCGGCATCACGCTCTCCTGATTAGGTTGAATATCTGAGTAGATTCACGGGAACGGACGAGCGGTTTGCGACGCCCTGTAATGCGATCGTAGGTTAATCCGAGCGTGATCGGAGAAGACGTCCTGTCAAGGAGGGCCAATACGCCCTCATCGAACGCCGCTTCTGGAATTTGCAGACTATCGCATACATGGTCACGCACATCCGGCAAGTCGAAATATCCTGCCTGTTCTTTCAATGCGGAGAACGCTTGATCTAGAGCGGTCAAGATGCTTCGCTGGGTCAGTTCATCGCTCATGTCCGGCTCGCTTAGGTAGATAGTGTATGATCCACCTGCCGCAAGCGACGTATCTGCACGCTGGTGCCAGCGTTGAGTCGGTGGTCCCTCGACACATGGCGAATACGTTCGGTTGAACTCACCGTCTTCACGCGATACCTTCATGCCGTTCAAAAGCCGAAGACTTACAAGGCGGTCGCACATGGATCGAAAAAGTGGAACGCCGATAGAATGTTGAGGAATCATTCGGGTAAGGATTAAATCTCGTAGCGCGTCCTCGGTTTGCTTGGGGGTGCGGTTGCTGTTCTTCTCAAGGAACTGTCCAGCTTCGATCTCGGAAGTCGAACCAAATGTTGGTCGCATCAGGCATGTAATGTACTTGAGATCAATAATTTTAGAGGCCTCAACGGACGGGCTGAGAATACCTTTGTTCACTATGTGGGCGTGGACCACGGCTTGCAAGTTCGCATAAGTCTTCAGATGCACGATCGCCATGCGACGACGCAACTCAACGTGTTCCTTCTTGTTCAACAAGTCGAGTATCTCGAATCCGGCCGAGGTTAAAGCGTACCCGTGCCCCTTTGTAGCTTCGGCGTATTCGAAATGGGCTAGCTCCTGGCAAACCTTTTCGCCAACTGAGTCGTAGGTTCCCTTCGGTTCGGGAAGCATCAGCCGGAGTGCCTTGTCCCTCGCGTACTTTAAAACGCTTCGGGCGATGGTGGCAAACTGTTGATCGCGAGCTGCTTCCGGCATTGCCGCCAATACCCGAAGCCCGATGTAATGATATCCAACATCAGTGACGTTGAAGCTGGAAATATTCATTTCAGCCTTCTTTCGCTACACGGAACGCGGCGAGCAAACGAACAGATTCACCATTCAATCGCCGAAGTTCATCAGCCAACTCATAAACAGGAATTCCACCGAATGCTGCTACTTCAATCGTCGAGCGATTAAGGTAGCCAAACCGGGCATTCACAGTTGCCGGTGCTAGCATATTCGACATGCGGTTCAGGTTCGAGCAGAAGTCATCAAGGTCCCCCTCATCTTCTGCAGACAACTTCACGCCATGCTCCCGTTCCGCCAGCATACACTGGGCATTATTGACTAGCACTGGCAGCGGTCGCAAAAACGGAGCGACCGGGTGAATACCAAGCCCTAAGCACGCAGCCAGTCCGGACAGCTCAAATCCATGGGATGAAATGAAAATCGGGACCACTGCGGACTGAAGAAGTGTCGGATTGAGACACAGATAATCCAATATCTTGGCGAAGAATACAATGACGTCATTTTTTTCAGGAGCCCAACTCGGTCGATTTTTTAGCTCCAAGATCCCGATCACAGGATCTCCATGAACGACGAGATCAATCTCATGCAATACTCCTGATGCTGTCATCAGACCCAGCCCGAAGTTCATCTCGCGGTGCTGAGACACCACCCATCCGACTAGTTTTTCAACGCAGCTTTCCCGAAACCTCGCCTCGAAACCTTGATCGGGAGATTCGTCTCGTGGGAGGTGTTGCCAGTCACGACTTGTGAAAAGGTAGCTATGCCTTAATAGCACTGAAGTCTTGGGCGAAATTGGTATATCGATTCGCAGGGTCATACGCTGATGTTCTATTGTGATTCAGAATCTACATATAGCCGCCGCAACACGTCATGCACCTTTTTGAATTGTCTCAGAGTAAGATATTTCCTTCCATTACCAAACACAACGCCCCACGAAAACTCTACCACTGACATTCAAATCGTAGAAGCCGTCGGTGTCCTTGAACATCGTGTAGTGCGGGGCGTGCATTACGTACAGCGCGTCCTGATGCCAGACCAGGCCGAAGACGGCGGCCAGCTTGTCGCAGAAGACCGTCTTGCGGACGACCTTGCCCTGGGCGTCGAACTTCAGGAACAGGACGCGGTCGAACTCTTTGGTCGTCGGGCCGCGCATGTCCATCGGGTCTTCGCCGACGAACAGGTTGCCTTCATCGTCACACGTGACGACTGACGGGTGTTCGATGTCGGGGACCTGATAGATCAGTTCCGCTTTGAAACCCTCGGGGACCTTTTGGGCCCAGGCGAATTGAGTTGTGATGAACCAGGCTGCCACGAAGGCCAAGCCACGATGAAAGCGAGCGCGTGCGATCATGTGATTGAGTATTCGATGTTAGATGTTTAGAGACCCGAGCCCTCGGCGAACTGCTAACCTTCGACGAATTCATCGAAGTCATTCGCCACCACGTCCAGCTCATCCTCGCCGGCCGTCACGCGTTCGTCGTCGGAGTAGATTTCCTCGACATTGGCGACTTCGTCGACTCCCAGCGAGTGGGCCGAACCCTGGGTACGTCCGCGGATATGCAACTTGATGGGGACTTCTTGAAACGGCAATTGCTCGCGCAAGATGCCCAGCAAGTAGCGAATCCAGGTGCGGTCGAGTTGCTCGGGAAGATTGACCTTCAGGACGATCGTGGGTGGTTCGGTCGCGACTTGAGTGCCGTAGAAAATCTTCAAGCGTTTGCCGATCTTGGTCGACGGCTGATTGCGCAGAATGGCGGCTCGTAAGACCTGGTTCAACTGGCCGGTCGTCACCCGAACCTTGGCCTGCTTGTAGATCGACTGAGACAGGTTGATCAACTGCTTGGTGTTGCGGTCGTCTTTCGCCGTAATGAACGCGATTGGCACGTGACGCATGAAGGAGAAGGTCTTCATCGCGTACTCGGACCACTTGTGTGTGGTCATGCCCTTGGTCTGAGCCAGGTCCCACTTGTTGACGACGAAAATACACGGCTTGTAGTTTTCGGCGATGTAGTGGACCAGCTTTTTATCGACTCGCGAAATCGGCTGCGTGGCATCGAAGAACATCAGGACGACGTTGGCGCGGCGGATGCTGCGCTGGGCTCGGACCAGGCCGTAGAATTCGACGTTGCTCGCGAGGCTTTTCTTCTTGCGGACGCCCGGCGTGTCGATCGCCATGAACGATTTGCCGTCGAGTTCAAACCGGACGTCGACGCTGTCGCGCGTCGTGCCGGCGATTTCGCTGACAATCATTCGTTCGGTCTGAGCCAGGGCGTTGATGAACGTACTCTTGCCGACGTTCCGGCGACCGACGATCGCCAGCTTCAACTCGGGCAGCTCGGCGCGTTCGTCCCCTTCGGTTCGTTCTTCCTGGCTGAGCGGCGGGAGCAGCCCGAGGATCCCCTCGATCAACTCGTCGCGATTTCGTTCGCCGAGCACGCTCGTGCAGACAATTTCGGCCTTGGCGAGTTTATAGAACTCCGCAATGTCGAGATCCTGCTTGGGCGAGTCGCATTTATTGACAACGATCAGCATCGGTTTCTTGATGCCGCGAAGTCGTGTCGCGACTTGGATATCCAAGGGGACGACACCGGTCTTGCCGTCGACGACAAACAAGATGATGGTCGCGTCGTCGATCCCTTTTTGGATCTGACGTTCGATGTCCTCGGAGAGATCATCCGAATCAACGATGCCGATACCGCCGGTATCGACCAGTTCGAAGTAGCGGTCCTGCTCGTGCATCGTGAACGTAACACGATCCCGAGTCACACCAGCAGCGGGATCGACGACCGAGATTCGGCGTCGAGTCAACCAGTTGAGCAGAGAACTTTTACCGACATTGGGACGGCCAACAATGGCCACTTTGGGGACCGACATCACGCACACTCCGGCAGACTCAAAACCGCTATCTTAGCGAATTGCTGGGGTTGTTGATACCGAAGGGGGTGTTTTGGTCGCACCTGTTCAGGTTTTGGCGACATAAAATCAGCTTGCTGGCGACATAAAATCAGAATCTAGGCGAGCCGGGCGGCGTAAGCCCCCGGATTCTTCGTCCTTCTTTCTTTCGTGTCCTTCTGTTTAAGAGTTTTGAACAGAAGGTCACGAAGGACGCGAAGATAAAAACACAGAGGCACAGAGGACACAGAGGAATCCATCTCTCTGTGTCCTCTGTGCCTCTGTGTTTCCAAATCTGGATCAAAAACGAATCCGGGGGTTTACGCCGCCCGGCTCGTCTAGGTCACTGGAGGGATGGAGCGTTTCCTAATCCTCTGACTGGCCGTCGTCGGACATTTTCACGATTTTTGGATCAAACCGGGCGATCGTATCTACCAAGTCTGTCTGGGCTTGCATCACTGAGAAAATGTCTTTGTAGACGTAGGGGACTTCGTCGGCTCCGGCGGACAGGACCTTGACTCCCTTCGCGGCCAGGTCGTTCTTCACCGACTTCCAGTTGTAGGTATCGCGGGCTTTCGTGCGCGACATGCAGCGTCCCGCACCGTGTGATGCGGACAGCAGGCTGGCTTCGTTTCCCTTTCCGCGAACTACGAACGCCGGGCTGGCCATCGATCCGGGGATCACTCCCAGGACCCCTGCACCGGCCGGGGTCGCCCCCTTACGATGCACGATGACTTCGCGGCCGTTATGAATTTCCTTCCACGCAAAGTTGTGGTGATTTTCCACTCCGGCCAGGACCTTCGCCCCGACCAGCTTGGAAACCAATCGATGAATTACGGCATGGTTCGCAGCCGCGTACTCACCCATCAGGTTCATCGCTGCCCAGTATTCTTGTCCCGCTTCGGTATCGAGACCCAGCCAGCCCAACCGGCCGAGTTCCGTGTACCGTGACGGCAAGCGTGCTTGAGCAATGCTCGAGTAGACGCTGCACACGGCCGCACCCGTTCCACGGCTTCCGCTATGGCTCAGGAGCGATACGTATTCTCCAGCGTCCAGTCCGAGATCCTCATCGCGCTGATCCAGCGTCAGCACTCCGAATTCGACGAAATGGTTTCCCGATCCCGACGATCCGAGTTGCTTCCACGCCTTATCGCGGTACTCGCGAGTCACCTTGGTCACGGACCAGTCTTCATCCATGACGGCATGATCCTGCGGCTTCTCATGGGCCGAACCCACGCCGAACGCCGTTCCTTTTTCCAGGGCGTGCTCGTACTGCTGAGACTTGGTCTTCAGAGTTTCGGCCGGCAGGTCGAGGATCGATAGCTTCATGCGGCAGGCGATATCCACACCCACTGCGTAAGGAATCACGGCGTTATCACACGCCAGGACTCCGCCGATCGGCAGACCGTATCCGATATGCGCGTCGGGCATCAGGGCCGCACCGACCGCCACCGGCACCGTGCAGGCTTGACGCATTTGAGCGTGCGCACCGGGATCGATATCCGTTCCCCACGTCTGGTACGTGATGGGATCGTGCACGATAAATTCTTTATCGGTGATCAAGCTTTGAGCAAACGCACCAAAGTCGGCATCGCCGGTATGCAGTTCGGGTTGCTCGACGATTTCGCGGATTTGCTGGCGCAGACCGGTCCCCTTCATACGGCCGGCCTTGGCCACCAGCTGGATGGCTTGAATGGCCGGAGTGATGCAGTTTTCGGGCACACCGAGTTTTCGCAGTTGAGTCGTGTTCATCGTCAGGGTCTCCGTCGAGCGTCTGGGAACAACTGTTCCCACGTGATTCTAAGACAGTAGAGACACCCGGAGTGTAACACAGGTTCGCCAGAGAATGGCGGGACAGAAGCATTGACTTCACGCAAGCGGCAGCTTACCGCAGGAAGCCCACGTAGAAGCTAAACATGCGCAGTTGGTCGTCTTGCTGCTTGGCGATCGGGAAGCCCAGGTCCAGGGCGATCGGCATCGGGCCCATGGCGGGGATCGTCACACGCAAGCCGAAGCCGGCACTCGCACGGAAGTCGTGGAAGGCGACCGTGTCTTCGACCGTACCGAAGTCGGTGAAGACCACGCCGCGAACCGCTTCTGAAGCCGTCAGCGGGAAGATGTATTCGGCACTTCCCAAGGCCAGCCACTGACCACCGACGCCGACTCCGTTCTCTACCGGCGTCACGCCGCGGAACTGGAAGCCGCGGAAGCTGGAAAAACCACCGGCAAACAGGCGTTCGTAGATCGGGGTGTCGTCACCCGTGTAGGACATCTGGGCATTCAATGCCAGGATGTGCCGGCCTTCTCCGTCGGGGCGTTGATACATCGTGCGGTACTGACGAGCGGTCAGGTCCACGCGGGGATAGCTGAAGTCGCCAAACGCCTGCTCGTAGGCCGCTTCCAGGTAGTGACCTTCGGTCGGCAGAAACGCACTGTCACGGGTATCGTGAATCATTCCCACGCGGGCGGTCGACAACAGACTGTGTCCCAGCGCCTGGGTCAGCAGGGCTGGTGAATTGCTGGGTTGACCATACACGTCCACATCTTCCAACCGGAGCGAA
This sequence comes from Planctomycetaceae bacterium, assembly GCA_021732415.1. Lineage (GTDB taxonomy): Bacteria > Planctomycetota > Planctomycetia > Planctomycetales > Planctomycetaceae > JAKFVC01. Next base: position 23,733 of record JAKFVC010000312.1, read on the forward strand.
AACTGTCCGGACAGGAAGTTGTTGATCTGCCGGCCGACCGTGATCTTGCCGCCAGTACGCGTTTCATTCCAGAACTGGAAGATACGTGTGTAGTAGAAGGCGCTGGTGCTGAGGCTGAAGTTCGTATCGAGGAAGAACGGATCGCGCCAGCTGGCCATGTAGCGGCTGACCTGATTACCGGGTACCGCTTCCAACCGGAACTGTTGACCGCCACCGCGGAAGGCGGTGCCGTTCATGATGTCGCGGAAACTGGTCGGCACGCGAGTGATATCGAAGTTGGATTCATCGATGATCGCATTTCCCAGGAAGCCGGCATCGCTATTGATACCGACACCAAAGCTGATGCGGCCGGTCTGAGTTTCAGTCACTTGAGGATACAAATCGACCCACCCCGGCGCGTCGGGCGAAGGGTACGCGTTCGGATTCCCATAAGGATCGCCTTGAGGCGAGTTATTGAACAAGGGATTCTGAGCGGGGCGGCCCAAATCCAGCGCGGGACCCTGGGCACGAATGACCGTTTCTCGTTCGGCTTCTTCCGCTTCCGGGTCGGCCTGGGTTTCGACTGGTTCGTTGAACAAGCGCTGCAGAGTCTCGCGAGTACTCAGCCGCGATTGCAGTTCGTCGTATTCTTCTTGTTCCGGATCTTTGGCCTTTTTCGGCGGCGTGTCTCGTTCGAAGATCGGGAACGGATAGTCCGAGGTCACTGGTTTCGAAGTGCGGCGGACCGGAGCCTCGTCGTTCGTGTTGTTGGGGTTGTCTTCCTCGTCGTACCCTTGGCCACGCGACGCGATCGAGCCGGAGCTGGGGCGGTTGCCCATATTCTGGACCGGACGAATATCAATCTTTGGGGCTGTGCCCGCCTGATGGTTGCTGTCGAAAATCCCGATGCCCTGGATGCGGCGGCGGCTTTTGTCGATCAGCGTTTTGTTCGCGAGATCACCGGGGGCAACGAACATCGAGTTCAAGACAACGGTGTCTTTGGTGTGCGACATGGACCCGCTGCCGCCGTTGATAATCGGATCAATGCGGCGGACGCGATAGACCTTATCTTCATCAATTCGATAGCGGACTTCGACGATTCCCGGTTGATCCTGCGGGAAGAGTTGCACCGCGTTGACTTCCGCAAACAGCCGGCCCAGTTCGCCGTATTTGCTGGTCATCTTATCCACATCGCGCGTCAACTTGTCCTGGTTGTAGTATTCGTTCTCCGCCAGAGTGAAGTCCTTGCGGAGGGTGTCTTCAGACAGGACCTGGTTGCCTTGCACCAAAATCTTACTGACCTTGAAGCGCGTTCCCTCGACGATGGAATAACGCATCTTGACGGTGGATTTATCCGGACTGAATTCCGGTTTCGCGTTGATCTTCACATCGAAGAACCCGAGCTTGTTGTAGTACTCACGCAAGGCGGCGACGTCATCAGTCAGGTCCGACGGATTATACTTGCCGCCGAAATAGGGGATGATCCGAATGGATGTCTTCAGCTTCGTCGTCAGCAGACTGGCACTGAAGAAGGAATTGCCCTCGAATGCGCGGCCCGTGACGACGGTCTTGGCACCTTCATCGATGCGGAAGACCGCTTCGCGATCATCTTCCGATTGCCCCTTTTCCAGAGTCACCGTGGCGAAGTGAAAACCCTTCTCCACGTAGTAACGCTCGATACCCCGGACCGCGTCTTTGTTGGATTGCGCACTGAAGGCACCCCCCTTACGCAGGCCGGTGACCCCTTCGAGATAGCGGGTCTTGATCTTGTTGTTGCCGATGTAGGTGATCTTCTCGAGGATCGGCCGTTCGAAGACCCGGAATACCAGCACGATACCGTCATCCGTCTTGCGATAGATGGGCGTCACTTCGGTAAACCAGCGGGTTTCGAACAGGGCGCGGACGTCGTCGCGGACACCTTTGGAAGTGGCCGGACGTCCGCGGCGCGTCTTGATGATCTTCAAGATGCTGGCGTCGGGAATGGAGATATTTCCCTCGACCAGGATCTTGGCAATCGGAGTATCCGATTCCGCCTCTTGGGGGCTGGTGATCACTTGCCAGGGTTCGGGATTGTCCTCACCGAAGACAGGTCGTTTGGGAGTGTTGCGTTGACGCGCCTCATTGGCATCGGCATCGTCGGGCTGGGCGAAGGCGATCGATCTCCAGCCGAGAGGCGGAGCCGCACACCACATCAGCCCGGTCAGCGCCAATGCCAATCCCCACCAGCCCGAACGGATGCCCGTTCGAGGGTGAATTACGGCAGGCTCGCGGGTGTCATTGGGGACACCGATCATAAGCTCTGTGGGGGATTGAGGTTTGTGGATATCGGAAGGTGGGCGAACGCCCGACGACGGTTCTACTTAGACTTCCTAACAAAACCGGTTGTGTGAATGTCTGGACTGCTGTCTTTCAAGCGGTTCTGACATGACGCAGAGGTTTTGTTAGAGTTCTTTGCAGTGGGCAGGCTCAGTCTGCGGGCCGGAAGTGTTTAACGGCAGGTCACTTCCTGGCCAGAATCTTTTCCGAAATCCCAGTTTGCTGACTTGGATTTCCTCTAGATTTTGTCGAGCCAACTCACCCCCGGCGGTCCGAGGGACGGTAGGAATAACCGAATCTTAAGATCTCAGCAAGACGAGTTCTTTAGCATACTCATGGGGTTGGTATGAGATGTGCCAAATGGTGAAGTGGGGGAGGAACGACGAATGACCAATTGACGATTGGAAATGCATCTTCGAACGATGGAGCGCAGCGACAGTGGCTCCCCTCGCCCTGGTACTCCGGGGAGAGGGG